>JAGCLA010000043.1 GCA_017647225.1 Bacteroidaceae bacterium | reverse complement strand
CCCCCTCCACAGTTATAATACAAAAGCTGTCTGCAATCGCAGGCGCAATATGGGGGTATAGCTCAGCTGGGAGAGCGCTTGAATGGCATTCAAGAGGTCAGCGGTTCGATCCCGCTTATCTCCACCACTAAGTACCGAAAACACCGTGTTTTCGGTACTTTTTCTTTACAAAAATCGCTATTTTGGCGGGTTTTTGGTTAATTTCCGAACCTGCCATTTTTCGTTAGTTTTTGCGGAAATGTCCTGCCTACAATTCTGCCTACAATTGGCGGTTTGATTTCGCTGATATAGAAA
Organism: Bacteroidaceae bacterium; assembly: GCA_017647225.1. Taxonomy (GTDB): domain Bacteria; phylum Bacteroidota; class Bacteroidia; order Bacteroidales; family Bacteroidaceae; genus HGM04593. The sequence continues at coordinate 31,048 of JAGCLA010000043.1, read as the reverse complement.
AACTCAATCATCCTTTGTTTCCAACGAAAATGCGTCGTTCAATTTCAAGGCGGCGGCTTTTCGGACAGGTTCTTGGACATGAAGGTAATGTCTGGTCATATCCAGATCTGCGTGACCCACAATACTCTTGATGGTTTCCATATCCACACCCAATGCCTGAAGCTGACTCACATAAGTATGTCTGCAGGAATGCGGACTCAAGTATCGCACCCCGTCGATCCTATCTATTGCTGCTTTATACAGTTTGCGGAAATAGGTGGGATTGACGGGCTTTTTCATTTTATCCGACTGCCAGATATATAGTTCCGCTGCATTTCGTAAGGATAGTGCATAAGGACGAAGCACAGGAGGAACCGGTATGTCCCGGTAGCTATCTCGGGACTTGGGTACACCAACCACAGCCGTACCACCCACCATATTGATGGCCTGCCGGATTTGGATTACCGATCCGTCCTCTTCAATATGCCTGGGTTCGAGAGCCAGGATCTCTTGCGTACGCATCCCTGTACCCAGCATTAAGCGGATACTTGCGCCGATCCGGTCGTTAGGAAGGTTTGCCATCAGCAATTTCACTTCCTCAACCGTAAAGCAATCCTTTTCGGTAATAGGGTCGAGGTTTCTCATTTTGTCCGCAAATCGCACCGGGTTTTTGTGAACCAAATCATTCGCTTCAGCCTTGTGGAAAATCTGGAACAGCATTCCTCGACATTGCGTCAATCGGGATCTTGATCCTCCCTCTCGCCGTAGTTGCTTTAAAAAGGTTTCCACATCAAAGGCTTTGATGGAATCTAGTTTTCTGTCACCAAAGTAATCATTCAGCACATTTAAGGTGTATCGATAACTACATTGTGTTGTTGCGGAAATATTGTCTTTGTGATGTTCAAACCATATCTCCGCCCAGTCGCGGAAGAAATACTCTTTATTCCACAAGCAACCGGCAATTTGATCTTCTTTCCAAGCCTTCACATTATCCTTGAGTTCTCGTTGGGTTTTTCCATAAAGGTATCTGTATACCAGATGCCCGTCGCTGCGTCTGCCGGTCATTATTCGGCATTCCCAACGGCCATCTGATCGTTGACGATATGTTCCATCGCCATCACTGCGTTTATCTTTCTTCAAATTTTACTCCTTTCCGATACCACAGCGTTTCGCATCAGCATATTACCATACATTATTGATATAGTGAAGCTATATTTTCAAATTCACACCGCCAATTTTTCAGCAAAAATCGTGCGGATTTATAAATTATCTTGATTTTCTTGTCAACGGACGCTATAATATGGATAATACTGTCGAGTGCGGTGAAGCACTGACTGTTTGAAAAAAACAAAAGTTCCGGCAGTATACAGAGCTTTTGTTATTCCAAAAGGAGAATAGTTATGGCTGTGAGTTATAAGAAGCTTTGGAAATTGCTGATCGACAAAGACATCAAGAAAAAGGATCTCAGCACTCAAGCTGGCATCAGCCCCGCCACCATCACAAAAATGGGTAAAGGTGGACATGTTACCACCGAGGTATTGCTAAAAATCTGTACAGCCTTGGATTGCCAAATTGACGATATCATGGAACTTGTACCAGAAAGATAATTGCCAAGAATATATACTAGAAGAAATATATTAAGAGAATTATTAGTGGAGGCATTCCCAAATGATACAGAAAAAACCTACCTATATTAGCTTGTTTAGCAGTGCAGGCGTTGGCTGTTACGGCTTTAAAATGAATGGTTTCAGATGCATTGCAACTAACGAGTTGCTCAAAACACGAATCGCAGTTCAGCGCGCAAATCATAAGTGTGAATACGAATCTGGCTATGTATGCGGCGATATAACAAAGGAAGAAACCAAAGATCTTCTATTTAAAGAAATTGATATGTGGAAAGAATGCGAGGGGTTAGAACAAGTTGATGTCGTATTCGCAACACCTCCGTGCCAAGGCATGTCCACTGTCAACTATAAAAAGAATGACCACGAGCAAATCAGAAACTCTTTGGTTGTCGAAGCCATCAAAATCATTAAGCAGATTCACCCTAAAATCTTTGTTTTTGAAAATGTTCGTGCGTTCCTGACATCTATTTGTACTGATATTAATGGAGAAGATATTCCCATCAAGGAAAGCATTATTCGCAACTTATCTGAGGAGTACAACATTTACTATAAGATTGTCAATTTTAAAGATTATGGTGTTCCTTCCAGTCGTCCTCGTACACTAGTGATCGGCACAAGCAAACATCTTCCGCAGATTTCCCCACTTAATCTTTTCCCCACTCGTCGTCGTGAGATTACTTTACGCGAGGCCATTGGAAGCTTTCCTAGCTTAAAATTCGGTGAGAAGGATACAGTAGATCCTCTACATTTTGCTCGGCCATTCCCTGTCCATCAGATTGAGTGGATAGAAGATTTAAAGGAAGGGCAAAGCGCCTTTGATAAACCCGTCGAAAAACAGCCTTACAAAATTGATCAGCACGGCAATCGTGTAATTCTTAAAGGCGCCTATATGGGCAACAAGTATCGCAGACTGTTTTGGGACAAGCCCGGTGCATGTGTTGCAACTAGAAACGATGTTCTATCCAGCCAGGACACCATCCACCCCAGTGACACACGCGTTCTTAGCATTCGTGAATTGATGCGCATTATGACTATCCCAGATACATTCAAGTGGACAACAGAAGACGAGGATCTGACTCCTCAAAACTCGGATGCTTATTTGCGCAAACACGAAATGAACATTCGGCATTGTATCGGTGAAGCGGTGCCAACAGAAATCATGCGATGTGTTGCCGAGAAAATCCTTGCCCAACTGGATCGTATAAACACACCTTGCGATAGTGCCGTAATTAAGCAACAAGTCTCAATTTTCGATGAAATTATGCCCTACGAGTCTAGCAAGGCAGATATCTCTATTGGCGTATCGCGCTACTTAGATTTTATCAACTATATTCCGCAACTAGTCTCTCTCTTCTCGAGCTCTGAGAAAATTGACATCTTTGCCATAGGCCTCTCAAATGAGGATCAACAACAAGTACTGCAATTCTTCAATCAAAGTAACTTGGGTGATATTATTGCTCTTCACTTTGTTGCATCTACCGCTGGCTTAGAGTTGGATTTCATCATCACTGATGTATTCAAACCATATACAGGCGACGATGATCAATTATCTCTATTCTAACTGATTCTTTCGGGAGGTTATTTTATGATAGATACCTCGGCATTAGATAATGTATTATTTGGTAGAGTTGAACCCAAAATATACGCATTTGAAACCGGCACCTATCCCAAATATCTAAAAGTTGGTGATACTCATCGCCCGCTTCATATTAGATATCAGGAATGGAGAAAATACTATGATGATTTGACCCCGGTATTTTCTTGCAGCGCCAAAACAGACCATGGCGCGTACTTTCGTGATTATGCTGTCCATGATTTTCTAATCAAGCAAAGAAAGCGCGAACGTCTCACACGCGAAGAAGCAGGTAGCCGACATTTTTCTAATGAGTTCTTTAAAGACGCATCTACTGAGGATGTGGTTGATGCTATCTCAGACATCCAGCTGAGTGAAAACACGGGTGATGGCAGATATCAATTCTATTCCGAGCCTAGAGTTCACGCACAGGAGCACTATGAAAGAACTCAAGTCTTTGAACCACGAGAGAACCAGCAAGAGGCTATTGATAATTTTAAGAAAGCCATTGCTGCCGGTCGTAGGAATTTGTTGATGTACGCAGTTATGCGATTTGGCAAAACATTCACAGCGCTATGCTGCGCAAATGAAATACCAGATTTAAAAATCGTCTTAATTGTCTCTGCAAAGGGCGATGTGCGTAGCGAGTGGAAAAAGAATATTGAAAGCCATGTCAAGTTTTCTGATTATGCGTTCTTTGACCGAACAACATTGGAAACTGATACAATTTCTACTGTCCTTTCCGCAGGCAAAAAGGTTGCTATTTTCTTAACGTTGCAAGATCTGCAAGGCACTGATATTAAAGAACGTCATCGAGAGTTATTTGAACATAGTGTCGACCTGTTGATCATCGATGAAACTCACTATGGTGCGCGGGCAGAAGAATATGGTAGGGTCTTGCGAGAAAGCAACATTAGTACGCATCAAGTTGCAACCGAATTAGAATCATATGACGGTGCAACAAACGAATTTGAACAGGAGGTCAAGTCTCTAAACGCTAAGTATCGTCTTCATCTTTCTGGAACCCCTTACAGAATCCTAATGGGTGATGAATTTGAAAAGGAAGATATAATCGCCTTTTGTCAGTTTGCTGACATAATTGATGCTCAAAGAGCATGGGATGATGAACATTTTTTGCTACAGGAACAATCTGAAGAAGACCAAACCGAATGCAAGGAGTGGGATAACCCTTATTTTGGTTTCCCTCAAATGATTCGATTTGCTTTTGAGCCATCCAGAGCTGCCAAAGCAAAGCTTCAGGAACTAAAAAAAGGCGGTCATACTTACGCTTTCTCCGCACTTTTCCGAGCATGTTCTATGGTAAAAGACGGCAGTAATTCTCATAGACATTTTGAAAACGAAAGCGAAATAACAGAAATCTTCCAGGCAATTGACGGAACACAAGATGACGAAAACGTCTTGAGTTTCCTAGATCTGAGCAAAATCAAAAATGGTAAGATGTGCCAGCATATTGTATGTGTTCTCCCTTACAGAACCTCTTGTGATGCATTGGAAGAACTTTTGCTGCAAAACCAAGGCATATGGAAAAATCTCTGCGATTACGAAGTGATAAATATTGCCGGATATGATTCCACTATAGAAAACATAGAAGATCTCAAGAAAAAGATCGCAGACTGCGAAAGCCAAGGAAAAAAGACGATATCTCTTACTGTCAACAAGTTTCTTACCGGCAGCACAGTTGCTCAATGGGACACGATGCTGTATTTCAAGGACACCTCTTCTCCCCAGGAATACGATCAGGCAATCTTCCGCCTTCAGAATCCCTATGTGCAAGAGATTCGCAGCGATGAGGGAGTCATAAAACTAAATATGAAGCCCCAAACGCTGTTGGTTGATTTTTGCCCTGATCGGATGTTCCATCTGCAAGAGTTGAAATCTTTGTTTTATAACACCAACAGAGAGCTTCGTGGTAATGATACACTCGTCACAAGTATAGACAGAGAACTGAAAATCTCTCCTATTTTTGCAATCAACGCAAACAAGATGTGTGAGATAACTCCGCAGAATATCATTGATGCAGTTAGACAGTATACCGCAGATAAGAGCATTCTCGACGAAGCTATCGACATTCCCTTTGATAACGTTCTTTTAGAGAGCGATGAGATTAAGGCTCTTATTGCATCACTCAAGCCATTAAAAGATCGTAAGGGCATTGAGCTTGCTCCCTCCGAAGGAGAAGGTACTGACTTGGATATCCCGGCTGCGTCAAACTCCGCTAGCCCCACTGCACCTGGCAATCAAGCAGAACCTCAACCGACAGTTAACGAGGATGATCTAGAGAAGAAATTAGCGGCATACTATATGCGAATTCTCTTCTACGCTTTCCTCACACATGATCCTGTTGCCTCGCTATTGCAAGTCATTGAGAGTATCCCCCGAAACGAAGATAACTTGCGAATCTCTCAACATGTCGGCTTGGATGTTGATTTTCTATCTCTCATTTATGCCAAAGCTTCTGAGTTCAAGTTATCCAAATTGGATTACACCATTAATCGTGTGAACACCCTTGGCCGAGATGAAACAATCTCCCCCATTGAGCGAGCAAATATCGCTATGCGAAAATTGTCCCGGATCTCCGAATCCGAAGTGGTTACACCACAGAATGTAGCTAACGATCTTCTGGACATGATCGATGAAGAGGTATTTTCCGAGGATAGTGTCATTCTGGATTTAGCCACCAAACAAGGTGAACTTGCCTATGAAATTTGCAAGCGTTTCCCCGGTGAAAACAAGCCAAAAATCTATTCTGTCGCTACGTCTAGACTCACATACGAACTAACAAGAAAGGTATACGAGTCTTTAGGACTACCGTTAGAATACATTTTGAATTTCACCACTTTCTCTTTGTTAGAGTCAAACGCACAAGAGCGAATTGAACGCCTAGCACAATTAACACCCAATGTGATCATTGTTGTTCCCCCGTACAACAGACCTGATGGCGGTGGACGTAGCGGCTCTGGCAGTGGCAGTGCTATTTATCAGCATTTCTACGGCATTGCAAAACAATTAAACCCTCAATATATTGCAATGTTCGTAAAGGCAAACTGGTATTCTGGTGGTCGTGGAGATGGCTTGGAGGAATTCCGGCAATCGATCCTTAATGATCAACACATTTCGGTATGGCACGACTATCCCGACCCGGAAATGTATATTGATACCGATGTAGCTTTGCGAGGTGGTGTTTGTCGATTCCTGTGGGATCAAAACCACGAAGGCGACTGTGAATTCTACAGCTATATCAACAATTTCGTTGATTATCAAAAACGACCGCTAAAGACTATAGACGATTCCATTTTAATCCGATATAGTCGAGGAATCGATATCCTCAACAAGGTTTTTGCTCTGGGTTATGAAAGCTTGCGCAATGGTGCATATACCAGAAATGTTTTCAAGTTGGCTTCAAACTTAAAGGGGAGCCGCACACGTAGGCCTGGATATTTGAAGGTATATATGCCTCGTAACCAACTGCAGTATATTAACCCTTCAAAGATACCAAACTATTCCGAAAAAGAACCGTTAATTAATTCTTGGAAAGTTTTGGTCGCCAAAGCAAGCCCAGGTGAAGATGCACTGCCTCACTCCATTATCAGTACGCCATTTGTGTCCGAGCCTGCATCTCTTTGCACAGACTCTCATTTGCTTGTTCGAGTTGTTGAAAGTCAAACAGAAGCAGAAAATCTTGTGCAGTATATGAAAACCAGATTCTTCCGCTTTATGATGATTCTTGCTAAGAATAATCATAATATGGCCAAGGACATCTTCCGCTTTGTCCCACTGGTCGACTTGAGTCAACGTTGGGATGATGCAAATTTGTATGAGCATTTCCGCATCACCCCCGACGAGCAGGAATATATTGCAAGACTAATCAACGAACCAAGAGCGTAAGTTTCACATTATAGGAGACATAAGATGAAGCCAAATATTGAACGCATCGAAAAGGCATTGTTGCCCTTAACTACCATCCAGGATAACAAGTGCTGTATGCCTAAAGAAAATGTGGAAAGCGCAATTGAGTTGGTCACAAACAAGTTTAGCAATTGCTTCTGCGAGGTAAGCCCTCATCCAACATTCCCAGTATTTGTTTTCAAGGTTGCTCGTGCTAAAAGGGTTTTCTTTGAGGCAACAATCATTTGATAAAACAAAGCAAAAAACGGTACCACACTCTTTCTGGTGTGATACCGTTTTTGCTTTGTTATCCGCGTTTGAAAATCACAATATTTTGCTTGAGTTCGTCGCCCACCATAAAATCGAGCATTTGCGCAAAGCTTTGCAGGATATCAGAGTAGTACTTTGCATCCGATTTGAAATAGTTACTCACGCTGGTTACCTGCTTGTTGCTGAGTGCCATTTTGTAGGAATCTGTCAGGATCTTTACAATTGATTTTATGACACGCTCCAGACGTTTCTCCAGATCATCATTGGTATAACAAGAAATGAACTTACCATATGTAAATGGGATATTTGCCGCAGATTTTGGAGAATTCAAGAGTTCTGCTTCAGAAAACTCTCCATTAGCCAAGCGATAACAAATACCCATAATCGCAAAGATCATCTGCTTGCCGTTTTTCAGTATTTCGGTTTGTATTGGGTCTAGGCCGCCGAGCTTATATTTTTTCTCGATTTCTTGATATCTGCTATCCAAATCAATTAAATCAAGGACAAATCCTTTCTTGTCTGGATCTTTCTCATAATTCACTTTAAAGATACGATCATAGGTGCTTGCCTCGAAGATTTTGCTCTTTCCGTTTCTTGCCGTACCAGGCTGCTGAAGAGCGAAGGACAGAATCAGCTGACCCAACTCGTCATTCTTAATGTAATAGTTGAATTTCTTAGACGGCTTATAGCCTCTCTTGATTTCCAAGTACACTTTTTCTTGTTCGAGCCATCTGCCTAACCGAAGCATTTCCGGTGTATTAGACTTTAGATCTCTCGGGTAAATCGGTTTCTGAGAGTTCGTCGCTTCTGCAATTTTTGTATAAAAATGACTAGCCTTTGTAGCATCCTTCGTTGCAACAATCTTACAAGGAATATAGAACTCCTTTGTATTTGTGCCTTTATATGTTCCGATCAGTTGCGTTGTTTGGCCACCGTTTACAATGGAGAAATTCTCCAATCTAACTGTATCACCATCCACATCAAAATCGGTACAAGCAATGATGATACCGTTGTTTAAGAACCAGAAATTCTCCCTATCGGAGTCCAAAGTTCGAGTAATACCCGAATCAACCAACTTGTTCCTGATATATCGCCGGATGTTCAAGTCGAACAAGCCTGCTCCGGAGTATTTGTTGTACAGCTGGACAATCGAGGTAGAAAGCACATTACAGAATATACCTTCAAGATCATCGGACTCATACTCCAAGTAGTTGCGTGCTCTATCCAGCTTGATCTTCTCAAAGCTAACTGTCTTCAGAGTCTCCTGGGCCCGCTGAATTGCCTTTTCAATATCCTCTACTGAATAAAGGCTCACTGTTTCAGTGGAGAAAGAATGCTCGGAATTTTCGATCTTTTTCTTAGCTGCATTTATATCCAGAGGGGCAGTTGTAAAAACAGCAAAGTCAACATTGTCCGGGCAATCATCCGGCAGCCGATCCAATGCGTTTTGTAAGGCCTTCTTCACCTTATCGTTATAGCTTCCGGTGTGCGCTTTCTTAAAGTTCTGTACCGTGCTGTGCATTTTATTTAATTCAGTAATAATCTGCTCAAATGAGAGTGCACCAGTATACTTTGCCTGGCACACAACAACCTTATTCTCTTCCTCGTCATAATACAAGAAATCTATGCCACCGTCGTTTGCGCCATCCGTCACGAGATCAATTTGATCCAGGTAGTCAACGCCGTAGATGTTCTTCAGCAACACATGACTGAACGCACGATCGTCGGTGATTGATGTTCCACATAGCTCCTGGACGCAGGTTTTCGCCACAGAAATCTGGGAGTTAATAATTTCACTCATATCTCTTTATCCTTTCTATGGGTAATTTGACAAAATTCTACAACAATCATAGCACATTCGCTATTAGTCTGCAAGAACAATGTAATAGTTGCATGCCTATGTTGAAATTGTTATAATATAGAAAAATAATAATTTAGAGGTGACGATCAATGGACATTAACAGAGCAAAAGAAATCATTTCCACCTTGGCAGAAGGTGTCGATCCCACCACCGGTGAATTGTTGCCGGACAACAGTATTTGTAATAATGGTGAAATTGTACGAGCATTTTATGCTGTTTTGAATCATCTTGATGAGAAAAAGCCCAAGAAAAATATGCCCGCAAACGCAGGCAAACCTTGGACTAAAGAGGATGAAGATCTATTAGTTCACCTCTATCAATCTGGCACAGCAAAGAAGGACATTTGTAGATCTCTGCAAAGAACTGCAACCGGCATTGCCGCTAGACTTGTCCATTTAGGTGTTATCGATAATCGCGACATATTTAGGAATAAGAAATAATTAGAGGGGTTTCTCACGCAAACTATCTTGTCTTCGTGCAGAGAGGATACACTATGGAGAATAATTTCTACGACCGGGTTGTTTATCGGCCTGAATATAACTACACCTTCGCCTACTATCAAAACAGAATTATTGAAGTAATTAAAGTTTACTTAGATTCTGACTTTAGTGCCGATCCAAACAATGTAATCGAGCTATACGAAGTTATACAATTCTTTCTGCAGCTTGATGGTGATGATAGCGTTTCTGCTGAGGACAAAGCATATTACAAATCTCATATCCAACCAATCCGGCGAGTCATCGGTGTATACTTTTCTCAGATAACATCCAACAACTTTTCTGAAATTGCAGACAAGACACATCCCCATTTTGCATTCCGTTTCTGGGAACTAATGTGTCATTACAAAAGAATTAATGATATCACCCCAGAGGCCATGAGCGCATTTTTGATCGCTCATCACCATCACCTGGATGATATATTAGCGCAAAAGGAAATGGCACAGAAATTTTCTGCCGTTATCTATGAGTTTTTAGTCGAGAACCCAAAGCAGATTACCGTCATTGTCTCTGCATTGCTTGCAAAAAGAGAACGCCCTGCAAAAACGCTCCATATCAAAACTGCTTTTTCTGCTAAACAAATCAATGCGCTTTTCAAACTATATGTACAACGCGAGCCTGATGACATCAACCAGATGCGCCTCATTTCTATTTCGCAAAACGATCCGGAAATCGGCTTAGATGACGAGATCCGACTGATGGCGAAAAGAAATGCAGCAAAGTTGTCAGAAGACATCTTGGCTCGCGGAGTCTGTAGTGAGCATTCCCTCAAAGTTTCCTTTGGACCATACGACGAATGGAAAAAATGTGAAAATGCTGCTGGCGAATACTCTTTAACATATGATAGTCGGTGGATTGCAGAAAATCTCGATTATCCAACATTGCTCGACAACCTAATATGTTGGTTAGAATATGCCGATGGTCAGTGCCGCAGCACACTACCTATGAAGAAACAACATATTTCTGCATTGGAAGATATGACCATTGTTAAAGGCAAAAAGACATACGATGCTGGATACAGTTTTAAAATGGTCCATTTTCTCCAGTTAATTCAAATGGAAGCTTATTGCGATCAACTCAAAAAACACAACATCGAAATTGAAAATATCTTCGCTTGGTTTTTTGAAGAATACTTACCCAATGAGTTTTCTGCCGATAAATTCGCATATAATGTTCCCAGCTCTGGATCATCATTCTTTGAGAAATGCAAACTCATCGTCAGCGAGATTGAAAGTGTACTAAAGCAATTCAAGCAATATCAAATGAAAGGCTATATTGATAGAGAACTTTTGGAAATGTCTTCGGAACACCTGTTTTTTCCACAAATCCCCAGTTTGCTTTCTTCTAAATATGTGTATGCCAAAAGCGAGCGCATCAAGTGGTGTATCACCTATTTATTCAACGATTGTATGCTTGGTTTCTTTCCTGACAATGACGAATACGAAGACTGTGATTGTTTGTATGACGCTATGGTGAAATACAACCAACTCCCCAAATTCTTGTTTGAAAAGAATTATCATAAGCATCCGCTATATTGCCTATTAGATTTTGGTGTTCTCGTTGAAGCAAACGGTTGCTTCACACTGAATCCAGCAAAAGCCCGGATTCTTCGGGATCTTTACAATTGTTCTGTGCTTTGCTATCATCACAATAGAAATATTCAGAGCATAATCGACGAGCTTATAGCCTCCGATGATCTGTATGTCGAAAGCACATTATTCTCCGTGCCAGAGCAAGAATATCTTGACTACATTTTAAACAAAGCCAGCTTCAGCAATGGTTTAGATCTGCGAAATAAATATGTGCATGGTTCAAAGCCTAAAAATGACAAAGAGAATTCTAGTGATTATCTAGAGTTTCTGCTGATTATGGCTATGATAATCATAAAAATTAACGATGAATTTTGTTTGAAATATCCGCTGTAATAGTTGACATTAACAGAAGGGCTACCCTGATTAGGGCGGCCCTTCAATCATTAAAATATGTCAATCACTAATTTCCTCTGTATTTTGGCTTTCTTTACATACTGCGCGGCGCCGCCCCAGGTGTGGGTGATCTATGTGACGACATAGTCGCACTGTTTGAGCATCCAGTTGTTGCGCCAGGAGATGGCGTAGTGCGGGTGGACGGACTCGATCCCCTCCGGGAGCATAGTATCTGAGTAATCATCGTATTCCGTCTTCTTGCCCGGCATATAGGCCAGCACAACTGCGTAGTTGATCTGAGGATATTCTTGTTTTAACTTCTTCAGTTCGCTACGCACATAAGCATCAAATTGACCCTGGTGGCCTACATAGAACATATCTACGCCGTGGTTGCTTATCAGATCTACAAGTACCGCTCTCAGCTTTGGCTTAATCGTTTCCGGGCAATCACGGTGACCAAAAAATGTGCAATTCGCCATAATCTCACCTTCTAACGCAAAAGTTGACCAGTATCGCGGACAATATTTTGCATCAGTATAGCATACCATATTGGTAGTTTGCAACCAATACTGGTCAAGAATGCTATATGAGGTGTGAATTATGGAACAGAAAATTCGTAGAGATCGCAATATGGGCGATAACCTCCGGCGACTGCGTGGAGATGCCGGTTTGTCCCAAGAGAAGCTTTGCGCCGAGCTGCAGCGTCGTGGCTGCGACATTGGCCGAACTACCTATGCAAAATACGAAGCCGGTGAACTAAACATCCGCGCAAGTGTGATTATTGAATTGCGCAAAATCTATAAGTGTTCCTATGATGAGTTCTTTGCTGGATTGGAGCAGGAGACCAATTAAATATTGGGGGCTGTAAGAACTGCATATTCTTGCGGCCTTTTTTATTTAACAACATCTGCATAGATTGCATATTAAGTTTCCTAGATATAAAAACGAACTGCAGTAACTATCGCAACAAGTAAATAATTGTAAAGAACACTATTCTTTGCTATAATCTAGTATACTACTTATGCAATCCCCAAATGTTAAGTGCACAGGAAGCGAGGGAAAAATATATGTATATAACTAAACTAATAATCCACAATTTTAAGAGCTTCAAACATTTTGAGATGGATTTTTCAGACAATGTTAATGTAATTGTTGGCAATAACAATGAGGGTAAAACCACTATTTTTGAAGCTATTCATTTAGCACTAACTGCATCTGTTAATGGTAAGAATGTACTCGTAGATATTCCTGTTCACATATTCAACAAAGACTCCGTTAATGAGTATCTGAGCAAAATACAAGCCGGAGCAATTGTTGCTCCGCCACAAGCTTATATCGAGTTATTCTTCTCTGAAAAAGTAGAGAATAACTATTATGTAGGAAACAACAATACGAAAACTGAAAAAAGCGCAGGAGTAAAGATAATTTTCGAGTTAAATCCTAGCTGTGCTGAAGAATACAAGGCCTATATTTCTCACAAAGAAGATGTCCGGACAATACCAGTAGAGTATTACCACTGCACCTGGCTCACTTTCGCTGACAACGGGGTTGCGCGAGTAAGCCTTCCTGTGCGCTCAAACTATATTGATATTACCTCAGGCAAATATATGGCCGGTCCTGATAAGCAGGTTCTACAAATTATTGAGGATGCGCTTGAACCTGAAGACCGAACCGCTTTGACTATTGCTTACCGGAAGCTGCGCGAAAAGTTCCAGGAAGAACCTAACATCGATGCATTGAATAAAAAAGTAGCCGAAAAATATGAAGGCATTTCCGATAAAGCTCTTTCTCTTGATATTGATGTCGCGTCCAAATCAAATTGGCAAGCAAGTTTTACAACATATTTTGATGATGTACCGTTTTCGCAAATTGGTAAAGGTGAGCAAAGTTCCTTTAAAATCAAGCTTGCCTTATCCTCGCAAAAAGATAAATGTAATGTGGTTCTTATTGAAGAACCAGAAAACCATCTGTCCTATAGCAATATGTCAAAGTTAATCGATGACATTATTCACCTAAGTGGTGATACACAGGTTATTATTTCAACGCACAGTACTTATGTTTTAAATAAGTTAAGTTTAAAGCGCGTTATTCTCTTGCAGAATGGAATTACAATAAAGTTTTCAGACTTATCCCCTGATACTGTGGAATATTTCGAAAAAATACCCGGATATGATACATTGCGTCTGATCCTTGCTAAAAGAGTATTCTTAGTGGAGGGGCCATCTGATGAGTTAATCATCCAAAAGCTTTATAAGCAAAAGCACGGGAAATTACCTATTGATAATGGCGTGGATATAATATCTGTCCGTGGTACATCGTTTGCTCGATTTTTAGAAATCGCTAAAAAGTTAAGAACCGATGTATTAATTATCCCTGATAATGACAAAAAATCGAGCAGTAGATTGGCAAAGTATTCTGCATTCACAAGTGATACAATCAAACTTGCAATGAGTACTGACGACACCCTATTTACTCTTGAACAAATATTGATCCATTGCAATGGTCGAGACAAACTAAATCGCATACTCGGCAAGAGTTATTCGACCGATAAAGAATTATTTCATTATATGGACGAAAACAAAGCAGACTGTGCATTAGTTATTTTCAAAAGCGAAGAAACTATTTCTTACATCGATGAGGTGCAAAATGCCCTGTGATAATGTTGCTTTGATTGCAGCTGCCGGTTCTGGAAAAACAACATACATTGTTGATGAAGTAACCAGCAATACAACTGATAAAATCTTACTTGTTACATACACAATCGCAAACACACGAAAGCTAAAAAAAGATATCGAAGCCAAAGTTGGCGTCATCCCCTCAAATGTCGAAATTATGACATGGCACAGTTTCTTACTCCAACATTGCATTAGGCCGTTTAGAAGCGTTGCATATCCAAGGAGAATTGAGCGTATTGATTTCGATGCAAAAATAACCAATTACAAGATTCCTGAGAGCAACACACGAGCCTTCTATTTCTCTTCCTATAATGCCTTATACAAAGATCGGGCAACCAAGTTTGCATTGAAATGTAACTCTTTAAGTGAGAATGCCGTCATAGAACGCTTAGAAAGCATTTATTCCCTTATATACATTGACGAAGTACAAGATATGGCCGGTGAAGACTTGGATCTGTTGGAGCTATTATATGCTTCTAAATCAAAAATTGTTGCTGTAGGCGACATTCGCCAGGCTATTTATTTCACTTGTAATGCGCCGAAGAATAAAGGAAACCGTGGCAGCAAATTGCTGGATTACTTTAGAAAGCTAGAAAAACGAGGTTTGTTATCTGTTCAGTTTCAAGATTATTCTTATCGTTGTAAGCAACCTATCTGTGACTTATCTGATTCTCTATTCCCTAGTATTGACGAAAAAACCACATCGCTAAACAATAAAGATTGTGCTCACGAGGGGCTCTATATTGTAAAAAGTGAAGACTTTGAAGCATACATTCGAGCGTTCGCTCCAACTGTTTTGCGGTGGAGTATAGCTTCTAAGACACCTGAAACCGCTTATCCATTTGAGATAAAAAACATTGGAGTTAGTAAAGGCGCAACATACGATCATGTGCTTATTATTTGTACGGATCCCTTCAAAAAATTCGTTAAAGACGGTACGATTCCGGTCTCAGAGAAAACAAAGAGTGAGCTATATGTTGCAATTACAAGAGCTCGATACAGCGTTGCTTTTGTTTATGATCAACCAGTCTTCCAAAATATCTTTAAAGTATATCAACCAAACGGTTTAATGTAGTCATATAATACAGAAAGGATTTCCATATGTCTAACCCTATTAATATTCTCAATACTAACACCAGCTTTGATGATTATTTTTGCAGAAGTTCAATCTCAAACGAGGCTCAAAACAAGCTAACAAATACCGATTTCTTAATTGTCCCTACTGAATACAGAGACGCAACCTTTTATTTCGCTCAGGAATCCATCAGCTTTATTAAATTCTGTCGTCAAAACGATCCGGGACATTCTTACGACTTGCTTGCAGATAGCGATATCCAAGTTCGTTCATTACATTCTTTTGATATTTGGATGCCTGTGATTTGGATCGCTTCCGAAATTCTGCTCCCCTTTGTGGTAAACATGGTTTCTAGCTATATTTATGATAAGCTTAAGGGCAGAGAAAAAGAGGAAGCAAAAGTAGATGTCACATTCATTGTCAAACGAGATAATGAAGAGAAAACTATTCACTATTCTGGAGATGCAAAAACGTTTAAGGAATCCTTCGAAAGAATCGACTTGAACAATATGTGAGGTTGTCACATGCTCCATTACTTTCTTGAAAATAGACACATTGTACAAATAAAAGAAATATGTACCGCATTGAATCAAACAAAGAAAAAACTGGTATCAAATAGTTTTATTAACCCTGAAGAGCATTACATTGACTGCAAAGATCTGTTTGTTCAAATAAAAGAACTAGCCATTAGTCTACATGACGAAAAACTTGCTAACTCCCAACTTGTGTTTCGTAATTATTTCAAATTGTTTTGTGATCTTCTTGTGTATTTTGATATGCTCAAAAAAGGTCAGTATAAAGACTCGTGGGTAAAACTCCAAGATTGCCTTGATAACATAAAATACATCGGACGCTTCACCGCCCGGGAGAACAGGCTGGATTTGGATGAGTTGTACGATTTGCTGGTTCAATATGAAAGCTTGTACCCGTACAGTGTCTTTTGTAGCAGTGAATACGTCATCTCGAAATCCCATTGTAGTATTTGCGGAAAATCAATGCAAAGTTTGGATTGTCCCCATATAAAAGGAAATCTATACTGGGGTGAACCGGCAATCGAATGTATTGATAAAATCGATGTGGTTCAGGCAGTGAGTATTGTATCGCATCCTGAAGACAAGAGATGCATTCTCGAGGTAGCTGATGACGACCGCACCGAACAAGATAAATTCATTATGCTCCATCAGTATGTAGAACTTAATCAACCTGTTTTGCAACAATTCTCGATTGAAGGATTCAAAGAACGCCGGATTCGTGAAGATATGCAAATCGTTGGAAGGAAACAACCCTGTCCCTGTGGTAGTGGAAAACGGTTCAAACATTGTTGCGGTAGGGATATGTACTATGAGCACATTCGATATGTAGTAACTCCTACGACGCAAGTATCTCTCATCTTCTTTTAATGCGAAGGCATGCTATTGCAGACCAACCTCTTGAATCAGATACTGGGTTGGGTGTGCGAAAATTAGGTTGCGGAAAAGTTAGTTTTCGCGGAAGTGTTTTGCCCACAACGCTGCCCACAATTGAATCAAATTCAAGATGAGGAAACCGAACTTTTTAGCTCGAAAAGTTCGGTTTCCTCCTATTTTTACTATAAAGTATTGGTAATTTATATTAAAAAGTTGGATTTTCGGAGCCGATGGCATTCAAGAGGTCAGCGGTTCGATCCCGCTTATCTCCACCAAACTTAGTTCCGGAAACTCGCCATTTCCGGAACTTTTTTGTTTATAAAGCCATGTTTTCACCTCCAAATTCTTCATTTTTCAAACCAGCTCCGAAATAGCTATGACCAGCCGCGAAGCACTTTCGTAACGAATTAATTCGTTATGAATTCGTTACGACTCATGTCGGGGTCGATTCTTCTCCCAAATACGCTGCCCGTTCTGCCCACCTGGCCCGTCCTGTCCGTCTAGTATGCTCTTTTACCCACGATTTTTGTACTGACCTCTTGAATCACGTTCATACACGTTCAAGAGGTCACGCCTCCTTTCCTAAGCAATAAGACCTGTATGTGATTAAACATACAGGTCTTATTTTTATTGAATTGTGTTTATTAGTACGACAAAAGAACCTGTCTTAGACTGACTTCTTTCCTTTGCATAGCTACCGTAACAACGCATCTGTTTTTGCAGCGTAGCATACTCAGCAAGGCCCTTGACCATATCCAAATGCAGGCAAACACAAACAGTATTCTTTGCATCATTCAAAGCATCGTGTGCTTCCAACGCCGGCTCGCCAAGCTTCTCCATGGCATCAGACAGGGAGATCTGCCGTTTCTCCTTTGAAACCTGATCGTCAAAGATAACTTGAATGTTATATGTACTAGGAAGCCACCCCAGATCCATTTCGTGTAGGATCATATTGTCGCGGAGCATTTCAATGTCATCCGGACCCCAGGTGAGAAAAGCAAACTCTTCGCCACACCATTTGCTGAAATGCTTAAATGCCACAGGAAACGGAAAGCCATACTGCAGGTCTTCGGTTTTGATTCCAGTAAGCTTTGTCACCGTTTTGTGCATCTTAGTATAGTATTTAGGAGATACCATAATCTTGAAGGTATCCAGGATATGGTAGTTTTCGTCCAGCTTCACTGCGCCAATCTGAATGATTTCACAATGAAGCATAAAAGGCTTCTTGACCATGCTTTTCATATCAAACGGCTGATTCCACTCCAGATCTAATACGATGTAGTTCATATTGCCACTCCTTCTCAGATGATTTTCCCATCTTCTTTTTGGTTGTGACAATATCATATCAAGCTATTAGTCCAATAAAACACCCTTTTCTGCGCATTACTGCAAGACGGACTATATATTAATACACATATTCCACTAAGAAAAATAAGGGCAACCAATCATTACCAATTGGTTGCCCATATTCATATTCCTAGTCTTCTTTCACTTCTTCTGTGATTGATAACTCAACATAGCACTCTCTATCTTTGGCGCTCCGCCTTAAATAGTCGTGACCTCCGTCAACTGCACAAGCCCCACATTTGCAGGCTACATAGTCGTGGCAATATGTTGATTCGATGATGTCGCCACATAATTTGCACTGGATTGAGTTTTTAACTATTCTTCTCAACTTTGCCTCCTATTCCACATAGCAATTATTCTTCTCCAAAATCTTTTTGCGTTCCTGCCAATCCGGCATAAACATTGCTAACTGACCGTAGAACTTTTCCGAATGATTCGGTTGAAGAAAATGCGTAAATTCATGTGTAACTACATATTCAATACAAGACAGTGGTGCTTCAATAAGAGCGATATTAAAAGTCAATATTTTTCTCTTAGGCTGACAGCTGCCCCAACGTGATACCATGTTTCTAAAACGAAGCTCTGGGAACTCAACACCATACTTTTGAAACTTTGGATAGACGCTTTCACAAACTGCAAGAAGAATTTCCTTGCAATAATTCTTCATCCATCTATCCATTGTCTTTTTCTTAAGCTCAAGGTCAGCAGGGTCCTTAACCATAAGTGTTATATAGGATTCATCGCTTTCAATTGTATTACGTTTTCCTTGAACTACTCTAAGCCGGCGATCGTGACCAAGAATCTTAAAGGATTCTCCATCAACATATTGCTTCGGCTTTGGAGCATATTTGGCTATCTCAGCATAATGATCTAATGCTCTAAGAATATATTCTGCTTTAGCGTTTAGAAACTCCTCGATAACGCTATCGGATACACGAACGCTGGCTGAAATACTGATGCTCTGGTCTGCCTTAATTCGAAGATTGATATTCTTTACATTCTTGCGTTCAAGATAGTAGCTGATTTTCCGCCCATTCAGGTTAATCGTCTTTATCATTTGAATCTCCTAAGAGCAACAGTAATTACATTTTCAATAATCTTGTCAATTATATCAAAATCAATTACAAAGCCATGCTCTTTTTCAAGTCTGTAAAACATATCATCAATGTCCTGCGCAATCTTGTTGTGGATTTCCTTGTTGGTCTGCCAATCAACGGTATCGTGCTTTTGAATGATAGAAGTCACTTCTAACGAAATGTCAGAAATAATGTCAACGTTTTCGTTGATGTCAATCTCATCATCCAAAATAGCCGTAATAACGCCATAAAATGCCTGTGTATGAACATTGCCCTTGATCTTCTCAGGATAAGTGATGTTAGTTGTGCCTTTACGATAGTCAGCCATAATGGCTTTCATCTTATCCAAGTATTCAGCCTCAGAAATCACACGATTCTTATACTCTTCCAATGCTTCCTTGATGCGTTTTGAGAAGCTGTCGTAGTATGCGGGGTTTTCATCCCGGTGCGTTTTGATGCTCTTAGTCATATGAGATGTAATTGCATCAGCCTTGGATCGAAGACTTCCCAACTCTTCCAGCTCTCTTTCAAGCTCGTCCTTATTTAGAATGTCAACAGGATTAGTAATCTGCTTAATGCCAACAACAGACATATGGGTATCAAGCAGATTTTGCATCTGCTTCTCATACTCTCTATTGTCAATAACATCCGCATAACGAATCTTTACACTGCGACGAACTTTAGAATAGAAGATGAAAGCAGACTGATACCTCCCGATCTCCCACTTCTCAAATGCCGCATATGCTTTTTCAGAATTGAGCACAGAATTCAAGGCTCGACCAAATACGCAAAGCGTATCATAGAATTTCCCGCGAATTTCAGCATCAGCCAAAAATTGTTCGATTTCTTCGGTATCTTCTTTGTTCTTGATCGTTGCAAAGATATCGCAAAGATGTGAGTGCGCCTCACGAAGGCGGCCAACACAAGCCAGTACATCAACAATAACACCCTTGATGTCAGCACTATCAAACTGTTCAAGCCCTGCACCGCTATATACTTCCATAGCAGAGTCAAGCTGGTTGATAAGGCCACGATAGTCAACAATCAATCCAAAATCTTTGCCTTCAAACAAGCGATTGGTTCTTGCAATTGCCTGAAGCAAGCTATGGTCTTTCAGTTCCTTATCAATGTAAAGAACCTGTGTTCTGGGCGCATCAAATCCGGTCAACAGCTTACTGCAAACAATCAGAATATCAATCTCGCCATCAATGAACTTATTCTTAATCGCCTCTTCATAATCATCTGCATTGCTGTATTGATCCATCATCTTGTTCCAGAAAGAAACAACCAGATCATCGTTACTTTCATCAACCTCAGTGGCACCTTCGCGCATATCAGGAGCGGAGATCACGACGGCAGTAGTCAAATCTCCAAATTGTTCAAAGCACTTTTGGTATCGAATCGCATCCTTCTTGAAGTTACAGGCAAGCATTGCTTTAAATCCCGTATTCTTATAGCCTTCAATGAAATGCAGATTTACATCCAATGCAATGCGCTTGATTCTTGCATCGGTAGACGCCAACCGCTTAATTGTGCTCCACTTATCCCTCAGATCAGCTTTTTGCGCATCGTTAAGACGTTTCGTTACCTGGTTAAACCACAAGTCAATATTGGTCTCATTAACATTTTGGTCTACAAACTTGCCTTCGTAGATAAGAGGAACGATAGCCTTATCTTCGACACCATCTTTAATTGTGTACTTGTGAATTAGCTTGCCAAACTTAGCCATAGTATTCTTCTCGTTCTTCATCAGAGGAGTACCAGTAAAGCCTATATAACAAGCATTCGGGAACACGGTTCTCATTTTCGTTGCAAGAGAACCGTAATTGGATCGATGGCTTTCATCCACAAGAACAAATATGTCTCTTGAATTATTCTTAAGACCGCTGTTCTCGACAGTATTAAACTTGTTAATAATGGATGTAATTACATCTGCAGAGCCTTTGTTAATAAGTTCTATCAGGTGTTTACCGCTGGTTGCCCTTGCAGGAGATAAGCGAGTATGCGCAAAGGTCTTAGCAATCTGCTTATCTAATTCTTTACGGTCAGTAACAATTACCACCCTAGGATTGCAAAAACGCATTTCTTCCAGGATGTATTTTGCAACCATAACCATAGTAAGGGACTTGCCACTGCCTTGAGTATGCCAAATAACACCGCTTTGGCGATTGCCGGCAGTGTCGTTGGTATTTATGGTCTTAATAATCTCTTCAACTGCAAAGAACTGCTGATATCGGCAGATCTTCTTGATGTTGCCATCGTACAAAGTGAAGTACTTGGTCAACTTCAAGAGTCTATCGGGAGACAGGAAAGAAACGATACCTCTATCTTGAACAGTAGGCTCTCTGCCTGCGACATGCTGCTCAATCAGTTTTTCCTGCCATTCAATCTGCTCTTCGCGCCATACGCTCCAGAAGTTTTTGCCAGTACCACAAGTTGCGTATTTCACCGCATTCTTATTAGTAGCAACAACAATCTGTGCATATTTGAAAAGCTGCGGAATATATTCCTTGCCCTGGTTGCGAATCATCTGCTCAACAGCTTGATCCTCACTGATTGTCGGAGCTTTACACTCGATAACAGAAAACGGAATGCCATTTACAAACAACACAATATCAGGACGAGCATTTTTCTGCTTGTCCCAACTGTCACAAGAAAACTCCTCGGTAACATGATACACATTGTTCTCGGGGTGTTCCCAGTCGATATATTTCAAATTAAAACTTTTAGAAGTGCCATCAGCCAATTTCTCAAGATAACTCTTGCCGAGCATCAACGCATTATAGATCTTCTCGCTTGTACGAACGAGGCCATCAGTTAATGGTTCATCCAGATCCTTAATGGCCTTCTCAACATTATCTGCTGTAAACTTATAGGTGATGCCACCAAACTCAAACTGATTAATGGCGTTGAGTTGTTTACGCAAAATATCCTTGAGAAGTACATCGTAGAGCGTGCCACGCTGCGCCATACAATCTTCAGGAGATATGTATTGAAAGCCCAGTTTGCACAAAAGCTCAATCGCCGGATATTTGCTGATGTTGTCTTCTAAATACAAATCAGATTGATTCTTGTAGCTCATATTCAAGCTCCTTATCTGAAAAGCAGGAATAGCGGGGCGATTTTCTCGCCTCGCTGCCTGCGAAATTATTTTTCCTTGCGGACGCCCTTAAACGGCGTACCATCTTTTTTGCCGTCCATAAACTTACCGGTGTTTGCATCACGCTTCGTCCATGTCTGTGTCTTGGGGTTATAGGTCTGAGAGCGTTGCCTTACTGCACCATTTCTATGACCATCACCCTTAGGGGGATTAGTTGCCATATTCTTATCTCCTTACGCTTTTTTCGCAAATCCCTTAAGTTTTGCATATGTCAAAAATTCAAGATTGTCATCAGTTGTATCGTTAGCTTTACTTCTAATCCAATATTCGCCGTCATCCTGACGATACGCTTCTACTTCAACAACATCAACCAATCTGTCGGATGTTTCCTTGCCCGCATAGCAGCGAAATTCTTGGTTATACAGAGCTTTTGCAAAATGTGAAGTGTCCCAATTTCTTTTTACAAATTGTTGCTCCTCCGAATCCCAGCGAAAATAAGAAACTCGAGTAATTACTTCGTAATCTTCACCTTTCTTCTGGTCGTATTCAACCATATAAATATATCTCGTGGTCATTCTGAATTTTTCTTTTAAAATGTAACTCATAACTAATCCTTTCTATACTTTCACGATACCCGTCAACAATAGTTGGATCAAGGCTTTTTTCTTTTGCTTTTCTTCATTTAATCTACGGTGATGGCACAAGATAAGATCGTCAAGCTTACGAAAAAATGTACCGATTTGTTGTTGCTCGCTTATTGAAGGGACTAAAATGGATTCCTTCAAGAAGAAATCTTCATCAAGTTTATTTGATGATGTATATGAGATTTCTATGCACCTTAGCAATTTCGGGGCCATGATGTTTTCGATTTGGATTGCATACTTCCAATAGCTTTCATCGTAATCACCAATGTGCATATAAATTGGAAAGAGTTCAGAAATAACGCCATCGCCAATATCATTGGCAACAAATCTTCCATATTTATGCTCGGCATTTGAATGTCCTTCAAATGCAATGTCACCGCGCCGCATTACATAGGTTCTGGTGTCAATATTATTGGATGAAACCTTTTCGGGTTCTTGGAAATACATTTGGGCTACAGAAATCCATCTGGTATTATCGAACTGTCCGTTGTTTCGCTCAGTTCTTCTTTTAAACATCGTACCAAATCTACGATCTTCCCACGGATCTGCGAATTTAGGAAATCTCCATTCAGGGATACGTTGTCCCTTTTGAGGAAACATTTTTTGTAGACATGCTCTTTTAAATTTTTCGAGTTCGTCTATTTTCCTTTTATGCAGTTCAATAATTCTATCCTGTGCTGAAAGAATTTGGGCAATCTTCTCTTGCTCGGCCAAAGGAGGATAATGCAATATCATATCACCAAAATCTTCAAAACCGATTTGTTTGCCATCTCTAATGCCATATGTGCCTCTGTTGAGACGGCTAATATAATCTGCTGTTTTAAGATAGGCTTTATAATATCCGTTACAAATCGGTACAATGGGTTTTAAAACGGTATAAGCGGGGCTAACCAAGCCTTCATACTCGGAATATTCTATTCCACCCTGAAAAGAACGAAGACTGATTACAAAGTCACCACGGTCTACTTTTTTGTATCCTGTAACACTGCTCTCATCGAATTTGATATCGATATCTACTTGACTTCGTGGAATAACACCTTTGTCTTGAGTTGCAGAAAGGACTTCAAATTCACCATTGTGTTTTTTGTTAGTTACGGATTTAAATATTTCCTTAGCTTTATACTCTTTTTCAGCGCACCAATCAAGCGGCATTATCCCCGCTTTCGTCCTTATATATCCATCAGGCTCTTCACCATGTCGAAGCTGTTCAATTCGTCTTTTTATCTCTGGTGTCATTAGCTATTGCACCACCCTTCTGCACATAAGCTTCCGTCAATCTTACACTATTGCAAGGTTCTCCCACCATACCAGCATGCTTTCTGATAAGAGACATACTTTTTTCTGCATAGTACCTAGCCACATCCATTTGATTTCGATCTAGCGAGATATCAATCATATGGATTGCCCAATAAATATTGCTTGGAAAATGAAGCGTCATCTCCAAATATTTTTCAGAAACGAATTCTCTTAACTTATTTCGGTATAAAACACATTGTTCCGAAGTTTCGTTCTTCTCTACGTATATTTCAGCCGCAATTCTTACAATGCCCAAATACGCATCCTTGTTTATTTCGAAATTTGCCCTGCGATGTTCGGTTGCCTGTTTCTGTTTTTCCAGTAGCATAGGGATAAGGATCAACGAAAACAATCCACCAACAAGCGATGAGCAAACCGTCCTAATTTCCTCAGGAAGTAGACAATATGCCAGAATAACCACTGCAGCAATTAACAATATTGCAACCACAAGATATGCTAATCCTATTCGTTCAGAGAAAACAACAAGATGATCTAATGCCGAGTGTATAATTACGCGGAATGATCTTTTTTTATAGATAGTTTTCGTCTTTCTTTGCTCTTTATTTGTTTGTTTTCTTGCCATACTTTTACCTCATTCTGATATATCGCCATGCCCCACTATTTCATCATAGTGCCATTCTCCGGTAATTAACCAGTACTCATAGGTGTTCAACCAAGTGGAAACCCATGGAATGAAGGAAGTTGCAATCGACATATCCCCATTCCATTCGTTCATATATGGACAATACACACATAGTATTGCATTCCCATCTTTATCTCTTCCGTATGTATGATGCGGATATTGGCCATTTCTCTGCTCTAACTCCGGCGATAACAGCACCGCTTTAGGTTTATACCCATAACGATAGGATATTTCTACCTTATAGGTCTGGCTATTTTCTGAAGGTGTAATGCTCATTGTCACAACAAAGTTGTCCTTGATCAACTCAGCACTTTCAATGTTGCTATATGTCTTCTTGATTTCTAAGTACTGACAGAGTAGCTTCACCGCAGGGTTGAACTTCTTGCTACAAGGAAACTTACGCGCCATAATGATGACTCCTAGGAATAGGGATGCTGCCAGACTCAGTAATACCACCGGTCTTAGGATCAACCTTTCTATACTGGGCAGCAATGGCCTGTCTTTCTTCTTCTGCCATCTGGGTAAAGACTCTATTATGTGTGACCTCACCCAAACTCTTCTTAATGTTGTCTGCCATTTGCACTCTGGCAAAGTTATATAACTTTGCGTCAATCAGGTCATTTCTTGCCTGTTGCAACCACTGGAAAAATGCAGCGGCACGTTCAGGGTGTTTATTCCACTTTTCTGCGAAATTCTCCGTATCGCCACCGGTATAGCTGGGATTATCAACGTGGAAATCGTCGCCAACTTTGTGGGCCCAGATATAACCTTCGGCCTTGGTCAGAATGTTGGCAAGTGTATCTACAATGTTGTCCTCGTTATCGTACAATTCAGCCGCAATGGTGGTGATAATAATAGAGATAGGCTTCACATTGTTCGTGTCTCCAGCAAACATAACATCTCTGTGGCGCTTCAGGAGTTGAATTGCCTTCTGAAGTGGGGTCTTGTAATGGTATTCTTTTAGAGCCTCGATATCGGCCTGCGATTTGATCACATCGCTGTGCATCAAACAATACTGTTCCCGTAATGCACGACGTCTTACAGCCATACGTCCCTGAAACCACTTCACATAGCCCTTCGGATTACTGCCAATATATTCATAACGGTCATTCTCTTCATCGTGGTCCGTAATATCAATATAACTGCCACGATAAACAGCTGGAATAACATCCATATGGAATTGGGGCGCATCCACATATTCCACATGCCAACAACGGCGTTTCTCCTCGATTTCACCTTTAGTCTTTCGATATTGCTCCAGCAAAGGCTTAACTACAGACCACTTCAGAACACGTGCGGAAAGTCCGTATTGCTGTTCAAACTCACAGACAAGATCTAAGTCATAGTCATCCGCACCTGTGATTGGTTTATTAACTGTTCCAAGAGCAAAAGAGCCCTGAGGATAGATGCTTACCTTGTATGTAGGGGTCTCACGATCTATCCATTTCCCTAATTCTGTATATTCCCGCTCTGCGGCATCAAACAGTGCATCACTGATATCAATATCCTTTACAATACGTTCGTATAAATCATTTAACTGGTCTTTCGTGTACATGGTTTACTCCTTTCCGTTCAATGTGAGTGCTTCTGACCAAGCCTTTGAGATATAATTTCGGTCATAAATGGTTATCTGCGGATCGCCTTTCATTGTTTGCCGACCAGCTTCTATAGAAACAGAAACTGGAGCAATAGGCACCATTTTGATTTTGACATCATTACCATACACTTCTCTAATGGTATTAAGAGTGTTACGGTATTCATTTATTACCGCCCGCAAGTCTCGCCAGCTCTTGATTATTTCTGGGCTGCAAGATTCAGAGGTAATTCTATATATCGTTCCCTTGCCAAATTCTTTTCGCAGCTCATCCTTAGACAACTTTGCAGTTAATTCAAATGTAATGATCGGTTCTGCAGAGGAGTCCTCCGCCTCCACAAATTGGGTTTCAATTTTCGCTGTTTGTTTGTCACAACGCCACTTCCAATTGTCAATGGAACCTTGAGATTGTCGCACATCAACATTGTAGTTACGATTGATTAAAGTTCCAAGCTTAAATAACAACGGTTGCGGAGCAACAGCAAATAATGATATGTGTTTATCTCGAATCATCTGCTCATATTGTAACCATTGACGTTCGAGGTGGGTTGCCATTATTGGCCAATAGTTGTCTTCGCTATCGTACAAGCTTAGATCTGGTGATAGATTAATTGGAATTTCCCTTGCTGGATAATGCTCAGGTATGATTGCTGATTTCGCTGCATAATCGGAAATTTTAATAGCCCGATTAGCTATATTGGCATTAAATATGACAATTTCGCTTTGTAAATCCGGCTTAATTGTAACAACATTAGCTATCCGTTGTTCATGCTCTTTTTTCATAGCAAGCAGCTGCTCAGCAGTATAATCCGTATCCTCAGAATCAATAAGCTTATGGCATCTTTCGCAGATTAACATCAAATTGTCAATATCGTTAATCTTTGTAGAAAAGCGTAGCAATGACGGTCTTTTTCCGCCTGCACTAAAGGCGTATATATGTGCTTTTTCTGCAAGGTTGACTTTTTCTTTTGTCACGTGATGGGAGTACAATTTATTTGTACACCCGTTAAATTCACATATACCCGCAGATACACCCCATAGCATTCTTTCAGTAGCAGGCTTTATTTCACGACTAATGTTTTTGACCTTTCTTACTTCCAATTGCTTGCCTTTTTGCTCAGCCATTATAGCCCCAACTCCTTTAGATATGCCGCCATCTGCGCCTGAACCTGTGCCAACTCTGCCTCGATGGCAGCAATATTCTGCTTCACTTCGTCGATGTCCACCAGTTCTTCTTCCTCAAAGGTATCCACGTAACGAGGAATATTCAGGTTATAGTCGTTTTCCTTGATCTCCTCAAGGGTTGCAACGTGGCTATATTTATCCTCTCCGGTGAAGGTGATATCGTTCTTATAGCGGTTGTATGTGTCCACAATGCGGGCAACATCACACTCACGCAGGATGTTCTGATTCTTGCCCTTCTCAAAATTACCCTCGCCGCTTGCATCAATAAAGAGAACCTTATTATTGGTGCCACGGTCTTTACGGAAAATCAGAATACAAGCAGGAATACCAGCGCCATAGAACAGGTTGGCAGGGAGACCGATTACCGCATCCAGGAAGTTAAATTGCTCAATGATGGTCTGACGGATTCTGCCTTCACTTGCACCTCTGAACAGCACGCCGTGGGGCAGAATGATGCCCATACGGCCTCTTTCAGCATCCAGACTGTGGAGCATATGCATAACAAACGCATAATCGCCCTTGGATGTGGGGGGAATACCCCAGTCAAAACGTCGGTAAGGATCAAGCTCCGCACTCATCTTCGGCTTCTTTCCTTTTGCGTCCGTCTCAGCATCGCCCAAGAATCCGCTATCCCACTTATCAAGAGAGAACGGAGGATTTGCAACAATGCACTGGAATTTCATCAGTTTATCATCTTCGATATTTCCAGGATTCGCAAGCGTATCGCCATGCCAGATAACAGCGTCATCGACGTTATGCAAGAACATATTCATCCGGCACAGAGCCCAAGTCTGCATATTCTGTTCCTGACCGTAGATACGAGCCTTGCCACTGGGGATTTGCTTAAATGCCTTGAGCAACAGGCCACCACTACCACAAGTGGCATCATAAATACGGTCGTTTTCTTTAGGCTGCACCAAGCGAGCAACCAGTTCAGAAACCTTGCCCGGGGTGTAGAACTCACCGCCCTTTTTACCTGCATCCGAGGCAAAATTTGCAATCATATACTCGTAGGAGTCTCCGATGATGTCCACGGCATCCAGTTGCGACGGGCGGAGATCCAGATCCTTAAAGTCCTCCAGCAAGTTTTTGAGAATCGCATTCTTTTCCTTCGGCTCGCCGAAGTCAACAGTTGAGTTAAAATCAATAGCACGGAAAACGTTATGCAGTTTTGCACTGTTGTTATTTTCAATAGCAGCAAGGGCTACATTGATCTTCTGACCAATTTCTGCGTCACTGCGGTTATTGTAGAGATATGTAAAAGTAGAGGTCTCGTCCATAACGAAGCGTTCACGGCTCATAGCGCGCTCCACACGGCGCATATCGCCATCGTACTGCTTCATATAATTATCTCTGGTTTCGGCATACACATCGCTCAGATACTTTACAAAGAGCATTGACAAGATGTAATCCTTATAGCGGGAGCTGTCAATTTTTCCACGGAAGCTATCGCAGGCACTCCAGAGAACTTTTTCAATATTTTGTTTCGTAGTCATTTTAATTACCTCTCTTTACAGACTCGTAGATTTTATCAATCATTAGCTTGTTGTACACTTCTTTTTGCGCAGTCAATTTATGTAGTAGTTCTTGCTCTTTTTCGGATAATACCTGCATTTGGCCGATTATGTATTGTTTATTCAACGGCAATGTTATTATGGTCAATGTGTTGAAGAACTTGGAGTTGATTGTACCGAAAGCACCACTACCGCTTATGTTTTGCAGAATCTTCTGCATCGTGGATTCTCTCTTTAAAAACCATAGTATGTATTCCGGCAAAACAACCGTCTTGTCCACTCGTATAATTGCAAAGTGTGATGGAACCAGATAACCACACCAATCTTCACGAGTAATCATAATCGCAGTATACGGCGCGCTCAGTCTAACAAGTATATCATCCATTTGCGTAAAGAACTCAGGTTTTAACGCCTCTGTTGTTCCAAGAACTTCAGCATGCTGTAAATCAAGATAACCTGCAGACACCGCACACTTCAAATTCAGCAGTTTATATGTATGTACAACGGGATCTTTTTCGCCAGCTTTTTTTCTTGTTGTTACCACGCCCGTACGAATGGAGGCAACATCTTCAAGTGTCATATAAGCACCTCGTTTTTTTGTTCTGAGTGTTTTGTGATTTTATAATACACTAACCGGCAGCGCTTGTCAAGTATTTTGTCACGGTTTTTTTGTGATTTTAAGGCAAGCTGTCGAAATACAAATTTGCATGTACAAAGGCCCCGGACACAGTCCGGAGCCTTTAGTCTTATTTACTGTTGATATATTTCAATAATTGCTGTGTAACTTTACTACGGCCTTGCACGCTAGTTAACCCATTTGCTTTTAAGTCTTGGAGCGGAAGCTCGCCTTCTTCATACTTACGCACCAGGCGCAACTTCATATATCGCGCATCGGGTTCTTTCGCCATGTCCTTGTAATATTTATAGTCGTCATCACTGCGATCGCCGTACAGATCCGCTGCAATTACTTCACACTTGAACATGATCGATTTGTACTTCTCTCCCACATATACAAAAACGGTATCTCCGACGGTTGTATTTGTGGTCTGGTTCCATTCGATTACATCAAGGTCAGAAAACGCCCCAACGATATCATAGTACTTAGGGTTACACGGAATCACCCAAACATCCTCCACTCTAGCAGACGCTTTGCGGCCTTCCGCTTTTGCACGAAGATTGTTCAGCCACTCACCCTTATACTTAAAGTATCGAGGTCCTGCGACACCCCATTTACCCCCTGTCAATTCTGTAGCAAGCGCAGATAACGAAAGTTTCCTTCCTTGGTATTCCACAGTTTTGTCATCCACAACGGTACACTCTGTGCCAGAATTAGGATTGCCTCTATTAAAATAGGTTATCGTTGCGCCAACCGGGATATTGCACTTTGAAAACGCAAAAGGAGACAGGCGTTCTACATGTTCTTCCTCGATTTCCTGTGCCAGTTCCTGCTGTTGCTGTTCTGCTTCGGTCATATCAAACAAATGCAACTTGTCTGTACGACCACTAAGCTCAGCAATCGTTTCAAGAATAGAATACGCCGCCTCAGGAGACATAGCATAAAACTCGCGTACACGTTGTTTGCCATCAATATTGTCGATTGTACGAAGATTAGGATTAATCCGATCAATCATAGCGTGAAGTTTCAGATCGGACAATCTTGCATCAACTTCATATGTAGCATACTTACGAAAAGCATAAGGGATACACTCGCTCCGATTAAGTTGCTGCAGCCGCTTGTCCACATCGTCAGCATATCCAATCTTTACATATTGCTCAAACGAGGGGTTTGTAAGAATATAAATAACACCACTCATCGGATCACCCTCCAACATTTGATGTCATAATTATACACCACCT
>JAGCLA010000042.1 GCA_017647225.1 Bacteroidaceae bacterium | reverse complement strand
GCCGAGGCAGAGGCAAACAGCGACAAGTATCGCATTGCAAAGCGTGCGAAGGAGTTGAATCTTGATGCAATCCACGACACTGTTCACGAGATGGCAAAGGACGAGGCTCGTCACGGCAAAGGTTTCGAAGGTCTTTACAACCGATACTTCAAGTAAAAGACAAATGCAATGACAACATAATGTAAACAGTTCTCTGTTTGATTGTTTTAGTAAGTAAATAAATAGTGTTTTAATGGTTCGCGCCGGCTGTAGTGATACACCCGGCGCGAAAAACGTTTATTTTGGTTTGTCTTATTTCATGAATACGAAATATACGGCCAATATGAGGAAAATTACCGCAACGAGGTGGTTCCATTGCAACGATTCGCCCTTAAAAAGTACCGATACTATTACACCGAACACAAGGCACGAAATCACTTCCTGAATGACCTTCAGCTGTACGAGTGAAAACGGTCCGCCGTTGATTTCCGAGCCAATGCGGTTTGCCGGAATAAGGAAAGAGTATTCAAGCAGTGCCACACACCAGCTGAGGAGTACTATGAGTACGATAGATGTGTTGGGCGAGATTATTTTCATGTCCTGCAACTTCAGGTTTCCATACCATGCAAGTGTCATGAATGTATTGGATATCACCAATAGTACAAGTGTGATGATTGCTTTTGCCATTGTTAATTATTTTTATCGTTTTTTGTAATTTTTGGCGGTAATAGTGACGGCTGTATGTTGCTCATTGCTCCCCAGATGTTGTAACGTGCCTCGGGGTTGAGCTTTTCAAGGTGAGCGAGCAGGTCTTTCATGCTCTTGCGGTGCGAGTCGTTCTCGTACGGGCAGTTCTTCTTCAATGGCGGGAATTGCTGCTCCTTGGCGTATTGCTCCACGTCGTTTTCGTTGACAAGGCACAGCGGACGTATTATTGTCATGGGGAATTTATCCATGCTCATTACAGGTGCCATTGCGCTGAATGTGCCTTGGAAGGTTACGTTCATCAGCATTGTTTCTATAAAGTCGTCCATGTTGTGCCCCAATGCAATTTTGTTGCATCCTATCTCCTGTGCAAGGGTGAACAGTGCCTTTCGGCGGTTCCATGAACATAGGAAACAGGGCGACTTGCGCTTGTCGGTGCTTGCGTCAAAACAGCTTTCCAGAATATGCAGTTCAACCTTCAGTTCGTCACACAGATTCTGCAAATATACAAGGTTGGCATTGTAAGGAATATTTGTCATTTTTACATGTGCCGCAACAATGCTTATTTTAGGCTTGTATATGCGACAACGCTCGGCCATCAGTTGCAACAGCGTCAGCGAATCTTTTCCTCCTGACAATGCTACAAGTATCTTGTCGTTGTCCTGCAACATCGAATACTCCTTTGTTGCGCGACTGAACTGCTTGCGTATGCGGTTATGCAATTTCTGTTCTGCTGTTGGTTGAGGCATATTGTCTTTGTTGTCTGTTTTGCGCCGCGAAGTTAATGAAAATCGCTCTTTTATTATCCATATTCAAGGATAATTATATTAAATTATATAAAAAATGGGGCTGCGGGATAATGAATTCTTTTTTTATCGTTATATTCGCAAAACAGATGCTGTATAATGGTGATGAAACGTATATACATATTATTGGTTTTTGCTTTGTTGCTTCCTGTTTGTGCTATGGCGCAGAGCAGAAACGTTGCGCGTAAACTCTTTCAGCAAAAGAAGTATGACGAGGCGAAGCCTATGTTTCAGAAGCTTTTGAAGAGATATCCTCAGAATGCCGAATACAACTATTGGTATGCTGTATGCTGCATTGAAACGGGCGACTCTGTTGATGTCATGCCGATGCTTGAGTATGCAGCGTCGCGTAAGATATCCAATGCATACCGTTATATGGGCGACTGTTACGGAGAGCGCCTGAACTATCCCGATGCCATATCGTGCTACGAAACCTTTGTCGATATGACTGCCGACGAATCCCTGCGTGGCGAATACCAGCAACGTTTGTCGGAAATCGGTCGCCTGAACCGTATGGTCATGAATTGTGAAAAGGTGTGTATAATCGACAGCTTTGTCGTTGAAAAGGATAGCTTCCTGTCGGTGTATAACATTGGTGCCGATGCCGGTGTGATAGCTACACAGGCAGACTTCTTCGATGACTGCTCGCTCGACGGTCATGTGTATTGTTCGGAACGCGGAATGGATATCTGCTTCTCCGAGTCCGATGATGATGGGCTTGTAAAACTTTATCGTAATGCGAAGGTCGGAGAAGAATGGGGCAGAGCCAAAATGATTGAGGGCTTTGATACAAAGGGTAACGACGACTATCCTTTTATGCTTTCCGATGGCGTGACACTCTATTTCGCAAGTGACGGCGAGGGCTCTATCGGGGGTTATGACCTCTTTATGACCCGCCTTGACACTGAAAGCGGACGTTTCCTGCGTCCCGACAATTTGGGTATGCCTTTCAACTCTGCAGCAAACGATTATATGCTTGCGATAAACGAGGTTGCCAACATCGGTTGGTTTGCCAGCGACCGCAACCAGCCCGACAGTCTTGTATGTGTATATATGTTCGTACCTAATGCGGTAAAAGTCAAGTACGACGAGTCGCTTGGCTTTGATACATTGCTCTCACGTGCGCTGATAACCTCGATAGCCGATACACAGGACGATGCCGACCTTGTGGAGAAGGCAATGCAACGCTATGCGGCTTTGCTTTACGATTCGGCAAACGGTGGCGAAAAGAACGAGTTTCTCTTTGTTATTGATGACGGCCGCGATTGTTGCAGGCTCTCCGATTTTACAAGCGAGGCGGCGCGTGAATTGTTTGTCGAATGGCGTAAGAGGAGCAGGGCGCAGGAGGATAATCTGCTGTTGCTTGAACGTAAGCGCGATGAATATGCGTCGGCCGATTATGAGGGAAAGAGAGAGCTGCGCGATACGATTCTTTCACTTGAAAGCAGTGTGGAGGAGGAACAGGAGGCGCTTGTTGTCATGGAACGCGAGATAAGACGTTTGGAACAGGAGGAATTTATAAACAAAATGACTAAATAAAACTATTATGGATTATGTTATAACATCTTTGATAGTGCTTGTTGCCACCTTGCTGTTGGTGGTGGAAGTGGCTTTTATCCCGGGCTTTGGAGTGACCGGTTTTTTGGGAGTGTTGTCGATGGTAGGAGCGGTGTTCTACTCGTTCTTCCTCATTAGCACTCTTGCCGGCTGGATAACCCTTGCCATTGCTTGCGCTATCTGCGTGTCGCTCTTTCTGTGGGCCTTGTACGGTAATTCGCTGGACAGGGTGGCGCTGAAAAAGAATATCGACTCTACAGTAAAGGACGACGAACTGAAAAAGTTTGCCATTGGCGACAAGGGAGTGACACGTACACGCCTCGCGCTTATAGGTGAAGCCGAAATCAATGGCGAGGTCGTTGAGGTAAAATCGGAATCGGGCTTTGTTGATGAGGGTGTCGATGTCGAGGTGGTACGTGTGACAGGTGACCTTGTTTTCGTTAAAACAATCAAGTAACTAATTATAAATCATAACAATATGAATACCTTTTTTATTGGTGGAGTAGTGGTGGCTATCATCATATTCCTCGCAGTCTTTTTTCATTATGTACCGTTTATGCTTTGGCTGTCGGCCAAAGTGTCGGGAGTGAGAATCTCTTTGATGCAGCTCTTCTTGATGCGCATTCGTAACGTGCCCCCATATAAAATTGTGCAGGCAATGATTGAGGCACACAAGGCCGGTCTTAACGATATAACACGCGACAGCCTTGAGGCGCACTATCTTGCAGGCGGTAATGTCGAAAAGGTCGTGCATGCATTGGTGTCGGCTTCAAAGGCGAATATTGAATTGTCGTTCCAGATGGCAACAGCCATTGACCTTGCAGGACGCGACGTGTTCGAGGCTGTGCAGATGTCTGTAAATCCAAAGGTTATAGACACTCCGCATGTTACAGCGGTGGCAAAGGACGGTATTCAGCTTATTGCCATTGCACGTGTTACGGTACGTGCTAATATCAAACGCCTTGTCGGTGGTGCCGGCGAGGACACCGTTCTTGCACGTGTAGGCGAAGGTATCGTGTCGTCTATCGGTTCTGCCGAGAGTCATAAGGCTGTGCTTGAGAACCCCGATTCAATTTCCAAGCTCGTTCTAAAGAAAGGTCTTGATGCCGGAACTGCATTCGAGATTCTCTCTATTGATATCGCCGACATCGACATAGGTAAGAATATCGGTGCTGCGTTGCAGATTGACCAGGCCAATGCCGACAAAAACATCGCTCAGGCCAAGGCCGAAGAGCGTCGCGCCATGGCTATCGCTCTTGAGCAGGAGAACAAAGCTCGTGCGCAGGAGGCACGCGCACATGTCATCGAGGCCGAAGCCGAAGTGCCAAAGGCTATGGCAGAGGCATTCCGCACCGGTAACCTCGGTATCATGGACTATTATCGCATGAAAAATATTCAGGCCGATACTGCAATGCGCGACAACATTGCAAAGGATTGATGTGTTGAATATCGTAAATACTAAATTATACGATTATGAAACGTTATTTTGCCCCCTCGGAATTGTTGATAGAGCCTAACGGAGCCATATACCATTTGGGCGTAAGGCCCGAACAGTTGGCCGATAAGGTTATTCTTGTAGGCGACCCGAACAGAGTGCCTAAGGTAGCTGCGTTTTTCGATACGCAGGAGTGTGATGTGTGTGCGCGTGAGTTCCGTACCATAACAGGAACATACAAAGGCAAACGCATCAGTGTTGTCAGTACAGGTATCGGTTGCGACAATATCGACATCGTGGTGAATGAACTCGATGCACTTGCCAATATCGACTTCAAGACACGTTACGAAAAGGATACTTTCCGTCAGCTCGAGTTCGTACGCATCGGAACCTGCGGAGGCTTGCAGGAATATACACCGCTCGGGTCGTATATATGTTCTGTAAAGTCGGTAGGCTTCGATGGCCTGCTGAACTTCTACGAAGGACGCAACGAGGCGTGTGACCTCGCCTTTGAAGAGGCATTCAAGAAACACCTCAATTGGTCGCCGCTGCTCTGTGCGCCTTATACCATACCGGCTGACAAGGAACTTGTTGAGCGCATAGCAAAGGACGATATGGTGCGTGGCGTGACAATATCTTGCGGTGGCTTCTTCGGACCGCAGGGACGTCGCTTGCGTGTGCCGTTGGCATTCCCGAAACAGAATGAGCTTGTAGAGTCGTTCGAATACGAAGGACAGCGCATTACCAACTTCGAGATGGAAAGCTCGGCTTTAGCCGGTCTTGCTGCGCTTATGGGGCATAAGGCAGTGACGGTGTGTCTTGTTATAGCCAACCGTCGTGCCAAAGAGGCAAACATCGACTATGCCGTTAAAATGAATGAACTGATACAGACAGTTCTTGACAGAATTTGATAGAACGGCAGGGGCGAGCAACCCCTGCCCTTAATTATAAATACACTACAGAAAACGATGAATGACACAATATGCGCTTTGGCAACGCCACAAGGCGGAGCGATAAGCGTTATACGAATATCGGGCGAGAAAGCCATTGAATATGTATCGCGTATATTCACGCCACGCAAAGGACAGCCGCTTACAGAGCGCAAGACACACACCGTAGCCTTTGGCGATATATGCACCGACGGAAACGAAGTGCTTGACGAAGTGCTGGTAACCATTATGCGTGCCCCACACAGCTACACAGGCGAAGATAGTGTGGAGATAAGTTGTCATGCATCGGCATATATCACACAGCAGGTCATTCTTGCGTTGCTCGATATGGGCACACGTCAGGCTACACCCGGTGAGTTCACCATGCGTGCATTCATGAACGGAAAGATGGACTTGAGTCGTGCCGAGGCGGTGGCCGACCTCATAGCCTCCACCTCACGCGCATCGCATCGTCTTGCCATGAACCAGCTCAAAGGCGGTTTTAGCAACGAACTTGGTAAGTTGCGCGACAAGTTGTTGAAGCTGACAACACTCATGGAGCTCGAACTCGACTTCAGCGAGGAAGATGTAACCTTTGCCGACCGCGAAGAGCTACAGGCCCTTTGTAATGAGGTTGAAACGGTGATAGCACGCCTTGCCGACTCGTTCAGCGTAGGAAACGCCGTAAAGAACGGTGTGCCCGTAGCAATAGTGGGTGAGACCAATACAGGAAAGAGTACCTTGCTCAACGCACTGTTGAGAGAGGACAGAGCCATAGTGAGCGACATCAGCGGAACCACACGTGACACGGTGGAAGGAACAATGACAATCAATGGTGTTACATTCCGTTTTATCGATACCGCCGGTGTACGCGAGACGCACGACGTGGTGGAACGTATGGGAATAGAACGTACCCTCGAACAGCTGAAGAAATCTTCAATAGCTCTGTGGCTCATAGACCCCACAGCCGAATTCTCGCAGATAGAAGAGCTCGCGAAGAAATTGTTGCCGATGTGCAGCGGAAAGAAACTTGCAGTGCTGGTGAACAAAAGCGATGCCGTCGATGCCACGATACTTGCAAAAGCAATGGAGTGGGGACGTCAAATGGTTGGATTGTACGCCGTTGATGCCGACTGGAACAACGATGACTTGTGGGCAATTTCGGCACGTAACGGAAACAATATAGACAAGCTCGAAGAATACCTCGTGCGCAGCGCCGCCATTCCCGCAATAACAGCCGGAGATGTAGTCGTTACCAACGCACGTCATTACGAGGCCCTAACACGCGCCTTAGGCAATATAAGAGAGGTGCAGACAGGACTTGCCGGTGGCCTGCCGGGCGACCTTGTGAGCGAGCCCCTCCGCGCCGCCATAGGCAACCTCTCCGAAATAGTCGGCGAAATGACCACCGACGAGGTACTCGGCAACATCTTTGCCAATTTCTGCATCGGAAAGTAGCCTCATTATCAGCAATTTATGATAATTTGCACTAATTTAGCGTAAAGTGCTGAAAGCCATCCATTTAGGGTGGCTTTCCTTATTTTAACACTTTCCAGATAGTATTTGTTAGTACTAGTTTTTCACACTAATTTTGGCTCAAATTTCGTTCCTGTCCCTCCAAAGTGCGGTCTACGGATGATGTAAAAAACGAATTAAGGACACTATGTGCAAAATAGTGAAAAAGTTCCAATGTTCGTCATTACTCGCATCTTTGTAAGTAGTATCATGCTCGTCAATATTCTCTACATCCATTTCTTTACATACGTCATAAACAATGCTTTCGTATGCAGGTCCATGTCCGTGACGGAAGATGTTTGCAAATGTGTTTCCTCTAAACAATTGCAGTTACATTGCAATGTCCTTCCAAAAGGATTTGCAGTTATCAGGATAGTTCTCAATATAGGTATCCTTCTCTGTCAGTTTCTCACTGAAGCGGATGTTACCATCTTCATCATGCGTAAGCATGTCACATAATTCGCGAAGTTCAGTATTGCTACAATACTGCAAAAACTCCAGATCAATGTCAGTTCTAATTTTTTAAGATTGTATGAATTGGTTATTGAATCTGGGTGCAAAATTAAATGCAAGCACGGATAAATGGTGTCCGACCTGCCAAATGATTTAAGATTTTCTATAATTTTTTCTTCCTATTTGTAAAGAGCAGTCATGTCTCTAACGATTTTTGCCATTTCTTCACGCATATGGATAGGTTCAACGATTTCAAGTTTTTCTCTATGCCATAGCAACTGTTGATACAGATTGTAACAAGGTGCTATATGATATTCAAACATAGTGTATTCTTTATTGGTCTCCAGCTCCTTCTGAGATTCATGGATTGGTAGAGCACGTACATAATTCACTTGAGAACCATAAACTTTGATTACAATGCGTTGAGGAACCTGATTGT
The DNA here is from genome assembly GCA_017647225.1 of Bacteroidaceae bacterium. Taxonomy (GTDB): domain Bacteria; phylum Bacteroidota; class Bacteroidia; order Bacteroidales; family Bacteroidaceae; genus HGM04593. The sequence continues at coordinate 9,697 of JAGCLA010000042.1, read as the reverse complement.
CACTATGGTTTACGCCAAAACTTCCTTCCCAATATTCATCTGCAGTTACATCGTTGCTTGGTAGTATCTTCTGTTCTGTCAGCCGGATATTGTCCATTCTTTCAAGTGCAAAAATGGATATACCATGATGATGATTGTCTGGTTCTGCTGCAAGATACCAACGCTGTTCCCAAGTTTTAAGGAAATATGGTACCAGCAACTGTTGTTTCTTGGTTGCCCTATCAAAAGAATAATAGTCACACTCTATTCCTTTTTGTTTATCTATTGCTTCAAGAATGATCTGCACATTCTCTACACCTGTAGGAGCTTCCATCAACTTTACCTTATCACGATGTTTGACAACAAGCTCGCTCATTCCTTCTATATGATATGCTGACAGAAGGTAATTATAAAGGGTATCATCTTGACCATACTGATGATAGCGCTTCAAGAAATACTCGTTCGTACTCTGATTATACTCAATATAGCACGGAAACGTTTCGGCAATATAATCCTTATACCTTGCAAAAGTGCGAGGTATTATTTCACCATCATACAATGAAGAGTACTGGTAGTGCTCATTTATTTCCTTCAAACTCATAGGTCCCCTGCGAGACAGGAGATCTATGAGGTAGAGGCATTTTTTTAATTTAGGCATATACCTATAAGCTTTGTAAATACTCGTCCAGACAAGTGGCTACATGCTGCAACTTACCATTAGGCTGATATGAAAAAAGTTCACCTGTGCAGTTCTGAACTATGAGAATTCCATCAATAGCGGTATTTTCTATGACGTACATGTCAAGTGGAAAGTTTTTGTTGTTATTTCTTGCTTCATTAGTTGCTTTCACTAGATCATAATTATCGCAATCTATTCCTAAGAACTCTTCTCCTTTAACACACAGCGAGCCGTATTGTTTTAAAATCTCTTTGTATTCTGGAGCTATTGAAGTACCAAGTTCGTTTTCAGCGTTTGCAATCAGTTCTAAAGAAACGCTACCTGTAAACATCTTACGTTTAAAGGATTCAATTGTTGCAATTATATTATTCATATTATAATGATTTTGAACGTTCTGACCAATATTCTTTTCTTTCTTTATTGAATTGTACTCGATCTATTGATGATTCATCAAAGGTGTGAAGTGTCTTAAAGTTACCATCACTATGATGCTGTTCATATGTTAGCTCCGCAAGTGGTGAATCTGGATTTTGACCAATGTGATGCAATTCATATGGTCGACCATTCTTGTCTCGTGGAGGATAGCCTTCTTCTGCAAGATCCTTATTGTTCCAATCCGGCCATTTAGGTTCATTACATGCTTTCCCGTCAATCTTTGGCTGAAGGAGTGCTGGTTTCCCATTTACTTCACCTTCTACCAACCCTGCATCAATATATACTTGAGCTTCTTCCTTAGTTCTAATAGCATCAACTATTTTATCTGACCAACCGGTTTTTTCTTTAATTTCTTGCTTTTCCTGGTCAGTCAAACCTTCAGCCTTGGCTTCTTTTGTGGAATCTATTTCGTCTCCAGTATTATTTGAAGCCTGTTCTACAATTTCATTTCCTGATTCAGATGCTTCACCTATTTGATTGTCGGGAGAAGATAATCTTTCTACAAATACGTCCTTAAGTTCAGGTTTTTCTATAGATTCTCCATTAGGAAGTTTATCCACAAAACCCACAGGCTCTGAAATTGTTCCTTCTTTGATATGGGAAGTGTCTAATTCATGAACAAATGCGCCTTCAAGAAGATCAGGGTTATTGCTATCTCCACGATACAAATCACCCTCAATTTTTAATTCTTTATTTGAAGATTCACTCTTTCCTTCTTTTCCACCTATACCTTCCTGTTGCATTTTCGAAGCAGTACTAGCAAGATCTTTAGTAGCCATTATCTGATCTTTACCTTCTGATTCAGCAACAGTTTTCATTTCTTTCGAAACATTATAGACCTTCTGAATAGTCTTTACTGCCTCATATATTTCTTTGGCAGTTGTCAAGGTTGCTGTTATTGGTTCCATCATTTAGTACATTTAGAAGCTAATTCAAGATGTTCTTTCGCTTGACGCTCATATGATTGAGCTCGAGAGGTATGGTCTTTTGCAGATGATAGGTCATCCTTTGCTATAGCTTCATTTGCTTTTTTGTGATGCCATTCTGCCCATTCTTTGGCAGTTTGGGCTTCTCTTAAATGATATGCCTTATCATCAATAAATGCCTTTAATTCGCTATTGCCATTCATTTCTTCTTTAAGATTTATTTCTTGAGTTGCATTCAAGAGATTGCCTGACATTTCATCTAGTTTTTTATTAAAACGTTCAAGGCATTCGGAAAATGATGGCGCTTCATTATTTATAGCCATATATTCCTTTGCATATTGTGCACCAGAACTAATAGCCTCTGCTCTTAAAAGACCATCAGGATGAGAGTCACTCTCTAATGTATCTTCTAATGAACGAATAATTTTTCCTTCATCCATACCATTGAGACCTGCACGAACGCCAGCCATGAAATCGCAACACAACTCTTCTTGATGAGAATTATATCGTCCTTCCATAAATTGTAAAGCACGATGAGCACCCTCATGAGTCATAACTAGGTCAAAACCTTCTCTGTCGGTTATGCCCATTTCTTTCATTTGTTCTCTGTTGAAACAAAGGACATCATCATTTCCCTTTTGTTTCATTCCTGGAATCACACCTGTAGTCCAATCTTCACGTATGTCTTTGGGGGAACTCAAATGGAAGAAGTCGCTTGCTTTCTGTACTGATTCTGCGATTTCATTCTCTGACAAATTAAATCCATAGCTATTGTGGACACTGTTGAGAAATTCATTCGAGAACAGACCGAGAATAAAATCAATACCTGCTACTTCTGGAAGTTTGTCCACAAATACACTTTCATCTGCCAAATCCTTTTCTGGTAAATCATGTAATGAATCAACGATTTCGTTCGAGGTTTCACACACTTCTTGTGCTTCTTTGAAATCGTCGCTCATTTTATCAACGAATGCGTCTGAGAACACATTCTTTCCAGAACCTGTATCTTTATTTTCAACTTCAGAACTTTTGAAAAAATCCATAGTCGTTTCTTGGCTTATTAGTTAGAATGTCTTGCGCCAGTCCTCATAAAGTGCGTTATTACGGACATAACACATTTCTACATAATATAAGAATGCTCTGTAAAGATCTTGATTAAATCTTTCTTTTAGGATTACATCAAGCTTTGTTCTTACTTGTTTCATATTAGTATATTGCGAAGTAATATTAGCATATTCACTATCAAGATTCAAGTATTGTTTGAGAACAATAGATAGCTCTGCGAAATTATAATACTTCCAGATGCTTAGCTCCTTGCTTTTTCTATATTTTTCAACCAAATCCATAAGAGAGAATCTTATGGCTGTTGGCATTTCAGATTCAGAAATTGACGCTGCAACGTTGTCAATGTTAAAGTCTTTATTCAGATAAGGATATAACAAGAATTCAACAACTTCTGTTTTGTAAACTCTTTTTGGCTTTTTATTAAATAGAGTACTCTTCGTATAGACATAATCATTGACATAGTCCTCGAATCGATCAACTATACATTGAACAGGTTCTTCCCAATGATTCTGATATACAATTGCTTCTCCTTGGTTCTGACGAGCAATTTCATCTATCTGCTCTTCAGATAGGGATATAGAGCCTCCAACTACTTTTCTGTCTTCAGTATCAGGAAGCGATAACACAATCTTAGTGTTTGTGTTTCTAATCGCAGCAGAATCCAGCATTGAAGGAGATTGGTCAACAATGATAAACGATTCTCCATATGTACGCATTTCTGCAATACTATTTGTTATCATTTCTACAGATTTTCCAGCCACATTAGCGGTTTCCATTGACTGTGATGTTGAAACCTTTCTCAGCAGGTTGTGTGCTTCCTCCAATACAGTTACATGCCTTAACGATTTGTTCATTCCGCCTTCTGACATTCGGAACTCATTGAGTTTGATTACCAAAAATCCCATAATCAGAGCATTAGTCTCAGCAGAACCTGTTCGACTTAAATCAATGATTGTATTTTTGTTGAATAGTTCTTCATCAGAAATTGATCCTCTGTTAAACATCTTGTCAAACATACCCTCACATAAATCTTGAAGACGCTTTTCAATCGCAGCTTTATAATCTCCTTTAGTATCAGCAGAATAGTCAGAGCGATCTATGTAATCTTTAACGCACACGACAACGTCATCTACGCTTGGGAATATCGGAGTGTCAAATTTATGTTCAGAAGCATCAACATCCCATCCGCATTTTTCATATGCAGTGATGATTGAATGTTCTAAGATTGATGGCATAGCCGCATACAATGACCAACACGCATTAAATATTCCAACGATGCGTTTGATATGTTCTAAAACATCAACATGTTCATAAGGGAACACGAATGGGTTGATTTGTAACAAAGTACCCATCTTATTTGAATTGCTGTACACTGTTACATCATCTAAACAACCAAATACATGTTTATATTCGCCTTTTGCAGGTTCTATAACCATGAAGGTTTTACCAGCCTCCCTCAATTGTTTTAGAAGGAGATACATTGTATTTGACTTTCCACTACCAGTAGAACCGGTAACAAACAAATGCTTTGTCAGCTCGTCAATATCAAGATTTACAGATGTGCTTGATTCTTTTCCAAGGTGAACGATATTGCCTAAACGTATTTCTTCTCCCTTCTTTTTACCAGAAAAGACGTTTCTTGCAAATGAAGCTCGTTCTTGAACTATGATACCAGGAACACTACTCTGAGGAAGAGAGAGGTGGATTGCAAGTTCCTTACTATTTACGACGGAACCAGCGGAAACATCAAGTGACTTAAAATCAAAACGAGGATGGAGGCTGTTTACGAGATAACGATTTATCTCAGTTACGGTCTCTTCCTTAGTCCATGTGTTTATAGCACATGTTTCCAAGCCACTTTCTTCACCAATGATAGAACCTCTGTATATGTTAGACAACTGTTGTGCGGTCGTTGGATCATTCGCTACAAAATATGTGGCAACTGACCACAAACCAAAAGGTCTGCCATTTTGGAGCCTTTCTAACTGCTTGTCTAAAATATCCAAATAAAATTTTACAGAACGGTTCTTGTATGTTATCTGCTTAGATGAACCTGTGGTTGTAGACTCATTAGAGCCCTTTTGATTAGCCGTTCCTTTGGTTGTAGTTGTGCTTGACCCTTTCTGGTTTGCTTCTGAATCAGAAAAGTTTTTACCGATAGTTTGGGAGAGTGTAGAACTGTTGCTGTGATTCACGCCACCACCAGTTCTACCACCGACAATACCATGCCAAATAGAGGCTAATATATTTCGGTTGTGATTTTCACTACTACCACTAGTCTCGGTGTCGCTTTCTGTGTTGTTTTCAGAATAACCATCGGTGTGAGTAACAGTCTTCGAAATAGATTCTCCTATTGATTCTGAGAAATTTTCAGTAAACGACTGAGAAACACCTTTAGTTTCACTCTCGTTGAATGTCATTTGAAGTGTTTCTGCAGGAGAAAGACTTGAATACAGATTGTTAAACGCACTTATCATGCTATTTGTCTCTGCATCACCAACAGAATCGGCTACAAAATATGCACGGAACTGGGGTATAGAGGAAGTTGCATTGATAAGTCTTTCAATTCCTTGTACAAAATCTTCTTTCTTGCCATCACGTAAAGATGCTATTGCTGAAACAGAAGAAATTGCTGGATTAGAAAAGTTTATTTCAGTGATTCCTTTCTGTTGGAATTTAATACCTGGGAAATAACCTTCCAAGCCTGCTTCAAGTATTTTGCCAGATACACTACTCTTACCAGAGAAGTCTCTTGCACCAAGATACAATTCAATATCACCATCATTCTGCTTGTTCAAGACAAGAATTATGTTTCTTGCGGTTTTATGCAGTGACATATACAGCATAGACAGCTTGTCAGCAAAGAATACGTCCTTCTCCATGACAATCTTATCAACACGAAACCAACGTACTTTTGAATAACTAGATGTATCTAACGATAGAGGTATCACAGCACATTCACTTAAAGAATGCAGGAAATCTCTGGTTACCATGCTATCAAAGACTTGGTGGCAAGCATTTGCTAATTCTGTTTTATCAATATCGTCATACTTGACATTTTGAAGAACAGGAACTGCTTCTTTTTCTTTCTTTGGTTGAGAATACTCAACAGGTGCGTTTGGAGCATTCTTATATTGAATTTTTTCCATAACTTATTGTATGCCAAAAGACATTAAAACATCATTAGAAAATTGTTCCGCATTACTTAGCCATGTCTTTAGGTCTTTAATAAGACCATTTACAAGGCGAGCTTTTTCTTGTTCTATTTGCATCTCATACTTTTTAACTCTAAAAGCATACTGCTTTTCACGATTTTCTTTATTCTTCTTATAAGTATAAGCAGCTACTCCTAAAGCAAGTAATTCTGCTGCAACCGCTATCCACATTTCTGTGAAGATGAATAAACCCACGGCAACAAGTGTACCAACTCCTGCAATAGCAATAGGTTTCTTTGTGATGTTTTCATCTTCCATCTCTGGATATTTTAGTGCGGGGGTAACCATCATTTCCTTAATAGTTATCTCATTATCTGCTGACCATCGTTTCATCTGCGCACGATACCCATCATGAAAATCGATAAATTTATTAAAGACTTCAATGTCTTCAATCTTTAGAGTACCGTTTGTGTAGATGTCATCTACAGAAAGGAAATAGTTCTCCAAAATTGATTGAGCTATATACTTTGTTGATTCGGCAAGGGCTTTTAGGTTAGCCTCAGAAATATCATCTAAATACTCCTGTGCCTTTTGACGAACTTCAGTTTCCAAACGAACAAAATCCATCATTACTTTTGAATTAGAATTTATATCCATAATCTTGTGCAAGTTTAATTAATTCTTTAGATGCTGCATGAGATTTTGCGATAAATTTATCTTTCTCTGCCTTAAATTTTTCTTTTCTAGCCAGTTGTGATTTTAAACCTTCTAAACGCTCTATTTCCTCTTTGTTTTTAGTATTGAGTTCATTGAATATTTGATTTCTCATGTTGTCAGCTTTAACCTTAATTTGAGGTAAGAAAAGATCCTTTTGGCTTCTCGCTTTTTTAAGAGCTAATGCCTTAAAATTGCGAAGTTTATCTTCTTCAATTTTATCTTTGTCATATTTTTCGGGAATATACTCGTCAGGACCAGACCAATGCGTTTCAGTTCTTGCAGGTTCTATTATGTATTTGTCCTTATTAAAATTACCGGCAGCACTTTCAATTGCATAAAAGTCTATTGACTCTAAGACTATATCTGTAGAGTCAAAATCCTTAAAAAAACCGGAAAACTGTTTGATTATATCGTCAAAAACTTCTTTTTCTTTCTTTTGAACAGTATCAAAGAGATTAGTTACAGAGGTTCTTACTCTATCAATGGATTTCAACCCTTCAAATGCGCGCAACTCTTTCTCAATAAAGTCAAATTCTGCATTAATTCTGTCAATCTTTATTAGATTATCTGCTTTCTGAGCAAGATTATTATATCCCTGTCTTTTTTTCTCGACATTTATGATTTCATTATCAATAGATGCCAAATCTCCATCAACCAATTCTTTATCTTTATCGAGTTGATGAAGAAAACCAAGATAGTCTGTTGCTATAAGATTAAGCAGGTTTCTCAAAGTCTTTTGCTTCTCGTTCTTTGCGAAAGTATTGATTTCATTTTTAAGTTCTTCAAAATGAGACCATTCTTTGACAGTTCTAAGCATAGTGTCATGATTAAAGGATTCATGAGTTTGCTGAAGGTGAAGCTTTGCTTGGAATAGAATGCCCATGATAGTATTCCATTCGTCTATTGCCCAATTATCTAGCTTAGCAAACGTCATGAATTCATCAAGGCTCATATCAATACCTTCAAGATCAGTCAAGAAAGTATATAGTAAACTATCTGCATATGTCAAAACCTTAATCTTACTTCCATAATTCTGGGTAATAAAATCTATTTTACTGTCCTTATGAGTGACAAAATCAGAAGAGCTACTATGAGTAAGAACATAGAACAATCTGCCCTTATCTGATTCTGTTAAATTGTCAAGTTGTTCCTTCATAAACTTTTTTGTATCAGTTTGATCAAGAGTCTGACTTCCATTTTGTAGGAAAATGATAGCATCTACTTCACGTGATCCATCTTCTTTTTGGGTAGCAAGCAACTGTTTTGTACGTGTTTCAATACCTCCAATAGCACCAATTCCAGGAGTATCAATAACTCTCCAGCCTTTCAATTCTTCATTGAAAGGGTACTTCATACGTACTTCAATAGCAATATCCTTCTTTTTTCGTTGTTCTACATATTCTTTCAGTAAAGCTTTGTCAATAGGAGGACATAGGGTTTCTTCTTCTAGTTGATTATGGACCTCCCATATTTTATTAAAGTCAAAACCACCCATAATCATGTCATCAATGTTATTGACTGGCAAATGATGATATTTTTCTGGGATGGCAACATGAGGCTTAATTTTTCCGCTAATATCATCCTTTATGACTTTTTTGTGGCCATCTCCAAAAACAATCGTAACTTCAGGCTTTTCACCATATTCAATATATGTAACGCCACAAGTGGTTTGGTCATGACCTGTAGGAAGAAGGTCTTTACATCCGAGAAGAGCATTGATGAATGTCGATTTTCCAGAGCTGACCTTTCCGACTACAGCCAAGGTAAAATATCCCTTAATAAATGGTGTTGCCATACGTTCAATTGTACGGCTATGCCATCCATTATCAGGAATGCCACAATCCTTTCTAACTTCTCGATACCTTGTTATGATAGTATCAACAAGTTTGCCGATTTTTGCAAATTCATTTGTTTTTGTACTCATACTAAAGTTTATTTTAAGTTGTGCAAAGTTATTACTTATGACGGACAAAAACTGTCCGAGGTAATGTAAATAATAATATGAAAGTATACCATATCTGATATTGATGATTGATATTGTTTGTCTCGTTTCATACACAATATATTGTTTAATACAATTTTATTATACTATTGTTACTGTGTCACAAACACTCTCCAGCTACCATCCCTCTCGCCACGCTCAACATATTTCTTTTGGATGAGTTGGTCAAGGAGTTTTTGGATGGCTGCAATGCTGATACCCGTAATCTCACGCATATCAGCCAATGTGAGTGTTGGTTCAGTTCGCATAGCATTTAATATCTTCGTGTAGTTCGGAGTACGGAAGGCAATTCGTTCACCGTCGTACCACCATACATTCTCATTCTTCTCGCTCACAAACAATACATCGTTATACACCTCTGTCGCTACCAAGTCATTGAAGTATTTCAGAAATGGCCGGATGTCCTTGATGTCTGCATGAGCACCATCGTTTGGAACAGGACCAACTTCAAGATCGGCTTGATGCAAAGCCTCTAAGTATTCACTCTTTTTTCGGCTACGGACTACAATCATCGGATAATCGTGACGAGTGAGAATAAAATTCACCATCAATCGGGCAATACGACCATTTCCATCCTCGAAAGGGTGAATGCGGATATAACGATAGTGGAATAATGCTGCCAACTCTATAGGGGTAAGTTTACCTTCTTGCTCTGCCTTGTTATACCAATCCACTAAGTCTGCCATCAGACTGGGAGTTTCTTCAGGAGAAGCATATTCAAATCTGTCACCATATCGTG
>JAGCLA010000041.1 GCA_017647225.1 Bacteroidaceae bacterium | reverse complement strand
CTCGTTGCGTGTGAAAATAAATTTTCACCCACTCGCTTGCACAAGCTTTCAGTTCTCACTTCTCAGTTCTCACTTCTCAGACCTCAGTTCTCAGATCTCAGTTCTCAGATCTCAGTTTCTTAATATCCCATTACTTATACACACAAAAAGGGTTGACCATGCGGTCAACCCTTTTTGATAATATATGTCAGTCTATTACTTTACAAGTACCTTAGTTGCTTCAACTGCACCATTTGCGTAGTGCTTGATAACAATGTTGATACCCTTAACAAGCTCAGGAACTGCAACACCTGCAGGTGTGTAGATCTCAGTAGCTACAACCTCTTCACCAAGGATTTCCTCTACAGAGGTAATGATGAGGCCTTCAGGGTCTTCTGTACCTTCTTCAATGAGGATCAAACGCCATACACTCTTGCTTGCGTATTGGTCTGCACCGCTCCAGTTGATAAGTGCACCTTCTACACCCTCACCTTCCATGTGGGCATTTGCGTGTAGGAGTGTACCTGAACCAACTTCGCTGATAGTGAAGATGTCATCCTTCTGATACTTCTTGTTAGCTTCTGCAACATCGCCCCAGTTAACAGCGTCAACAACAAATGCTTTAGCTTCTGATTTACCTTCTGCAAGGCTCATGTTAGAGCTACCTGTACCGGTTGGGTTCTCTTCGGTAGCTTCACCCGCTGGTGTACCACCAGTTGTACCTGTGCCGGCGAGATATACATCCATCTCATCGTATATAAGACTTCTAATCCAGTATGCCTTGCCTTCGTAGTTTTTGTTGCTTCCAAATGCTTCGTGGTTAGCGCTACCGATCTTCTCAAACTCGAACACATATTCGTTTGTGAATTCATCAGGAGTGTTACCCCATCTAACATTTTCTTCATCATTAACGTACCAAGCTCTTGTTACTCCATTCTTCTCTCTGAATGTGTCGTATGCACTTATAACTGCGTACTTGCCTTTGTAAGTGATTTTAACAGGCTCAACAGCTTCAATCTTGATGTACTCATCAGCAAGGTTCTTGGCATAAGTCGCTGCGTTTTCCATATTCCTCTCTTCGATAGCAAGCTCGGCAGTAGCTTTTGCCTCGTTGTATGCTGTCAAGTCTTCCTCAGTAATATCCCTCTGACCAGGGTTCTTACCGAATGCCCAAGTAGGACTTACTATAGTGTTGTTGACAACACCCTTCAAATATACGAATTCTGGGTTGTCCATTGTTACCCTGTAAATGCACCATTCGCCCTCGCCGTTTGTCTTGTTGAAGTGGAGGTTGTCGCCTGCATCGAATTGGTATTCCAAATTCTGACCCATGAGGATACCTTCAAAGTAATCGTTGCTTATGATTTCCTCATATCCGTACTCAAATACACCAGGCTGTTCGCTTACGCAAAGACGTGAGTTAAGACCATTGTACCAGTCCATGTAAACCATCTTGTTTACAGTAATCTCCTGCTTTGGAATGTTTACAGCGAGGTTCTTGTCGCCATCCCACTTCCATTCAGCTGTAATTGTTGTATCAGGAATAACTGAGTACAATACCATTGCGTTTTCAATCTGGGTGTTGTATTCGCTCTCAGATTTTGCAATCATAATCTTTGCAGCCTTGTTCTTGTCAAGAGTCATACCGCCGTCAACTGTCCAGTACTGACCGTGTGACAAGCTCTTGATGTTCCAGCCTTCGCCATCTGCTTCCAATGCATAAACGCAAGTGTCATTCAATGCAACGTTCTCTCTTGTGTGGAAGTGGTCTCTACCTGAATAGTAGAATGGATCTGCAGTGTTGTATGGGTTGTTTGCGTTAAGGTTACCCTTGATGATATACAAACCTTCTGTAATATCTTCTGGGTCTTCAATCTGCTCAACGAGTGTTACATTATAAGTGTTTGGACGCTCGAATGCAGGGTTGTACTTCTCACCGTATGCTGTGAAACGAATCTTTCTTGGTGCTGTACCGTAGTCTGCCTGGTAACGAGCAATAGTCTTAATCTTGAAGTTTGTGAGTTCAGTGCCTTGTGGGAACTTAACATCAAGATAAACAGTATCTACAGGGTCAAAAGTACCACCTTTGTCTGACCACATTGAGTGGTAGTATGTTGCGTAGTCTTCGTCGAACAAGTGTTTTACACTACCATCTTCTGTGATATCTCCCGTAGTATCATCTTTTCTCAAGCAGACAGAGTTTGTTGTAACGAGCTCGTCGTTCAACTCCAATTTGTTACCGTCGCCGTCGTAGATTTCAAGTTCAGCCAACGCAATCAGAGGATAACCTTTGTAGAAGTGGTGACCACCCTTTGTGTTTGTGTCAACAAATGTCATACGGAAGCCGTTTACAGCCTCTTTCATTTTGATGCTTCTCTCCCAAACATATCTGCTATCTCTTTGTTCTTCATTAGCAGGGTTGGTAACCTCTACAATCTGACCGAGAGCGGCAGCCCTTGTTTCCAACAGGAATGAGAAATCTTTAACCTCATATTTTGAAGCCTCGAATGATGCAATGTTTGCACCCTTCTCTTTGAAGTATGTAGCTACATCATTAATGTGGTTGTACAACGCAATGTCTGATTCTGTGCTAAGATCTACAAGGTCTGCAATGCGGTTGAGAATGTTAGCCTGAATACAAGTTTCGTATACAGCAACGTCATAAGCACCTTCAGTAAAACCGGGAGTTGTTAATTTCATAAGTTCTGCAAGACCCTTGTCGTCGTAGTCTTCGAATTCTACAACATAAGCCTCCTCTTCAATAATTGCCTTAAGAGCGTTGTGGATAGTCTGTTTGTATACTTTTGTCTTGGCTACAATCTCGTCGTTGCCGATACCTTCCTGCAAAGCTGTTTTAATTTCAGCGATGATACCATCGAATACGCTTGTGAAATTATATTCCATTGTGTAATCTACACCTTGGAGTGTATAGCCTTCGATACCGTCGAACTTCGCCTTCATCTCTGTCAACTGGTCACCCAATTTACGGAATTTGTAAATAGAAGTCCACTCTGGTGTTTCGTATGTTGCTTCGAAGAATGTCCAGTTAAATGCTGCCTTAATACCGTATTTCTCGCAGTAGCTGTTTACAACAAGGAATTCCTTTCTTGACTGCTCCAAAACCTTCATGCCATGAACGCCCTGACGTGGGTCTGCACCAATGCATACAGTCCATGTATTATTTTGGTCGTCAACTAATTCATAGCTCATTTCAAAGTCGCCGGCTCCGTTCTCTATAATTTTTACCTCGGCAGCCTCGTCTTCGTAAGCTGTAGCCTGCTGCCAGCCCTGACGTATGTCAAATGCAAAGCCTTTTGTACCCATGTACTTGTCATACTCAGGGTAATATACAAGGAATGTGTTCTCCTTGCCTTTAACAGGAATCAACTGTACAACGTATGCAATTGAAACTTCTTTAGATCTTGTACCTTGCTGTGAATAGTACATAGGACCGGTACCTTCAAGGTCTTTCTGCTCTACATCCTTGTCTTTGCTAACAACCAAAGCACCTGGTTTAGAAGCTGCGTGGTCGTATATTGTGTATTTCTCAGAAGCATTACCGCGCATAACAATGTATGGAGTATTCTTCAAAGCCTCAAGTGTAGTAACCTGCTCTTTTACCTCGAATTTGGTGTTTGCATAAGGCTCAACTGTAACGCCACCCTTTGTCAATACAATAGTTGTAGGCATCTGGTCTGTACGACCGAAACGTCCGTTCAATTCAAGAACAAACTCCTGGATTTCAGTTTCAAACTCAAACTCAAGCCAATGGTAGTCAGCGTTGTCTGTAGTCTGAACACCGTGGTCCCAAAGAGAGTGGAAGTAAGTGGTGTTGTCTCCGTCGTTCAACGCAGGTATACCCTGACCATCAAGAGGAATATCTGCATCTTGTTTAAGAGTGTTGTGGTCAGCATTTGATGTAGCTGTGTAGTTGTAAACACCCTGCATGTCTGCAGTATGTACCTTTACTTCGCTAAGGGTGAAGAGAAGGTGTTTACCATCTTGCTTTGTACCATTGTTTACACCGTAAACGGTCATACGCAATGTCTTTGTAGGCTCGCTAAGGCGAATTGGCAATGTCTGGTAAACGGCGTATGTTTTTTCTACGCCGTCAATCTCAATTTTCTCGTCATTACCTGGAAGGCCTTCGGCAGAACCCAAGGTCATTGACCAAGGCTTTTCCTGTGCTTCCTGAGCGTATGCTCCTGCAAAGAATGCAAGTGCCATCGCTAATGTCAGAAATAAATTTTTTCTCATAAAAGTTAATATTAAAAAGTTAAATATAATAATTTTCGAAATAATTGAACACAATTAACCCAATATGTATTTTATCTTGCAAATGTGAGAATAATTATTAAATCGTGCAAGATTTTTCTTCGATTTTGCGCTTATTTTTTTTTTTTTTCTAAAAACAGGAAGGTTTTTACCTTTTATATTATATAATTTATTACATTTGCGAAGATGTAGTACCGGGCAGAACAGTGCATTTTTTTGCTTGGACGATAGTGATGAATGTAGAACGAATTCGTTAATCGTTAATCGCTCATCGTTAATAAACAAGAACAGTAACTAAATTTTTATAATATGAAATTAAAATCTTTATTCTTGGCATTGCTCGTGATGTTCTCTGGTGTTGCTATGGCACAGGTGCAGTCGGGCAAGGTGTATCGTATTGTCAGCAAAAAATACGGTACTGTAATAACAGAAAATCTATTGACACATCAATTGTCATGTGTTGAAAAGGGTACAAATACCGATTTCCAGCAAATGTGGGAGTTTACCATTAACGACGAGAAGGGCAAGTATGTTATCAATAATGTGCTTACACAACGTATTTTGCAGAACGAAAGTGCTACAAATGTACAGTTCAAGACCGGTACCGACTCTGTTTACTTTGTTGTAAAGGAGAATACCAATGCGCTCTGTAAAGGTACTTACAACATCGATGCAAGTAATAAGGCTGGTGGTTGGGGTTTGCACTGTGCGGGCCACGCTGTTGTTGTACCCTGGTCATACGGTCCTGATAAAGACGGTATTTCAGGTTCGGAATGGGTGTTTGAAGAGGTTAGCATTACTGAAGCACAGAAAGAGGAGGCTTACCTTGAATATCAGGCATACAACAGCATAAACGAAAATAAGGAAACTATCATTGAAAAAGTAAGTGCTCTTTTTACCGACAATACAGGTACTGTTTTGAAGAGTGAATATGCAACGAAAAGTGATGCGGAATTAAAGGCTGTAATGGAAGGCGTTCCTGAAAGTTTGCAGCTGGCTATTCTTAAAATCAAGAACAATAAATGGGATGCTACCACACGCGAAAAAGATTTCCGTATTTATACATACAAACCATATAGCAACCCAACCAAGTGGAATGAAATACTATATACACGTATTTACAGTGCTATAGACAACCCTACAGGTATCTGCTCAAGCAGCGACAAGGATTATCTCTATGTGTGGGTTGAGGATATACCTGCCGGCTCATATATCGAGCTTCGTGAAGTTCCCGGTACACGCTGGGACGGTAATCACACTCGCTTGACAAAGGGCTTGAACATTGTTCCTACATCAATAAAAGATGGTGTGTTCTACATCTGCTATGTTGCTGACACACACACCGGCTTTAGTCTCAAAACAAGTAGCGGACCAAAGAAACTTGCTGATTTCAAACCTGTCAAGATACATATCGAAGGTGGTTATGTAAACGGTTTCTGGAGTAAGGAGCGTGGACACACCAATGCCGATTGGACATATATGAAGCAGAATATGTTCAAGAACCCAACAGCCATTCAGGCAAAGGGTACTCATACTTTGCTTTCGTTCCGTACAAAAGAATTCCTGCAGGAGTGTCCTGCCAATATCGAAGGTATAATCCGTTTGTGGGATTTCTGGAACAAGACACAGCATAAATATATGGCGCTTGACAGGTATTACGATTACTTCAACAACCTTCAGCTTGCAATGTCGGACGACACCGGCTTTATGGACGCAGGTAACTGGCGTACTCACTACAATAACAATACATTGAACACTATTGTCAACTACGACTTGCTTATACGGGACGCCGGTAGCTCTTGGGGACCAAACCACGAGATTGGTCACAATAACCAGTATGCGTTTGAAATCGTTGGTACATCTGAGGTAAGTAACAATGCGCTTGCCAATATGGTGATATTCGACCAGGGTACACACACCAGCCGTGGTGTGAATTTGAATGATCAGATTCTTGATTTTGAGAATAATGTTCCGTATGTGTTGCGTGGAGAGAAAGAGTATGGCCAAAAGCTGTTCAGTATGACACGTATGTACTTCCAGTTGTTCCTCTATGCTCACGCAGCAGGTAAATGCCCCGATTTCTATCCTCGTCTGTTCGAGGAGCTTCGTAGAGACAAACTTATCGGTTGGAGCGTCGGTTCATCGGACGAACTTGATGAAAACGGTTTCTACAAGAACTCTGTAAATGCACTTAAGGACCAGCTGAAGTTTGCTGAGAAATGTTGTGAAATCATGCAGATGGACTTGAGCGAATTCTTTGAGGCTTGGGGCTTCTTTATCCCATTCAAGAATGGATTTGTCGGTGACTACGGACACCACTGGGTTTACTTGCTCGAAGAAGATGTTAAGGCAAGCAAAGCTCGTATGCAGAAATATCCTAAGAAGGGTGGTCACTTGATGTTCCTTGAGGACCGTGTTCGTCATTCAAAGAAAAAGAAGAGTGAAATCAACCCTGATGACGATAGTAGTTACCGTATCGACTATAGTACTTGGGAATATCCTATAGGCGAGTGGGCAGGTTTCTTTGGTCAGTGGGAAGATTATATCGACGAAACTGTAAAAGTTCAGGATGGTGCTTTCTTCTATGCTGTAGTTGGTAACAAAATTGTGATTAAGCAGGTTGGTGACAAAAAAGGTGTGCTCGGATTCAAGTTGTACGACGGTAACGGAAAGTTGCTCTCATATACCAACAGATACGAGATGAACATTCCTCTTACTGCAGACCGCTCAAATTTTAGAGTGGTGGCAGCACAGCCCGACGGCTCAGATGCTGAAATTAAGCATATAAAAGATGGCCCGGCTAATTTGCAAAAGGAGGCGCTTACAAACTCTTTGCAATCTGCAGAAAAATATCTTAATCGCACGACAACTGATACTGCCTCTAAAAGGACTATCGGTAAATTCCATGTAGAGGCTTTGGCCGAATTGCAGACAATATATGATAATGCAAAGGCTGACTCCGGTAAAATCCCTGCTCAGCGTGAGAAAACCGATGTAGAGTGGAGCGAAATGCTTGATGCTGAATGTCTGAAGGTTGCAAACGATGAAAATGCAATGATACGTCTTGAAGAGGGTGCTCAATTTATCCTTAAAGGAAAAAATAATAAGAAACTTGAAAGAACCGGTAATGGCGTGATTGCTCAGAATTCAAAATTGGATAATACCCTTTATGCTTGGAGTATCGAATACTCTGACGTTCCTGGTTGTTTCTATCTTAAGGATAAGGACGGAATGTATATGCGTGATTTCTCTTTAGGTGATATGGTCGATAGCAATGAGCAAAGTACTGCTTCTGCACAGAAATTTACATACGGATATACCGACGATGGTAAGTTGTTCTTCTCTTCATATCCAAACAGCATGTCATTTGGCGTTGATAATTCGGGTGGTGTAGTAAAAATGGCTCTTACCGAAGACGGAACTTGGTGGACAGCTCAATATATATCTTCTGACTTTGATGATGAATCTCACGCATTCTACACAGAGGAGTTCAATAACACATTGGCTGTAGCAAGAGTGTATGTTGAGGAAATTATAAATCCTGCAGCTATTGGAACAATGAATATCTTTAGCAAGAAGATACTTGTTCTTGATGAAACTCTTACTTTTGCTGCTCAGGAGTTGTATAACACCTATATGCAAGCATCAAATGATGTTGAAAATGTAAGCAAGCACAAGGAGTATCTTAATACTCTCCGTGAGAAAATATACAATGTTCAGGGTAAGTACATAGTAAAAGCGCCTGTTACAACATACGCCGGTAGAGTAATGTGGTACAGAATCCGCAATTGCAAAACAGATAAGTATCTATCTGTAAATCCTGAGGACAACGGCTTGGTACCGGTTTCAAGTTTTAATGTTGATGACAATGCTCTTTGGTGCTTTGCTCCTGTAAGTGGTGACCAGTACGAAATGTATAGTGCTGCAACTAAAGGATTTATCTACAGCGAAGGTACAAACTTGCATGCCGGCAGTCAAGAACGTGTTCCTGTTACTATCACTTATGATGAGAGTAAAGAGGCTGTGACTATCGCTATGGATGCTATTGTTAATAATAAACCGCAGAAGGGACTTATGCTTCAGGAATCAGGTTCTGTAGTTAAACTTGCAAGAAGCGGAGATTATTGGGTACTCGAATTCGTTGCAGTAGAAGACAATGAAGAACTTGCCGGTGAATTGTTCTTGACAGGAATTGAGGATGTTGTTGAAGAGGTTGGCAACTATGAAGGTATCTATGACCTCCAGGGCCGCAAGATCATCAACCCTGCAAGAGGTATTTATATCCAGAATGGCAAGAAGGTAATTTTCGAGTAATCTGAAAATAGACTTTACAATAAAAAACCTTGAGGCGCTACGCCTCAAGGTTTTTTTATTCGGGGATAATTATTGTTTTATTGCTTCTCAGTTTTTACTTCGTGCAAACTTGGCGTCGCTCGTTGCGTGTGAAAATAAATTTTCACTCACTCGCTTGCACAAGCTTTCAGTTCTCAGTTCTCAGTTCTCCGTTCTCACTTCTCAACAAGCCCCATCTCTTTCCAACATTCGACAATCAGTCTGCAGTCTTCAAGAGCTATATCCTCTTCAACCTCATACTCCTCGAGGAGCAACGCAACCATGTCCTCAACAGTAAATTCAGCTCTTCCGGCGATGTTCTCCCAAAGATAAGCCGCTGTTGGGTTAAGGCTTATTATGTGGCTGAAGTCCATATTATCCTCTCCTGCAGGAACAATGATATGCTCGCCACATACATTCTGTAATTCAAATCCTTCTTTGATTTTCATATATAATTCTGTTTTGTTAATAATCGAATCCACTGACGGGTGTCATCTCTTATGGCCTGTTTAAGGGATACTCTCTATACCTTATTATATATATAGCTATGGTAATCTCCTGTATATCCCAAGCAATATGCGTCTGAAAGGTTTGAGCAGTCGCCATGTAAAAGAGTAGCATCGCCATACCAAACCGGTAGCCTCGTAGGGCTTTCCTTTGCGTATGAATGTATGTGCCATGCCAATGATATCTTCCTCGGCAAAGCTCTCTTTCATGTATAGCGGGTTGCCGTCGCCTCGCATGATGTAACGCTCACCCTCTTTCTTGATGACACGATGCAGGGCGTATCTCTTGTCGGCAATCCTTGCCAATACGACATCGCCTATGCGTGGTGTGCGGGGTGGTGTGAGTATTACTTTGTCGCGGCGGTCGTCAAGGAACGGGCGCATGCTGTAGCCTCGCACGGTTATGGTGACGCTCTCCTTGCCATTGGTGTTGAACATGCGGGTAATCTCCTGCATCAACAAATGGTTTTCTACCTGTATCTCTCTGATATTTCCGGTCATGCTCCTAATGTGCTGCTTGAAAGTCTTGCCGCTGCTTCGTCGGGGAGGCAATGCAGGGTGTGGACAGGTATGCGCTCAAGAATGTTTGTAATTGTTCCACAGATGTTCATGTGTATCTTTTTGTCGAACCTGAACGTGCTACATGAACTAAGCATGATACCGAATGATGACGGTATGCTTTCTCTTGCAATTCTGTTCTCAGGCGCTTGCTCTATAGCTGTCAATCCGCCAATGGGGTAGTGGACATTCATATAAATAGGGCGTTTGCCACTCCAAGGGCTGCCATATACTATCGGGGTGCCGTCGGGGGCAATCCTTACGACGGGGTTGTCATCGTTTATCAACTTACTGCCACTTATGTGTTTCACCCAAAGGTCGCTATGGGTGCTCTTCCCTCTGCCGCTTACTCCAAGGAACATATATGCCTTGCCGTTGTTCTCTACCACAGACGAGTGCATGAGCAGAGTCTTGTGTGGTGCGGTACACATGGTATATGCCAGCATTATGGAATTGTTGATTCCAAAGGCAACCTCTTTTTCCTTGCCTCTTGTGGCTATGGTGAAGTTCCTGTGCTCGGCATCACTCTTTATAAAGGCGCATGGCGTTTCATTTTCGTTCGAAACCAATATCGTGTATGCATTGTCTTCCTGTCTGTAAACCTCGAATATCGCTGACGGGCATGGGAATGTGCCCACACGGCTTCCGCTCCATGAGGGGGTGATAGTGTTGTCGATGGTTATGTCGAATAACGTATCGTGTCCGTCGTCTGTTACAAAAGGCTTGAGGCTTGGGATAATTTCCAATATATCAAAATCGGCATTTATTGAAAATGTATGTCCGGCAACCTCTATGAATCTGTTGTGCATCATGATATTATTTGCCTCAAAGATACAACGTTTACTTTGATATTCCACAGCGGGTATGGAATATTTTAATGTTTTTATTCAGTGGAGTGCAGGGGCGTATGCTTCTTTTCGGCAGAAGGTACGGGGAGAAAACTGTCAAAAAAAACGTGCCGAATCTTAATTGAAAGCCGGGATATTTCGGTTTTTGTATTTTATTTGTACCTTTGCGATTAGGTGCATAGGCAACCAATGCCTATTTGCAACATTGAAATGGCATACTCAATAAACATAAAAGGCAAACTTATGACATTCGACACTCCCGTTGTTATGGGAATCTTGAATGTTACCGGCGATTCGTTCTACGCCTCGTCGCGTGTGTCGTGCGAGGAACTTGCTTTGCGTGCCAAGGATATGCTTGCGAATGGAGCGTCGATACTTGATGTAGGTGCTTGCTCTACAAGGCCCGGCAGTGAACCTGTGTCGCAGGCCGAAGAACTCGCAAGGTTGCATTCTGCGCTTGACGTTCTTGACAAGGAACTGCCCGATGCCGTCGTTTCTGTTGATACGTTCCGTGCAGAAGTGGTCAGGGAGTGTGCGAAGGAGCATAATGTATCGATAATAAATGACGTGTCCGGCTTTGATTGGGACGCAGGAATGTTTGACGCAGTCGTAGAGTCGGCTCTGCCTTATGTGCTGACACATTCCCTCGATGTCAAGGCTTTGCCTCATTGTACTCCGCAGGTGCTTGCCGCTTTGTCGCAGAAGATGTGGCAACTGCATCAGTCCGGGGTGCGCGATGTCATAATCGACCCGGGTTTCGGTTTTGGCAAGACACTTGAACAGAACTTTGAGCTGTTCGGCAACTTGCGTGAGTTTGCCATGCTTGAAGCACCGATACTGGTCGGTGTGTCCCGTAAGTCGATGATAACAAAGACACTTGGGGTGACTGCCGGTGAGGCTTTGCAAGGAACGGTCGCGCTCAATACCATGGCACTTGACAGGGGTGCCGACATTCTGCGAGTTCACGATGTAAAGGAGGCCGCGCAGGTGGTCGCAATGTGGAGAAGTGTTAACGGAATTTGAATTGTATATATATTATTATAAGGTATGTTTTTTGATATTACTATAATGGATATTGTAGATGTGGTGCTGGTGGCTTTGCTGCTGTTCTATATCTATAGGGTTATGAAAGAGTCGGGTTCACTCAATGTCTTTTTGGGTATTCTTGTGTTCTTCTTCTCATGGGTGCTCGTTTCGAAGATGTTGCAGATGCGTCTGCTCGGTTCAATCTTCGACCAATTGATGAGTGTCGGTACACTTGCGCTTGTGATTATATTCCACGAGGAGATACGCAACTTCTTCCGTTCTCTCGGCTCGCAACGCCACTTCAGGTTCCTTTCGCGCTTCTTCTCGCGTAATAATAAAGGTAAAGAGGTTTCGTCTGATGTTATGCCCATTGTCCTTGCATGTAACAATATGGCACAGCAAAAGGTGGGTGCGCTTATAGTTATCGAAAGAAATAACTCTCTTAATGATATAATAAAGACTGGCGAAACAATAAATGCCGACATCAGTCAGCGTCTTGTCGAGGCTGTCTTCTTTAAGAACGCTCCGTTGCACGACGGTGCTATGGTGGTTCAGAACGGACGCATAGCTGCGGCGCAATGTATTCTCCCGGTATCACATAACCTTAATATATCAAAGAAACTCGGTCTGCGTCATCGTTCGGCAATCGGTATTACCGAAATTTACGATGCGATAGCCGTTGTGGTATCCGAGGAGTCGGGTACAATTTCTGCGGCAATAGACGGAAAACTGATGCAGAATCTCGATGCAAGAAAACTCGAAGAGTTGCTTGTAAAATCGCTATAAAACAAAGTCTGGCATAATTTGTTCAAAAAAAAGCAATTTTTTAACACTTTATAAAGTGCTGTAAATCAGCACTTGTGTAAAAAAGTTATTTTTTTAGGCAAAAAAGTTGTGGAAATATTTTTGTAGTCCAAATTTTTGCCTTACCTTTGTCATCGCTTTCGGAAATGAACGCGGTAACGCAGTTCCTGAGAGCAAGATGATCCTTGAAACCATTCCATACAGACAAGCAGTACAACGGTCTTTGTCGGTTTATCTGACGAAGAATTTAAGTGTAAAGTAAGGAACGAAAAACG
>JAGCLA010000040.1 GCA_017647225.1 Bacteroidaceae bacterium | reverse complement strand
TGATGACATATCAACGCCCAATACAGGGTCGGCCTGATGCAGACGGCTGAATGAGAACTGCGAAGCCTTAACACCAATCCAATCGATATCAAATGCTGACTTGTCAGGACGGCTGTAAGGAGCATCAAGCATAATGCGTGTAGCAGTCTCAATAAAGTTACGTTTCAACACTTTTGATACGAATGGGAACGAACGTGATGCACGCAAGTTACATTCGATAACCTTAACCTCGTTGTTCTTTGCAAGGAACTGAATGTTGAAAGGTCCTGAAATGTTAAGTTCTTTCGCAATGCGACGGCAAATCTTCTTAATGCGACGTGCAGTCTCGAAATATATCTTCTGTGCAGGGAATACCAATGTAGCGTCACCTGAGTGAACACCGGCAAACTCGACATGCTCTGAAATTGCATACTCTACAACCTCACCATTCTGTGCAACAGCGTCGAACTCAATTTCCTTTGTATCGGTCATGAACTGTGACACAACAACAGGGAATTCCTTAGACACCTCAGCTGCCATCTTCAAGAACTCATGCAACTCCTCTTCGTTGTAGCATACGTTCATTGCAGCACCTGAAAGCACATACGAAGGACGCACAAGTACAGGATAACCAACCTTGTCAACAAATTCCTTCATATCCTCAATGCTTGTCAACTCCTTCCATGCAGGCTGGTCGATACCAAGCTGGTCGAGCATTGCAGAGAACTTATGACGGTTTTCGGCACGGTCGATAGAGAGTGGCGAAGTACCGAGGATGGGCACTGCCTGACGATGCAACTTCATCGCAAGGTTGTTAGGTATCTGTCCACCTACTGAAACGATTACACCACCCGGCTGTTCAAGGTCGATAACGTCGAGTACGCGCTCCAATGACAACTCGTCGAAATAGAGGCGGTCGCACATATCGTAGTCGGTTGATACTGTTTCAGGGTTGTAGTTAATCATTATAGACTTGTAACCGAGCTTACGTGCTGTCTGAACGGCATTTACAGAACACCAGTCGAACTCAACCGATGAACCGATACGGTATGCACCTGAGCCGAGAACAACAACAGACTTGTCTGCCTTGTAGTAGTTCACGTCATAGCCCTTTGTGCCGTATGTCATGTAAAGATAATTTGTAAGTTCAGGATGCTCCGAAGCTACAGTGTTGATTCTCTTTACTGCAGGGAGAATACCGAGTTCCTTACGACGTGCACGAACAGCGAGGTTACCTGTTTCCATATTCTTTTCGTTCTTGAGAACAAAACGTGAAATCTGGAAGTCAGAGAAACCGAGTTCCTTAGCCTTACGCAAAACCTCTTCGGGCAACTCCTCGAGTGTGTTGTAACCTTCAAGAACATGCTTGTAGTCAACAATGTTCTTCAATTTGCCCAAGAACCAAGGGTCAATCTTTGTAAGTTCGCTGATACGCTCAACTGTATAGCCTGCCTCAAGTGCCGATGCAATTGAGAATACGCGCATATCTGTGGGGTTTGCAAGTTCCTCGTCGAGGTTGTCGAAGTGTGTATGCTCGTTACCTACGAAACCGTGCATACCCTGACCTATCATACGAAGACCCTTCTGGATAACCTCCTCGAAGCTACGGCCGATAGACATGATTTCACCTACCGACTTCATGCTTGAACCAATCTGACGTGACACGCCTGCAAACTTTGTCAAGTCCCAACGAGGTATCTTACAGATAAGGTAGTCGAGTTCAGGAGCTTTATATGCGCTGTTAGGTGTACCCATTTCGCCAATCTCGTCAAGAGTGTATCCGAGAGCGATTTTTGCTGCAACGAATGCGAGTGGATAACCTGTTGCCTTTGAAGCAAGAGCTGAAGAACGGCTCAAACGTGCATTTACCTCGATTACGCGGTAGTCGTTTGTTTCAGCGTTGAATGCATACTGGATATTACACTCACCGACGATTCCGAGGTGACGGATAGCCTTAACTGAAATCTCCTGCATGAACTTAACCTGTTCAGGAGTGAGCGAGCAGGTAGGAGCAACAACGATAGACTCACCGGTGTGGATACCGAGCGGGTCGAAGTTTTCCATGCTTGCTACTGTGAAACAGTGATCGTTTGCGTCGCGGATAACCTCGAACTCAATCTCCTTCCAACCTTTCAACGATTCTTCTACAAGAATCTGGTTAGAGAATGTGAATGCACTCTCTGCAAGTTCCTTGAAGCTCTCCTCGTCGCGACAGATACCGCTACCAAGACCACCAAGAGCGTATGCAGAACGTACCATTACAGGGAAACCGATCTCGTGAGCAGCCTTCAAAGCGTCTTCCATGCTCTCGACAGCCTGGCTCACAGGAGTCTTCATTGGAATCTCATCGAGTTTCTTCACAAAAAGGTCGCGGTCTTCGGTATACATAATTGCCTCAACCGATGTACCAAGCACCTTAACACCATATTTCTGCAGGATACCCTTCTGATAGAGTTCTGTACCGCAGTTCAATGCTGTCTGTCCACCAAACGCCAAAAGAATACCATCAGGTTTCTCTTTCTTGATGATTTCCTCAACATTATGCACATCTACCGGCAAGAAATATACCTTGTCGGCAATACCCTCTGATGTCTGAATAGTAGCAACATTAGGGTTGATAAGCACTGACTGAATACCCTCTTCACGGAGTGCTTTCAATGCCTGTGATCCTGAATAGTCAAACTCACCGGCCTGACCGATACGCAACGCACCGGAACCAAGCAACAATACCTTTTTCAGTTGTTCTTTCATGATAATATATTATTGTTTATTATTTACTTACACAAGTATTTCTCGTAATGATATACAAACGCCTCGTTCACAAGACGGTTACCGCCCGGTGTCGGATAGATACCGCTGAAGTACCAGTCACCGAGGTGGTTAGGACAAGCATTGTGCAAACCTTCGAGGCTCTGGAATACAAGTTCCAACTCTGCGTTAAGATCTACAGGCTTGAGCAAATCGGCAATTTTACGTGAAATCTCATCAGCAGTAAACGGATGATAGATGGCGCGTGCACAGTTTACCTGCTCGGCATCCGGCTTCTTGAGTTCCTCGATACATGCTCTGTATGTTTCGTCGATAAGAGAGCGCTTGCCGTTCTCATACAAGAGTTCAAGAGCAGCCTTGAATGCAACGAAGTGGTCGAATTTCTCCATGTCGATACCGTAATAGTCTGGATAACGAATCTGAGGACTTGACGATACAACAACGATTTTCTTTGGTTCAAGACGGTCGAGAATGTTGAGGATATTCTGTTTCAAAGTTGTTCCGCGCACAATACTGTCATCAATTACAACGAGGTTGTCAACCTTAGGCTTGATTGTGCCGTATGTGATGTCATATACATAAGATGCAAGGTCGTTACGTTTGTCTGTTGTAGAAATGAATGTACGCATCTTGATATCCTTGTTCGCAACCTTCTCCTGACGTACCTTTTTGGTTACAATGGCGTTCAACTCTTCAGGACTGAATTCCTTACCCGAATTGATTTCTTTCACCTTCCATGCATCAAGATACTCCTGCATACCCTCAACCATTCCGTAGAATGCCATTTCGGCTGTATTAGGAATAAATGAGAATACTGTATTGTCAAGGTCATAGTTGATAGCCTTCAATATCTGCTCCTTCAGGTTAGAACCCAAAAGTTTTCTCTCCTTATATATATCACCGTCGTTACCACGGCTGAAATAGATACGTTCAAATGAACATGGCAAGAATGCTTTCTGCTCTATAATCATTTCGCTACGCAACTCACCACGTTTGTTAACGATAAGCGCTTCACCCGGTTTGAGTTCAATCACCTCTTCCTCTTTCAAATTCATTGCTGTCTGCAATGCGGCACGCTCACTTGCCATGATGAATATCTCGTCGTTTGCATACCAATAGGCTGTACGCACACCCCAAGGGTCACGCATCGCAAACATCTCACCGCTACCTGTAACACCACAGAAGACATAACCACCATCAAGCATTGGAGTTGATGTACGCAACACATTTGCAACATCCATACGTTCCTCTATAGTAGTCGTAATATCCATACCCTTGATACCTTCTGCCTCGCACTCCTTGAAGACGCGTTCTACCTCACGGTCAAGACGGTGTCCCATAAGTTCAAGCATGATATATGTGTCGGCGTGTACACGTGGGTGCTGACCGTGTGATACGAGTTCGTGGAACACATCGTCAACATTTGTGATATGGAAGTTACCGCAAAGAGCAAGGTTCTTTGCTCTCCAGTTGTTACGGCGCAAGAATGGGTGAACATACTGCATACCGGTCTTTCCTGTAGCAGAATAACGCAAGTGTCCCATATAGAGCTCACCTGCAAAACCGAAATGACGATATGCGTATTCAGCATTGTTCTTCATCTCTTTAGGATGTGAGAGAAGGCTTTTGTTTGCCAAATCAAAGACTTCTGATATAGCACCTGAGCCCTCTGCCCTTTCACGGAACATATAATCCTCACCAGGAGAAGCTTTCAACTTCACGCAAGCGATACCGGCACCCTGCTGGCCACGGTTATATTGTTTGTTCATCAACAAGAACAATTTATTCATACCATAAGCCCATGTACCATATTTTTCCTGATAGTAGTTCAAGGGTTTACGCAGGCGTATCATAGCAACGCCACATTCATGCAATAGAGGTTCCATAAAAAATCAAATATTTTCCGCTAATATATAAAAAAAGTCGTTTCAAACGAAACGACTATAATAAAACTTACATAAAAATAGTATCAATAACAAAATAAACAGGGGCAATAGGAGCAACGGAATTCTTTTTACATCCCGCAACAAGAATATTTTTGATTGCTCTGTGTTTCATAGCCTTCTGTTTTTACAGCGCGAAGATACAAAAAATTATCAACACACGTACAAGAGAAAGGGAAAAACAAACAATAAATATCAAAAAAAAATATACCGACTACATTTTATTTATCCACTAACATCATATTCAAATACTCACGGAATGCATCTTTATATATATCACCAATAGGAAAACTCGCGCCGGATTTTGTAATTATTCGATTTCGTTCTACCTCACGTATCATCCTGCTATTGACTATATATGAACGATGAATGCGGATAAAATAGTTTGGTAAACACTCTTCTATCTTTTTAATAGACAAAAGGGTGATAATAGGCTTTGTTTCTCCATTTATCCACACCTTAAGATATTCACTCATTCCTTCAATATATTGTATTTGAGAAATATCAACTCTGATAACACGACGGTC
>JAGCLA010000039.1 GCA_017647225.1 Bacteroidaceae bacterium | reverse complement strand
TTTTCTAATTGGGAATTACATATACCATACTTGCTGTGAATGTAATTGATGGAATAACCATCTTCAAGCATATGCATATACTTTAGCAATGCTGAATGATCGTGTTTCTTACGCATAAAATAAACCCCAAAGTTTTTTGTCCAAACTTTGGGGTTCACTTCATTTTTATATTCTATTGTTTTTTTTATTTCTGTGGGTGAGCGATAAGATATTCTGCAATCTGAACTGCATTGAGGGCTGCACCCTTCTTTATCTGGTCACCAACAATCCACATCATAATACCGTTGGGGTTTGAAATCTCCTTACGAATACGACCTACATATACAGGGTCTTGTCCTGCAAGGAACAGAGGCATTGGATAAACCTTTTCTTCGGGGTTGTCCATAAGAATCAAGCCTTCGCCCTCTGCAACAGCACAACGCACCTCTTCAACGCTCAAAGGACGTTCTGTCTCAATCCACAATGACTGTGAGTGTGAACGCAAAGCCGGAACACGTACGCATTGTGCACTTACTTCAATGTCGCTGTGCATGATCTTGCGTGTTTCGTTATACATCTTCATCTCTTCTTTTGTATAACCGTTTTCGGTAAATACATCAATCTGAGGAATTACGTTGAAAGCGAGCTGGTATGCAAACTTCTCAACGGTAGGCTCTTCACCTGCAAGCACCTGACGGTACTGCTCGTAAAGCTCTGCCATAGCTGCTGCACCGGCACCGCTGGCTGCCTGATATGTCGAAGAGTGAACACGCTTGATGTGTGAAAGGTTCTCAATAGCCTTCAAAGCGACAACCATCTGAATTGTTGTACAGTTGGGGTTTGCAATGATGTTTCGTGGACGGTTGTATGCGTCTGTAGGATTCACCTCGGGAACAACCAAAGGAACATCGCTGTCCATGCGGAATGCACTTGAGTTGTCAATCATTACAGCACCATGCTTTGTAATGGTCTCAGCAAACTCCTTTGAAACACCACCACCTGCAGAAACAAAGGCATAGTCAACGCCCATGAAATCATCGTTGTGTTTAAGTTCTTTTACAACATAATCCACTCCACGGAAGTTATATACCTGACCAGCACTGCGAGCCGAGCCGAAAAGCACCAACTCGTCAAATGGGAAATTTCTCTCATCGAGGACGCGAAGGAACTCCTGTCCTACCGCTCCGCTGACACCTACGATTGCGATTTTCATTTTTATATAGGATTTGTGTTTTACTCGTTAATTAATGTCGATATATCCGCACCTACTGCAATATATATCATTTTCGGGTGCAAAATTACTTAAAAATTAGATATTTATATATCGCTGTCGCTATTTTTTTGTATTTTCGTTGACCGAAATAGTGCATTTGAACGGAATATCTACGCATTTTATGAGAGAGAATTGGTTGCAACGTGGCGAATTGTTGCTTGGTGAGGAGAAGCAGAAGAGGCTCAAGGAAGCGCATCTGCTTATTGTGGGGCTTGGTGGTGTCGGCTCATGGGCTGCAGAGATGCTGTGTCGTGCCGGTGTCGGCAGGTTTACCATTGTTGATGCTGATGTTGTGGATGTGACAAACATCAACCGTCAGATGCCGGCTTTGGCTTGCAATGTGGGCGAGCCGAAATGTCGAATTGTGGCTGAGCGCATGCATGCAATAAACCCAAACGTGGAAATCGATGTGAAACAGATGTTCGTTGATGAAGATAATGTCGCATCGTTGATTGACGAAGGTGGTTTTGATTTTGTGGTTGATGCCATTGACACCCTTGAACCCAAAGGTGCGTTGATAAGGGCATGTTGGGAACGTGGTATTAAAATAATCTCAAGCATGGGAGCTGGTGCAAAAGCCAATCTTGCCGATATCCGTACAGGTGATTTGTGGAAAAGCGAGCATTGTACGTTGGCAAAGAATGTGCGTCGTCTGTTGCGTGAATGGCGCGGAAAATATAAACTGCCGGTCATATATAGTGTTGAACAGCCACGCAGAGAAGCCATTTCACCTAATCCTGACGGTGGGAAACCAATTATTGGTTCATTGGCCTATTTTACTGCAACCTTCGGTTGTTATATGGCAGAATATGTAATAAAGGAAATATGATAAAGATAGATAATCTGACAAAGCGTTTTGGCGATTTATCGGTACTCAAAGGGGTGAGTCTTGAGGTCAAACGTGGTGAAGTTATAAGTATTGTCGGGCCGAGTGGAGCCGGCAAGACTACGCTGTTGCAGCTTATAGGTACACTTGACAAGCCCGACAGCGGTAGTATATATTTCGAGGGGGAAGATTTGTCGCGTATGAACAGCAAGCGTTTGGCGACATTCCGAAACAAACATATTGGGTTTGTATTCCAGTTTCATCAGTTGTTGCCTGAATTTACCGCGCTTGAGAATATAATAATACCGGCTCTCATTGCAGGACGTGACCGTAAGGATGCCGAAAAAGAGGCTCTTGATTTGTTGAAGATGATGAAGCTTGAAGAACGTGCCGGGCATAAGCCTTCGGAGATGTCAGGAGGAGAGAACCAACGTATTGCTGTAGCCAGAGCTCTTATCAATCATCCCGACGTGGTACTTGCCGATGAACCCTCGGGTAGTCTTGACAGCAAGAATAAAGAGGAACTGCATAAGCTCTTCTTTGATTTACGTGACAAATTCGGACAGACATTTATCATTGTCACGCATGATGAGGCATTGGCCTCGTTTACCGACAGGACAATAAGAATGGTCGATGGAACCGTTGCTGAATAAGTGATAAAAAATAAGAGATGTTGCCAATAGGCAACATCTCTTATTTTAAAACCTTCGTTGGAATGCTTATGCTTTAATCTCTTTGATACGAGCCTTCTTACCTGTAAGGGCACGCAAGTAGTAAAGTTTAGCACGACGAACACGACCACGCTTGTTAACAGTGATGCTGTCGATTGCTGGTGAGTTCAATGGGAAGATACGCTCAACACCTACAGTACCTGACATCTTACGTACTGTGAAGCGCTTCTCGTTACCGTGACCGCTGATACGGATAACAACACCACGATACATCTGGATACGCTCTTTTGTTCCCTCGATGATTTTGTAAGCTACTGTGATTGTGTCACCTGGGTGGAACTCCATTTCGCGTTTTACGTCAGTAGCAAATGCTTCTTTAGCAATTTTAATTAAATCCATTTTTTTGATTTGTTAAATTGTTCAATCATTCAAACGTAACATATCAAGTTACCCTTCCTTGACAGCGATTACGCCGAAAGCGGGGCAAAGATACTCTAATTTTCTTATTTTACCAAATGTTGCTCTTTATTTTGCCTTTAAATTGCTTTTTAAGCCGATATGCACTACCTTTGAAGAGATAAAGTTGGTAAAAAAATATGAAAAAGGTCTCTTTGTCACTTTTTGTGCTGTCCGTAATAGTTATACTTCTTGCTTTGTATTACCCTGAAAAGTATGCACCGACAATAGAAGGAGGTAATATAAAGGTTGTTGCCGTACATTGTGATACCGGTGCGGTCGAGGTAAGGGCTCTGCTTAAGAGAGGTATGGAGAAGGTTGATAGCATCAAATCGCCTATCATTGGTGAGGCGGCTGTTGATCTGCTCAAATATCAGCCTGAAAGTCCGTTAATGAATTTTGCCGCTGATGCGCTATTGGAGATGGCGCAGCGCTATAGTGCCGTGAAGGTCGATATTGCGATTACGAACAAGGGTGGGTTGCGTAGCGAACTGCAAAAGGGAGTAATAACCTTTGGTGACATATATGCAGTGTTCCCGTTTGAGAACACACTTGCCATGCTCACTTTGTCAGGAGAACAGTTGTGGCAATTGTGTTCTGAGATTGCTTCTGTTGGCGGTGAGGCAATCAGTGGTATGAGAATAGAGATGACCCCGCAAGGAGAACTTTTGTCTGTGTATGTTGGCGATGAGCCTCTTGACGATTTTTCTAAAATGTATCGTGTGGCTACATCGGACTATCTTGCACAAGGAAATGATAAGATGACGGCCTTGGCACTTGGAACAGACAGAGTGGTTTTGTACGATGTTACACTACGTGATATTATGATACAATATATAAAAGAACTTGCTGAAGGTGGTGAGAAAGTGATCGCGGAATGTGATGGCCGTATAAAAATAATAGAATAGAATTATGAAAAAGTATATTGCTATAATATCCGTCGCTCTGCTCTTTTTGGCTTGTATGCCCAAAAGTGATATGCTGACCATATTGCATACAAACGACACGCATAGTTGTATTCTGGCCGAAAAAGATGGTGGCGCAGGTGTTCTTAACCGCGCATTGCTTATTGAACATCTTGCCGATTCTTTAGGTCGTGACAATATTTTGCTCTTCGATTGTGGCGATTTTTCTCAAGGCTCATTGTTCTATAATGTCTTTAAGGGTGAGATTGAGATTGGAATGATGAACGCTATGGGCTATGATGCCTGTGCCATAGGTAATCATGAATTTGACTTTGGTATTGAGAATATGGCGCGCTTGTTTAGTCTGGCTGATTTTCATGTACTATGTGCCAACTATGATTTTACAGGAACTGTATGCGAAGGGCTTGTAAAACCATATGCAATTATTGAAAAAGGTGGCCGTAAGATAGGCGTTTTTGCTCTTTCTCCCAATCCGAAAGGGCTTGTTGCAAAAGAGAATTATGAAGGTGTGGAGTTTATCTCTCCTCTTGACGCTGTAAATAACGTTGTTCCCGTACTCAAGTCTGAAGGTTGTGATGCGATAATATGTCTTTCACATCTTGGCTGGCAGCTGGCAGGTGATTACAACGATGAAATTTTGGCAACTTCCACCTCGGGGATAGATGTTATATTGGGAGGTCATTCTCACGATTATTTTTCTCAACCACTGTCATACATGAACGCTGATGGCGATTTTGTCCTGGTTCAGCAGATGGGAAAGAACGGACGTTACCTTGGTTGGGTTAATATGATATTTAATTAAAGAAGAATTATAATGAAAACGAAAATTCTAATTGCTCTTTTTGCATTGTTTGCCGTGTTGCCTTTAATGGCGCAGGATTATCTCATATCCTGTGTGGTCAGTGGCGACTATAACGGAAAGAATGTCTATCTTATAGATAAAAATAGTGAAGAGTGCATTGATTCATGTGCTGTTGTAGATGGTGCTTTCAAATTTGAAGGTTCGCTTGATGCTCCAACAGTGGTCGATGTTATAGTTAACCGTATTAAAGGAATAAGAGCTACCGTTATTCTTGAGAAGGGAACCGAAGCTCAGGTTGATTTGACTGTACGTCCGGCAGTAATTATGGACAACGGAGGCTATAACGAACAGTATGCCGCTTTAAATACTTATGCAAAGGAAACCAATAAGGCTATTGATGCAAAGGCGCAGCAATTGCATGATGCCGGTAAAACAGAAGAGGAAATAAATGCTGTATTGCAACCTGAAAGGGACGAACTTGACAATCTCTTCCGTAAAACAATAAGTGACAATAAGGATAATATGTTCGGTGCATATTTTCTTGCAATCATAGCGCGCAGTCTGTTTACGACATACAACGAACTCGATTCTGTTATCTCAACAGTGAAGTATGCCGGTGAACTTGGTCCTTTGGTCGATTTGCGCAGTAGCCTTTATCAACGTGAAATAACACAGCCCGGTTGTATGTTTGTTGACTTTACAGCTTTTACTGCAGATGGAAGCCAAGTGAAGTTGTCGGACTATGTAGGCAAGGGTAAGTATGTTCTTGTTGATTTCTGGGCTTCGTGGTGTGGTCCGTGCAAAGAGGAAATGCCGAATGTTATAGCTGTAAACAAGAAATATCTTGGAGATAAATTCATGGTTGTAGGCATAAACATCAACGATGCCGAAGAAAAGTTCAAAGAAGCGGTTGTAAACCTCTGCATTGACTATCCGCAAATATTTGTGCCTCGAAAAAACAAGGATAACGCAGTAAGGTTGTATAACGTAGAGACAATCCCGCATACAATTTTATTTGCACCCGATGGAACAATCCTGAAGCGCGGAATGCTTGGCGAAGAACTGATGAATTCGGTTGAGAGCTATCTTAAATAATGTGAATAGGTGCATTTGTTGTGTAAATTGTATTATCTTCGCAAAGTGCATTAGAAATTATTAATACTAAAAATATATAGAAATGAGATTTTTATCAATTCTTGCCTTGTCGGTTTTTGCATTGACTGCAACTGCACAAAGCTACACAATTACAGGAAAAATCAACGAAAAGTACAACGGCAAGGAGATTTCTCTTATCGAGCAGACCGATGTCGTAGATAAGGTTGTTATAGAGAACGGAACTTTTAAGTTTGAGCGCAATATCAATGACCAGACTTTGAGCAATGTCCAGATAGTTGGCAACAAACGTGTCGTTGCCGATGTTTTGGCTGCTCCAGGTGCAGAAATCACAGTCGATTTTACAACAAATCCTGTTACTGTGACAGACAACGGCGGTCTTAACGACAAGTTGATTGAGATGAACAATGCAGTGGCTGTTGCCGGCAATGCCGTAAACGCAAAGTTCCAGCAATTGCATGCGCAGGGAATGTCGCAAAAAGAGATTCAGGAGACTTTGAATTCCGATATAAATGCTTTGTACGATATCTATCGCAAGACAATAGAGGATAACAAGGACAATATGCTTGGTGCATACGTGCTTAGCGTGGTAGCAAGTGAGTTCTATCCTACACTCGGTGCGCTTGATACAATGATCGGCAAGGTAAAATACTCTACAAAAGTTCCTAAAATAATGGTGGAACGTGAGAATTTGCTTAAGGCAGAGGCTACACAGGCTGGTAAGATGTTCATTGATTTCAGTGGTTTCGCAGTCGATGGTACTTCTGCTAAATTGTCCGATTATGTAGGCAAGGGTAAGTACGTTCTTGTTGACTTCTGGGCATCATGGTGCGGTCCTTGCAAGGCAGAGATTCCGAACCTTATTGAGTTGCAGAACAAGTTCGGTGGAGATAAGTTTACCGTTATCGGTGTAAACGTATGGGACGAGGAGAGCAAATTCAAGGCATCTCTTACTGCAGAGGGCATCAACTATCCACAGATTTATGTTCCTGTCGGCAATAAGGACGATGCAACAGCATTGTATGGTATCAGAGGTATCCCGCAGATTATACTCTTCGGCCCTGACGGTATAATCGTACAGCGTAACCTTCGCGGTGATGCAATGAAAAAACTCATTGAAGAGAAAGTCAAGTGATTGAATATGATATAAGAATGACGGACAAACCTTAGGGCTTGTCCGTCATTCTTATAATCATGCTGTGATGTACCTGTAAATGGTGTATGCCACGACTGCTATGACAGTTATTATTGTGGCTTTAATTACTACGTGAATGATATTTTTCATATTTATGGGTATTAAAAAGGGGGCTTGTTGCCCCCAAAATGCTTGTTTTGCGTTTCTATTATCCCTCGTGGATAGCCTCTGAAGGACAAACACTTGCACAGCTACCGCAGTCGATGCACAATTCAGGGTTGATAGAATACTTCTCACCCTCAGAAATAGCACCCTGAGGACACTCGTCGATACATGTACCGCAAGCAA
>JAGCLA010000038.1 GCA_017647225.1 Bacteroidaceae bacterium | reverse complement strand
AGGAATAACAGTGTTTTTACAACCTTTAAGCAATGTATTTGAAGAAGTTTCTATAATAGCATTACAATTGTTACGACTGTCATATACAGTATTACCTTCCTTAACAATTATGCTTGTAAGGCCGTAGCAATTATAGAACGCATCTTCTCCAATGCTTGTAACGCTGTTAGGTATTGTAATGCTTGTAAGGCCGGAGCAATTAGAGAACGCAGACCGACCAATGCTTGTAACGCTGTTGGGGATTTCAAGGCTTGTAAGTCCGGTGCAACCTCTGAACGCATAATCTCCAATGCTTGTAACGCTGTTGGGGATTTCTATGCTTTTAAGGCTGGAGCAATTAAAGAACGCATCTTCGCCAATGCTTGTAACGCTATAAGTGTTGCCATTATATGTTACACTATTCGGAATCACAACACCACCGGTGTATTTAACTCCGGAAGTCACATAGACAGTTTTATTGGCTTCGTCGGTAATGTTATAGTAAATACCATCAACTTCAAAATCCTGGGCATTGACAGCAACACTACACAGCAGCAAAAGTGCGGTAAATAAATGTTTAATTTTTCTCATAGGTTATTTTATTCAATTATTTGTTTCAAGAAAGGGAATACAACAATGTGAATTGTGACTTAACGTGTCTATTACGTTATCCTTTAACGAATTGACACACATACAGATTCGTTTGCATATTCCACTGCGAATATAGCCGTTTTTACCTATTAAAACAATAGTTTACTAATTTTTGATATTTCTTGTGCGAGTAAAGAGGGAGGAAAACCTTTTATCAAGAAAAAACAATCTTCTGAATTGAAGATTATAAAGAAAATCCATACCTTAGCGAAAGAATTGACACAACAGGCAAAACAATGGAAAAGGAAAGAATATCAAAGGTTCTCGCTTATCTCGACGAGAATGGTATTTCACATACATGGTACACGCATCCTGAAGCACCAACAATAGAAATTGCAAGGCAACATTGGCAGAAAGACGGTTCAAAACATTGCAAGAATCTCTTTTTCCGCAACCATAAAGGAAACCGCCACTATCTTGTAGTGCTTGACTGTGAACGCGACCTCGATATCCACGACCTTGAAAAGCGTCTGCACCAAGGCAAGTTGTCTTTTGCGTCGCCACAACGCATGGAAAAGTATTTGGGGCTGCAACCCGGCTCGGTATCGCCATTCGGCCTGATAAACGACACAGAAAACCATGTGCATCTGTTCCTTGATGAAAACCTGAAAAATGAATCTTCATTGAGTTTTCACCCTAACGACAACCATGCGACGGTTGTTATCTCAAACGAGGAATTCATGCGTTATCTCTCAATGGTCGGTAACACATACGAGTTTATAGAAATGTATTAAAATTGGGCAATAATATAGCAGTTGACCCGAAAGGTTATGTCATACTGAGCAAAGCGAAGTATCTCTGTTTGGGGTGGATTTGAGATCCATTGACTTTAACCCCTGCGGGCGTCGAAAATCAACGTATGGGAGATATCTCTAAATATCGTGCAAGCGAGTGATACATAAAGTTTACTTTAATGTTTTGCAACGAGCGCAGCCGATATTCAACGAAGTTAAACTCTACACTCTAAACTCTACACTCTACACTCTAAACCAAATCAATACACGAACGTAAAGAATGATATCATAGGTATTGCCGCGAATGTAAGGTACATCACCAACAGCAGGAAATATACATCGGATACAAGGTAACCGCTTTTTGTATAGTGATCCGATATCCAATCGCGTCTTGATGCGCGACGTTTGTGATTCTGTATATATACATACAGGCGGTACATCGCAAAACCTACCAACACGCCTATGAGTGTGCCGGCAAGAATGTCGCCGGGGTAATGCACTCCAAGATATATGCGTGTAAAGGCATTCATCGAAGCCCATATAATCAAGGAACACGACAATGCTCTGTTACGTATAAGCAGCATTATGAATGTTGCTATACCAAAAGAATTGGCTGCATGGCTTGAGGTAAAGCCGTAACGTCCACCTCTTGTTTCGTTCACCACATCAACGGCGTACATGAGCACAGGGTCGTTTGTAGGTCGCCAACGCTCAAAAAACGGCTTACAGATACCTGAAGAGATTGTATCGGTCAAGGTGGCAACAACAGCAACAAGCACTACAAGAAGAAAGAAATCCCTTATATTGTTGTTCTTAAGCAGCACACAGAGCAACACAAAAGCCAACGGCATCCACACCGCCATAGATGTATATACGAGCATACAGCCGTCCCAGAACAGTGAATCACTTCCGTTGAGCGACAACAGCAAGTATTGGTCTATATTCAAAAGTGTGCTTAATTCCATAGTATAATCCCCTAAAAACGTTTATCTTAAATCTGCTCCAATGCGCCGGCAGGCAACCACCCTACTGTTCCGTCTTCAAGTTCGACCTCTTTCCAATCGCGCATCGAGTTATCGACAAACCTTACCTTTCTACCTTCGTGCACCTTGATAAGCTCTGTTCCCGAATTGTCGGGAGTGCTTTTCAGGTATGCCTCTTCCTTCATTACAATAGCTTCACTGTCGTCGTTCATGTAATCGTAGATGTGTGAGGCTGCGATATTTGCAAATATAGTAACAAAAAGGGAAAAGATTGCAACCGTAAGAGCTGTTTTGCGAAGAGCTGCTCTTGCATTGAAAAAGAAGAGGAGCAATGCCAACAGCAACAGTATAAATGTAGAAACGGCAATTATGGCCCAGGTTGTAATGGGGAGAGAGTTTACAACAGACTTGAACCATGTTACAAGGAATATCTCGTAATTCTCGGCAACTTCGTCCTTTGTCATTGTAAGGACAAATTCAAGATTTGCCTTTGTGTCCTTGTCGGTAGGGTCAATGCGCAAGGCACGCTCGTAGTTCAGTATTGCCTTACCTATCATGTTGTTACGGTAATAGGCATTGCCGAGGTTGTAATAGATGTCGGCTGAGTAGCCTTCTTTCTCTATCACACTCTCGTATATGCTTACAGCATCGGCATAATTCCCTTTTGAATATGCGCTGTCACCCATTGCCTTGCTGATTTCGGCCTTCGCAAAAGACTGGGCAGAGATTGCGAAAGGCATTACAAGCAACAAAAATGTATATATAAGTTTCTTCATCGTTCTAATTCGTTATCTTTTAATAGAGTTCTCCATTCTGCTTATCACATTCATTGACATTGAATAGACCTTATCCATTGCCTGACCGGCATCACCCGGAGCGTAGCGCGCAAATTCCGCTTCGTTAAGCACCTGATGCAGTTCCTCTATCAGAGTGCTGTCGGCACCGTACTTTTCAAGTTCGTTAGCAACATTATCCTTTGACAAGAGTGAAAGAGGAATGTTCATCTTGTCACTCATATATCCCCAAAGGGTCTTCAATATCTCGTCATAGAACTCGTTTTTCTTGTTCTGGCCTAAAAGGTGTTTCGCTATCTTAAGACGCTTTATGGCAACCTTGTTTGCCTTCTTTGTGCGTACCAACGAAATGTTGGCATTCTCTGCCACTCTCTTGCGGTATATTACAATGTATGTTATAAACAACAAAAGAGGCAAAATGTATAGCAGATAATAGATTTCTGATGCAAAAAACTCTTTTTTGCTCTTTACAAGCTCGGTATCTCCAAGTTTTATGTGGCGAATGTCGGTTGCAAGTACCTTGGCACTCTCCTTGCCTACATAAGTCGTTGTAGCACCTACGGGCTGTTCGTTATTCTTCTCCACTACAATGGTATATGGAGTGCTTTCAACAGTCTTGTAGCTGTCGGAAAGAGGATCGAAATATATAAAGCTTGCAGCCGGTATTGTATATGTACCGCTGGCACGAGGGGTAATCACATACTCATATATCTTTTCTCCTGAAAAGCCGTTTGTCTTAAGACTGAATTTGTTGCTGACGATAGGGTCAAACACCTCGAACTCGCTTGGAAAGTCTATGATAGGGTTACCGATAAGTTTCATGTTACCTATACCTTTCACTTTCACTCTCAGGGTTATCTCCTCGTTGGTCTTTACCTCTGTTGCACTGATAGTGCTGTTCAGCGTGAACTGTCCCACACCGCCCGAGTAGCCTGCAGGCTTGCCTTCCGGCAGTTTCTTCACTTCGAGAGTGAGGCTGTTGCTCTTGAGTTTCTTCTTCACTTCGACATACGACGGGCCACCATTGAACATCATCTCGAATGGGTCAAGATTACGGCGTGTCTGCACAGCTACTACACCTTCAAAATCGAGTTCCGGTATCTCCAATGTACCACTCTCCTGTGGGAAAAGAACGAATTGACGCCATATCAATGTCTGATAGTTACGTCCTTCGTAGTGCTCAAGCTCGAAATTCTTCTCACGTGGCAACTGCACCTCCTGGATATGAAAATCCTTCAAGTCGGGGGTCGGGTTATTCAAATTGGTGAGGTTCACCGTTGAATAGAGCTTGTATGTCAACAGGACAGCTTCCTGCTCATATACCTTACCCATGCTCAACGATGCACGAATGAAAAGTTCGTCATTGGCTATATCGGTTCCTGAGCTGTTGCTTCTTACGCCACCGTTGCCCACTGAGCCATTCTGTCCCGAAGATGAATTCTGGTCTGCCGGCAACACCTTTATCCTAAGCGGGTTAGAGTTGATTTTTTTCTTATCGACCATTATCGATGCCGCAGGAATCCTGAATTCTCCTTCCTTGTCTGCAAGCAATATATAAGTGAAAGTCACCGACTCCGATGACTCCATTTTTCCGTTTATCAGCTGATAACTGCGCTGTGTTGAACGGTGCGGACCTGTGAGAACCTGAAAGTCTGATATCTCAGGTATGGTCGGCTCCTTCACGCTTGCCTTGTTTACCTTGAATGTCAGCTTGAACTGTTGATTTACAACTACGGACTTCGGCGCTTGGGCTACGAATGTCACTTCGTCGGCCAAAGCATTTCCTACAAAAAGGAGGAACATTACCGTTGTTAACAATATCCTTTTCATCTATATTTCTGCTTAACTGTCTTGTTCTATTATACTGATTTACAACATTCTATCATTACCAATTCTTTTCGAGCCTGTTCTTCTCGGAACGGTTGTTCTCGCGTTTCACCTTCTCAAGAACAGCTTTCTCGTCCTGCATGGCAGCCTCGAGCAGACGAGCGGCGTTTTCCTTTGACATATCTTCTTCTGTCTGCTGTGCTTGAGCCTGCTGTTGCTGTTGTTGTTCCTGTTCCTGCTGCTTCTGCTCTTCCTGTTGCTGGTTCTGATTATTATTCTGTTGCTGTTGTTCTTGTTGTTGCTGTTCTTGATCTTGGTTCTGTTCCTGTTGCTGCTGATTCTGCTGCTGATTCTGCTGGTTCTGTTTCAACTGATGCAACACTACGGCAAGGTTGTAACGTGTCTCGTCATCGGCAGGGTTGTTCCTTAATGCCTCTTTATATGATTCTGCCGCAGCTTCAAGCGAATCGGTCAAATGGAATATAAGCCCCGAATTATGATATATCGATGCGAGGTTACCCTTTTCTTTCTCATATTCGGCTGCTGCAAGGAACTGTCCGTTGGCGTCGTTATAGACTGTTGCAACCACCTGAGGGTCGGCTATATTGTCCTTTATATCCTTATAGTTCTTCATCAGAAGATTGGTAGCACTGTTATAGCTTGTCAATGGAATCTCAGGCTCCATATCCATAGCTCTGCGGTAAGGCTCTATAGCCTTGTCGTACAAGCTGTCGCGGTGAAATTCATTGGCGCTCTTCACATGTTCGCGCATGCTCTTCAGCATTGGCGAGCCGTCCATAATGAGAGCCACAGATGAATACAGCACAGCTATCACAGCCAAGACCAACAATGTTATATAAATGATATATTTCGTATTCGGTTTTTTCATACTGCCAAATTTTATTAGCTGTTATGAGTCTTATTTGTTCGCTTTCCTGTTCTTCTTTCCTTGATTTATTGAATCAAGAACCACTGTTATAACAATCTCTGCTATGAGCAAGATGAAGACTATCAAGGCGATGACTTCAAACTGTTCCTTATATTTTGTATATACGTCGGTCTTTACATCGTCCTGCTGCAGCTTGTCTAATTCGTTTGCTATTATGGTCTGCGCATTGTTCGTGTTATCGACCCTTACATAAGTACCTCTTCCGGCTTTGGCAATTCTGTTTGCCATATCCTCGTTGAGCTTTGACACAACCACAAAGCCGTCCTTATCCCTTATGTAGTCATTCTTGCCATCAACAGGGATACGTCCGCCCTTTTCTGTACCTACACCCAGCACATATACATTGATACCCTTTTCGGCGGCATGCATGGCAGCCTCTTCCGCACCACCCTCATGGTTCTCGCCGTCGGTTATTATTATAACGGCTTTGCCTATCTTCTCGTTGGGAGTAAAACTCTTTGTCGCGAGGTTGATTGCTGCACCAATGTCTGTACCCTGACGGGCTATCAATGCCGGTGTGATACTCTCAAGGAACATCTTCGCCGATATAAAGTCGTTTGTTATTGGCAACTGCACAAAGGCATCACCTGCAAAGACGATAAGGGCAACCTTGTTCTCACCTGTGCTGTTGATGATTCTTGAAATAAGTCTCTTTGCCTTCTCCAGACGGTTAGGGTAAATGTCATCGGCAAGCATTGAATTTGAAATATCCAAAGCCACTACTACCTCTATGCCTCGTGTGGTTATGGTCTCTTTCTTTGCTCCAAACTGCGGACGTGCCAAAACCAATGTGATAAGCGCCAAGGCAATAAATGTAAACCAGAATGATATTCTGTTGCGCAATGCCGAAACAGAAGGTATCAGGGCTTTCAGCAGCTCTGGGTCGCCGTAGCTCTTCAGGTTCTTCTTTCTTCTGTAATTAGAGTATATGAAAAGCAACACTATTACAGGAAGCAAAAGAAGCAGATATAGATATTCAGGATTTGCAAATCTCATTGTTACAAAGTATTAAGGTATCTTTCTTAAAACCGTATTACGCAAAACAATCTCAAGCAACAACGACAATAGAGCTATGAAAGCAAATATCTGGAACTCTTCGTTGTATGCACTGAACTGTCTTGCATGCAATTTTGTACGTTCGAGCTTGTCGATTTCGCTGTATATTTCGCCAAGGCTCTCCTTGCTTGTCGCACGATAGTATTTTCCGTTTGTTATCTCTGCGATTTTCTTCAATGTCGCTTCATCAATCTCGACAGGTACGTTCACCACCTGGTCGCCGAATGGATATGGTGCTGTCTCGCTGTTTGTGCCGACACCCACCGTATATATTCTTACACCGAACTCCTTGGCTATCTCGGATGCCGCCTCGGGAGATATTTCACCGCTGTTGTTAGAGCCGTCGGTAAGCAATATGATAACCTTTGATTTGGCCTTGCTGTCCTTTAGACGCGACACGCCGTTTGCGATACCCATACCGATAGCCGTACCGTCTTCTATAATGCCGTTCTGCGCAATATCACACTTTACCGAATTGAGCATGTTAAGCATGACGGCGTGGTCTATTGTCAATGGGCATTGGGTAAAGCTCTCGCCTGCGAATATCGTCAATCCTATGTTGTCGTTCTTTCTTCCATTGACAAATTGTGCAGCAACCTCTTTTGCTGCCTCTATGCGGTTAGGCTTCAGGTCCATGGCCAACATACTCGTAGAAACGTCGGTAGCGAGCATTATGTCAATACCTTCGACATCACTCTCTTCCCAGCTGTCGCTCGACTGAGGACGGGCAAGAATTATGATGACCATTGAAAGGGTTATTATCCTTAATATAAAAGGTAAATGTAATATCCTGTTTCTAAAGCTC
Source organism: Bacteroidaceae bacterium (assembly GCA_017647225.1). Classification (GTDB taxonomy): domain Bacteria; phylum Bacteroidota; class Bacteroidia; order Bacteroidales; family Bacteroidaceae; genus HGM04593. The sequence goes on along the minus strand of JAGCLA010000038.1, from coordinate 15,768 downwards.
TTTACACTGCCTGCAAACGGCATTACGGTTGAGACCTTCATTGAAGGCTCAATGCGTTTGCCTCGTGTGAAATACCACACGATGTATCCTGCCAGCGGAATAAAAAGCAATAAATATGATATATTCGCAAAAAACATCTTTATTTTAACTGAACAAGTTATACAAATCGGTTGTCAGGAGTGCAATCACTCCAATCAGCACAATAACAATAACAACTATCGATGCAATGAGAACGCGTTTTTCAAACAAGGAACGGTGGTTTACAATCCTTTTCTCGGTCGGCTCCTGCTTCTCTTCTTCGACATTCTTTGTTACATTGACATATTCGATGGCATTGAGCATGTTACGGTCGTTCTCGTTATTTGCAGGGCGCATCTTCGCGAACTTCACAAGGTCGGCTGTCTCAAGAATCTCTTTAAGTTCCGAAAGGTGTTCCTTATTGTCAATACCGCGCAGATAGTCAAGAATCTCGCTTGTTGTCATTTCGGAAGCGTTGAACCCGAAACGGTCGTGCATGTATTCACGCAAAGCATCAGTCAAACGAGTATAGAACTCTTTCACGTTGCCGTCGTTGCGCCATGTGTCGTCGTTCTTGATATTCTCAATTTTGTTGAGCGCGGCAATATGCGAAGGCTCTTTAGGCTTTATCTTTACTATACGGATGATAGGCTTGTTCTTTACAAACCTTACCACAACCCAAGCCAATGCCAATGCAAGGAAAAGAACTATTATTCCAAGATGTACCGCATCGCGGTACTCTTCCCATGTCAATTCCACCTCCCACACATCTTTTGGGCCACAGATATTCTGCAAATTGGCAGTATCGATGGGTACGGTATATACAGCCAAAGCAAGAGAATTTGAAAAATACTCATTGCTATCGACCTCAACCTTGAACGGTGGTATGTTATAAAGAGTGCTGTCGAACGATGTTATAAGATATTCGTCGGTATATATATTGCGACGGTTCTCGTTTATACTCCTTATATCGCGTTTCTTTTCAAGCACCTCGATACCGGGCATCAGTTCCTTTGCCGGCTCGGGCATTACTACCCTGTAACCGGTATCGACGCTCAATTCAAGTTTTATTCTTGTCTGTTCGCCTATCAGCATCTGGAACGTGTCAATCTCGGCATTGAACACGACATTCTGTGCTTTGGCACTACCTGCACACAGAGCGATAAGCAGAACAATGATATATATACTCTTTTTCATTATGTGTAACACTATTTGTCAACTACGCTTTGCAAAGAGATTCAACAATGCCTTGACATAATCCTGGTCGGTGCTGATTGAAACAGAATCGACACGGCTCTTGTTGAATATCTCATTCAGCCTTGCAACCTGTGCCTTCCACCACTTCTGCTGGTTTTCCTGCACTTTTGGCGACGAAGTATCGATATACATCTCTTCACCCGTTTCAGCATCTCTGAACTTGACAAGCCCGATTTTAGGCATGCTTGCAAGACGACGGTCATAAACCTGTATTGCCACAAGGTCGTGTTTGCGGTTTGCTATTGTCATTGCATTCCTGTAGTCGCCGTTGTCAATGAAATCGCTTATCATAAATGCGGTACAGCGTTTCTTGATGGCATTGGTCAAGAATTCAAGCGGAACAGCCACATCGGTTCTTTGGCTTTGTGGTTCAAAGTTTATCAATTCGCGTATGATATAAAGGATATGCTTTCTTCCTTTTTGCGGAGGAATGAACTTCTCGACTCTGTCGGTAAAGAATATCACACCGATTTTGTCGTTGTTCTGTATTGCGGCAAAAGCAAGTGTCGCGGCAATCTCGGTAACCATTTCGCGTTTGGTCCTGCTGACAGTACCAAAGTCAAGACTGTCCGAGAGGTCAACAATAAGCATCACCGTCAATTCGCGTTCCTCTTCAAAAACCTTTACGTAAGGTTTGTTGAAACGGGCTGTCACATTCCAGTCGATATCGCGCACATCGTCGCCATATTGGTACTCACGCACCTCGCTGAAAGACATACCACGTCCCTTAAAAGCCGAATGATACTGTCCTGCAAATATATTGTGCGACAGTCCACGCGTCTTTATCTCAATCTTGCGAACCTTCTTTATGAGCTCACTTGTCTCCATATCCCGTTATCAAGGCACTTCAACACTATTCAGAATTTTGCTTACAATCTCGTCGGAAGTCATGTTGCTTGCCTCTGCCTCATAACTCAAACCGATACGATGACGCAATACATCGTGAGCCACTGCACGCACATCTTCGGGAACGACATAGCCTCTGCGCTTGATGAACGCATAAGCACGCGCTGCAAGAGCAAGATTTATCGAAGCACGAGGAGAAGCACCGAATGAAATCATCTCCTTGAGTTCTTTCATACCGTACTTGTCGGGGTAACGTGTCGCAAAGACAATGTCGGCAATGTACTGCTCAATCTTCTCGTCAAGATATACCTGACGCACGACCTTACGTGCCTCTACAATCTCTTCGGGCTTGAGTATTGGCTTTACAGTTATCTTTTCGCCTGTAATGTTCTGGCGGATAATCTTCTTCTCTTCAGAAAGTTCGGGATAACCGATAACCACCTTGAGCATGAAACGGTCAACCTGTGCCTCGGGCAACGGATATGTACCCTCCTGCTCTATCGGGTTCTGTGTGGCAAGTACAAGGAAAGGCTGTGGCAAAGCGAATGTATCCTTACCTATTGTAACCTGACGCTCCTGCATGGCCTCGAGCAATGCACTCTGTACCTTTGCCGGAGCACGGTTAATCTCGTCGGCAAGAACGAAATTTGCGAATACTGGACCTTTCTTTACCTTGAACTCCTCGCTCTTCTGGCTATATACCATTGTACCTACAACGTCGGCAGGCAAGAGGTCGGGAGTAAACTGGATACGGCTGAAATCGGCATCGATAAGTTCAGACAAAGTCTTTATGGCAAGTGTCTTTGCCAAACCGGGAAGACCTTCCAACAAAATGTGTCCGTCAGCAAGCAAACCGATAAGCAACGATTCGACAAGATGTTTCTGACCAACAATAACCTGGTCCATTCCGGCCTGCAGATTAGTAACAAAACCACTCTGCTTCTCAATCATCTCATTCAATTCACGAATGTCTATTGTAGCACTCATAATTTTATATTGTAACTTTTTATTTTGTTTCTGTCAAAATTACTGCTTTTGAAAAAGTTTTTGTGTTAATTTATATAAAAGAGGTTTAAGCGATGTTAGTCTTAAACATACTTTAACAAAAGCCCTTATTTTCGTGGTCTGAGTTCAGGAATTTTAATTGTCATGCCCTTTCGGAGAGCGTCTGGACGTGCAAGAGAATTGTACTTGACAATATAAGGCCACAGTTTCTTGTCGCCGTAGTACTTCAAGGCGATTCTTGTCAATGTCTCATTTGCGACAACCTTGTGCTCTGCATGTTCGCCTCCTATTGCGTACATTACGGTATCGGCCAATGTGATATCCTTAAGGTCGAGCGAAGCAAGTTCTTCGGTCATGACAAATTTATACTCTTCGGGTTCTTCCTTTTCAGCTGCAACCACTTCCAAAGACTCCTCTGTTGCAACAAGTTCCTGCTCCTGCGGTGTTGCACCCGATGTTGCATCTACCGTAGCGGCTGTAACGGCATCAGTAGGCTGCTCAACTACAAGAGTTTCATTCTCGGCAACTGCAGCTGTATCTTTTGGAGTGATGTGTAATACATAGAGAGCCGCAATGACCAAAAGCAGCGACAATGTAATATACAACCATTTGTAGCTTCGTTTCTTTTCGGGAACAGCCACAGCTTTTTTCTCTTTCTTTGGCACGTGTACCATTACAGGCTCTGCAGGTCGTGGCTGCACGACCTCTTCTTTTGGCTCTTCCGTTTCGGTAGCATCCTCCTCTTTTGGCTCTTCCACTTCAGCAACAGCTTCTTCTTTTGGCTCTGCTACAGTTTCCTCAACCTCGGTGTTCTCTTTTTCCTGCGATGCGGTATCCGCAGGCTCGTTCTCCTCTACTGCAAGGTCGTCATTTTCGGAAACATCCTCGTCGTCGCTATAGGTTTCATCAACCTCTACCGGCTCAAACATTGCAAACGGCTGGTTCACGTTATCCTTCAAGGTGTCGGCAGGGGTAAAAGTGAGCTTCTTATGCCCTTTTATCTCGAATTTTTCACCTGTATTGACATTTACACTGCTACGGCTTGCCACATCGGTCAATTTGAATGTGCCAAGACCATTTATCTTTACTATACCATCTTGCTCCAGGCCTTCTATTACAAGGTCGAACATCGCCTTTGTAAAGGAATCGGCTTTAGCCATGGTTATACCGGCCTCTTTTGCCAAGAGGGAACTCAAGTCGGAATGATTCAATTTTGCGTCCATATACTTACCCCCTTTCGTTGAATTTATCTTTCAGTTTATTACTTGGACGGAACGAAGGCACAATTTTGGGAGGAACAAGAAATCTCTGCCCTGTCTTTGGGTTTACAGAAAGTCTTTCCTTGCGCATTTTCACTTCAAGTACGCCAAATCCCGAAATGTTCAGTTGGTCATTATCCTTCAAACGGTCGGCCATGACATTGACAAAGGCATCGACATTCGCTGTAGCTTCAGCAACTGTCATATTGCATTTCTTTGCCAATTTTGTGATAAATTCCTTGTTGTTCATTTTATCGTTCTTATTTTGCAGAAATTATTATTTTCCCTTTTCAAGAGTACCCATAAGGTCGAATTCGGTAGCATCGGTTATACGCACATCGTAGAATGAGCCTATATGCAGTTCGCCTTCGTTCACATTAACAAGAACTTCGGTATCGACATCGGGCGAATCGAATTCGGTACGTCCGATATAATAATCACCTTCGACCCTGTCGATTACTGTCTTGTAAACCTTGCCTACCTTTGCGTCGTTCAACCTTGTTGATATGCGTTGCTGTACCTCCATAAGGCGGTCAAGACGCTCCTGTTTTTTCTTTTTCGACACATTGTCGCGATAGTTCTCTCCGGCATAAGTACCCTCTTCCTCGCAATAGGCAAAAGCACCAAGACGGTCGAATTTGGCCCATTTGACAAACTCCACAAGTTCCTCGAAGTCCTTTTCGGTCTCACCGGGGAAGCCTACCATCATCGTAGTTCTCAAGCAGATACCCGGAACCTCGTTGCGCATTCTCTCCACGAGGGCATAGGTATCCTCTTTGGTGACGTTACGCAACATCTTCTTCAATATCTTTGTGCTGACATGCTGCAAAGCTATGTCAAGATACTTGCATACATTTTTCCTCTCGCGCATAACACGTAACAGGTCGTATGGAAAATTTGAGGGATAGGCATAATGCAGACGTATCCACTCTACACCTTCGATGTCCGAAATTTTCTCGACAAGTTCTGCTATGCTCTGTTTCTTATAGAGGTCAACACCATAGAATGTAAGTTCCTGTGCTATTATCTGGAACTCTTTAACGCCTTTTGAAACAAGATAACGCACTTCGTCGAGTATATCTTCCATTGGGCGCGACTTGTGCGCTCCCGTGATTATGGGAATAGCGCAATATGCACAACGACGGTTGCAACCTTCCGAAATTTTCAAGTAGGCATAATGTCCCGGAGTTGTCAGCACTCTCTCCTGTGCAATACTATCATTGTATTCCTGTTCGAGATCCTTTACAAGTTCTGTCCAGTTGAACTTGCCATAGAATTTATCGACCTGAGAAATCTCTTCGCGAAGTTCTGTCAGATAGCGTTCGGACAAGCAACCCATTACATAGAGTTTTTCAAGGTCGCCCTCTTCCTTGCGCTGACAGAATTCCAGAATCATGTTTATAGACTCCTCCTTTGCATCGCCAATGAAGCCACAGGTATTTATGACGGCAATTGAGCCACAGGGCTCTTCGCTGTCATGCGTAACCTCGTAGCCACAGTTTTGCAACTGACGCATAAGACGCTCCGAATCGACAAGATTCTTTGAGCACCCCATTGTTATGACATCGACACGGTTCTTTTTCATTGTTTAGCCGAATAGTGAATCAACAAACTCTTCACGGTTGAATATCTGCAAGTGGTCTATACCCTCGCCAAGACCGATATATTTCACAGGTATCTTGAACTGATCGCTGATACCTATCACCACACCGCCCTTTGCTGTACCGTCGAGTTTTGTTATTGCAAGTGATGTTACCTCTGTAGCCTTTGTAAACTGCTTTGCCTGTTCAAAAGCGTTCTGACCTGTTGAGCCGTCAAGCACCAGCATGACATCGTTTGGTGCTGTCGGAACAACTTTCTTCATAACGTTCTTTATTTTTGTAAGCTCGTTCATCAAGCCCACCTTATTGTGCAAACGGCCTGCAGTGTCGATGATAACCACATCGGCATCATTGGCAACAGCCGAAGACAATGTGTCGAACGCAACAGATGCAGGGTCAGAACCCATGCCCTGTTTGATTACAGGCACATCGGCACGATATCCCCACTCCACAAGCTGTTCAACAGCCGCTGCGCGGAATGTGTCGGCAGCACCAAGATAAACCTTCTTGCCGGCTTTCTTGAACTGGTGTGCAAGCTTACCGATAGTTGTTGTCTTACCCACACCGTTCACGCCCACAACCATAATTACGTATGGCTTACCTGCATCGGCAGGAATATCGAATGAATCGCCGTCGGCTGAGTTGTTTTCCATAAGCAACTGCGCAATCTCATCTTTAAGCAACTTGTTGAGTTCGGCAGTATTCATAAACTTGTCACGTGCGGCACGTTTCTGCACGCGGTCTATAATCTTCAATGTTGTTTCAACGCCGACGTCCGATGTCACGAGAACCTCTTCGAGATTATCAAGCACCTCATCGTCAATCTCGCTTTTGCCGGCAATGGCACGTGCAATTTTTCCAAACACGCTCTCCTTGGTCTTTGACAAGCCTTGGTCAAGGACCTCTTTCTTCTCTTTACTGAAAAAACTGAATATTCCCATATTCTCAATTATTCTTAGTCAAGTTTAAGCACTGCGAGGAATGCCTTCTGAGGCACCTCGACATTACCAATCTGTTTCATACGTTTCTTACCCTTCTTCTGTTTCTCGAGCAACTTGCGCTTACGCGACACGTCACCACCGTAACATTTTGCCGTTACGTCCTTACGCACCTGCTTGATTGTTTCACGAGCAATGATTTTTGTACCAATGGCAGCCTGAAGGGCAATATCGAACTGCTGTCTTGGAATCAGGTCGCGCAGCTTTTCACACATCTGACGACCAAGGCCGTATGCATTGTCAACGTGTGTAAGGGTTGACAGGGCATCGACAGGCTCGCCGTTGAGCAATATGTCGAGCTTGATAAGCTTTGATGTTCTGAAGCCTGCAGGATGATAATCAAATGAAGCATAACCCTTAGAAATACTCTTCAACTTGTCGTAGAAATCAATTACGATTTCGCCAAGCGGCAAGAGGAAACGGATATCGACACGGTTACCTGTAATAAATTCCTGCTTGAGCAATTCGCCACGCTTTGACAAGCAAAGAGTCATGATAGGGCCTATATATTCGGCACGTGTGATGATACTTGCATTTATATATGGCTCTTCAATGTGGTCGATAAGTGTCTGGTCAGGCATACCGCCGGGGTTATGCACCTCTTTGCAGCCACCCTGCTTGTCATAGACCATATACGACACGTTAGGCACGGTTGTGATAACGCTCATGTCGAACTCGCGGTCAAGACGCTCCTGCACAATCTCCATGTGCAACAGGCCAAGGAAACCGCAACGGAAACCAAATCCCAAAGCTGCCGACGACTCGGGCGAGAATGTGAGCGAAGCATCGTTCAACTGAAGTTTTTCGAGCGAAGCACGCAAATCCTCATAGTCTTCGGCATCTATCGGATAGACACCGGCAAAGACCATAGGTTTAACCTCCTCGAAACCGTCGATAGCCGCAGCACAAGGACGTGCTATGTGTGTAATGGTATCACCCACCTTAACCTCTTTCGATGTCTTGATACCCGAAATTATATAACCTACATCGCCTGTACGCAATTCCTGACGAGGCGACAAATCCATCTTCAACACACCTATTTCGTCAGCATCGTACTCCTTGCCGGTATTGAAAAACTTCACCTTGTCACCTTTACGCAACACGCCGTTGGTTATCTTGAAGTAGGCAATGATACCGCGGAACGAGTTGAACACAGAGTCAAATATAAGAGCCTGCAATGGAGCCTCTTCGTCACCTTTTGGTGCAGGAATACGCTCTACCACTGCTTTGAGTATCTCCTCGACACCCATACCTGTCTTTCCCGATGCTTCGATGATTTCGTCGCGGTCGCAGCCGATAAGGTCAACAATTTCGTCTTTAACTTCCTCTGGCATAGCGTTTATCATGTCGCATTTGTTGATTACGGGAATGATTTCAAGTCCCTGGTCAACTGCCATGTAGAGGTTTGAGATTGTTTGCGCCTGAACACCTTGTGTAGCATCGACAACAAGCAAAGCACCCTCGCAAGCGGCAATCGAGCGTGAAACCTCGTACGAGAAGTCCACGTGTCCCGGAGTGTCAATAAGGTTCAGAATGTATTTCTCGCCATTATACATATACTCCATCTGTATAGCATGGCTTTTTATGGTGATACCACGTTCCTTTTCAAGGTCCATATTATCGAGCATCTGACCTTCGGTAATGTTTATGGTCTTTGTTGTCTCCAACAAACGGTCAGCCAAGGTTGACTTTCCGTGGTCGATGTGGGCGATAATGCAGAAATTTCTAATTTTTTCCATATATGATTTTTGGTTTTTGTCATTCACAAGGGGCGTACACACCCCGTAATAAAACGCGAAGATACAAAATAATTTTTATATATAAATATAAATTAATAAATAGCATTAAATTTTTAGGTAAGAAGAATTAAAATCGAATAGCCGCAAACGAGAGCCACAAAGCAGCTTTTCCGGCAAAACAGAAACAAAAAAGACAAGCAGGAATTAAATACTCCGCTTGCCTTTGTAAAACATTATTACCAATTACTCAACACACCACCTTATCGAGTATACCGGTCAAAGTTGCTATTGCAACACCATAATTCGTTATAGGCACACCCTGTGCCGATGCCTGACGCACACGCGCCATCACATGACGTCTGGTAAACATGCATGCCCCGCAGTGTATCACAAGATTATAACCTGTAAGGTCGTCGGGAAAGTCATTACCCGAAACAACCGTTATAGAAAGTTCTTCGCCGAACTTGTTACGCAACATACGCGGCAGTTTCACACGTCCTATGTCCTCATTTTGCGGTATATGCGAGCAGGCTTCCGCTATCAGGACTTTTGCGTTGCGAGGCAAGTTCTTCAGCGTTTCCGCGCCATTGCGAAAAGCGGCCATGTCACCCTTCATACGCGCCATAAGCATGGAAAAAGAGGTCAAGCGTGTGTTTGCAGGCTTTAACTTCTCCACCTGCGCAAACACCTGCGAATCGGTTATAATCAAAGAGGGTGCATCTTTCAACGAAGCAAGCAGAGCCTGGAGTTCTTCGGGGGCGCAACATAACGGAATTGCATGTTTGTCGAGCAAATTGCGCAGCGTCTGCACCTGTGGCTGTATCAGACGACCTTTGGGGGCTTGCGCGTCTTGCGGCATGACAAGCACTACTATATCACCTGCCGAGACAAGGCCTCGCGTCACATCGTCATCAGCGTCGTTTTTCAAGGTATCGGAAATTCGTGCAAGTAAAATTTCTTTACCACCATCTTTGCCATCAAAAAGCTCCACAACCTCACGTCCGAGAGCCGTTTTCCAGCTTTCGGCATTGCCTTCGCCATTGGCATGGCCAAGCAAAGGAATTACAGGCACAGCAACTTTGTCAAACAACGCAAGCCAATCCTTTTCCTGCTCGTCGTCCGAAGGATTTCCATGCAACACCAACAATGCAAGGTCTATGCGCGGGAGTATTTTTTTTGTAGCCTCTACACGCATATTGCCCAAATTGCCACAATCATCGTAGCCTGCGGTATCGCCGAGAACGGTAGCTCCCACACCGGGCAATTCCATGTTTTTCCAGACAACATCGGTTGTCGTTCCTGCAACATCGGACACGATAGAGACGTCCTGCCCTGCAAGAAAATTCACAAGCGACGATTTGCCTACATTCCTACGGCCGAATATGCCTATATGTATGCGGTTAGAACGTGGTGTTTCCATTATTTTACAATAAGAATTCTACTACAATATCACTCCTCCACCTCACAGCCTCGGAACATAAAATCCTTTTCTGCCACGTCTTTAGGGAAGCAATAGTATGTTATGTCGGCTATTGAACAGACTTCGTCATTATATGAAATGGCAGCCTCAATGAACACAAAGTTACGTTTTGTCTCTTTAACTCTCGCACGCACCTCTATTTTCACATCATCACCTGTCGGAACAGGCTTTTTATATTTAATGTTCAGATTAGTCGTCATTCCCGATGTCTGAAATTTGCGTGCGATTATCCAGCCGCCTATCTCGTCGAGCAATGTAGCCTGTATTCCTCCATGCAGAGTATTCAGCCAACCCTGGAAATTGGCATGCGGATTCCATAAAGAAACAATATCGTCGCCATCTTCATAGAATTCCATCTTAAGCCCATAAGGGTTGTTGGGCGCACATGCAAAACAGTTATACCCCTTATCGGTCAGGTCAATCCAAGGGTTTATGATTTTCTTAGCCATACTATATTCTTAAAATCTAAAATCTCTTTCTCCGTCCTCTATTTTACCGATATACTCACCCGCCTTTGTACGCACACGCTCATTGGGAATGTCGGCAAGCAGACGTTTTATCATCGCCTCACCCTTTTTGCGTGTTTCGGGCGAAGCATAGTCTTTCAGATATTCCTTCAGCGTTATCAAAGCATTAGGCAGGCAGCAATTCGATATCTGTCCATTCTTGAGCAAGGTCATGAAACGGTCGCCTGTACGTCCTTCGCGGTAGCATGCAGTACAGAAACTCGGTATATGGTCAAGGTCGAGCAACCACCCTACCACCTCGTCGAGCGAACGGTGGTCGGCTATATCGAACTGTGCCGAATTCTCGCTTTCCGTTTCGGGGGTGACATATCCGCCGACACTTGTGCGCGAGCCCCCACTCATTTGAGATATTCCAAGCTCCAACAGCTTCTCGCGGCTCTTTTCGCTCTCACGCGTAGAGATTATCATGCCTGTATATGGCACTGCAATCCTTATAAGAGCAACAATTTTGAAGAATATGTCATCGGGAACGGCATTCTCAAAATCGCCCGTATCGACATCGTCAGCCTTGCATAGACGCGGAACGCTTATCGTATGAGGGCCAACGCCGTATGTCGCCTCAAGATGCTCGGCATGCATAAGCAGACCGACAAAATCATAACGGTATGTTTCAAGGCCGTAAAGCACGCCAATACCAACATCATCGATACCACCCTGCATGGCGCGGTCCATAGCTTCGGTATGCCATGCATAATCACTCTTCGGGCCTGTCGGGTGCAGAGCCTCATATGCTGTCTTGTTATACGTTTCCTGAAAAAGGATATATGTACCGATTCCTGCATCGCGCAAACGGCGGTAATTCTCAACAGTCGTAGCAGCGATATTTACATTCACTCGGCGTATTGCGCCATTCTTATGCTTAATGCCATAAATGGTTCCAATACTTTCTATAATATATTCAATAGGATTCTTCAACGGGTGTTCCCCGGCCTCAAGAGCAAGGCGTTTATGTCCCATATCCTGCAAAGCAATAACTTCGGCACGAATTTCCTCCTGTGTCAGTTTCTTTCTGCGAATAACCTTGTTCTTTGCATGATAAGGACAATATACACAACCGTTGACACAGTAGTTCGACAGGTAAAGAGGTGCGAACATCACTATGCGGTTGCCATAGAAACGGTGTTTTATCTCATTTGCAAGCGCAAAAATCCTTTCGGTAATTTCAGGGTCTTTGCATTCGAGCAACAAAGCCGCTTCGCGATGCGATATACCTTTGAAAGCACGGGCTTTCTCAAGAATACCCTCAACAAGTTCCCTGTTCCCGCAATTCTCCTGCGCATAGCGCAATGTGTCACGAATCTCCTCGTCACATATAAATTCGCTTGCTATTTTCGATTTAGGATTATACATACTCATATCACATAATCACCACGACCGTAGTCGATAAAACGGTCTATCGCATTGAGTCTTTCTTCAAGCACATCAAGCAACCGTGCCGACTCGCTATCGATGTATTTTTTGTTATTGTAAATTGTATAATTTTCGGCATACCTACGCGGTGTTATGTTAGGCATGACAACATTTGCACCGGCAAGTATTCCGCGTTCCGTACCATTCTCACACAATGTGGCAAGAGCTGTCGTTGCAGGTATCAGAGCCTTAGGGAAACGCAGGCGTAACAACGATATCAGCAAAAGCACCATATCCACATCACCGGCTTTCTCTTCGGCAAAAGGAGTACCGTTTGCCGGAATAAAAGGCCCTATACCTATCATCGCAGGTTTCAGTGCATCGAGGAACATCAAGTCCTCCACAAGTTCATCGATACCCTGCCCCGGCGAGCCTACCATAAAACCGCTACCCACCTGATAGCCGAGCTCTTTGAGCACATGCAGACAACGCTTGCGGTTTGCCGCGCTCATTGTTGCGGGATGCAGCTGCGAATAGTGTTTTACGCATGCAGTTTCATGACGCAACAGATAACGGTCGGCACCGGCAGAGCGCAACAACGCAAAACCGCTATCCGAGCGTTCGCCGACAGACAAGGTAACAGCCTTTGACGGGTAACGCTCTTTTATTGTTCTAACCACATCAGCAAGCCATTCGTCGTTCTGCACATAATCCTCACCACCCTGCAGGACAAAAGTGTTGAAACCAAGCCTTGCAGCCTCTTCGCAGCACTCTACTATCTCTTCTTTTGTAAGCCTGTAACGCACTGCATTCCTGTTCGCGGCACGCAGCCCACAATAGAAACAGTTGTTCCTGCAACAGGAACTTATCTCCACAAGCGCACGCACATAGACGCCTTTTCCAAAGTTCGCAACAGCCACCTCACGTGCCATTCGTGCAAGTTTCTCGCGTTCATCGCCATTGAGCGTCAAAAGGGAATGCCACACCTCTGCCGGTACTTTTTCGGCACTCGAGAGAGATGAAATAATTATATTGAAATGTTTTTTTTCCATTTTTTACGCTCACAAGCAAAACATTATTGCAAAAATAGTTGAATTTGATCTTTTTTAGCTACTTTTACTGCAAAATTTATAAAATGGAATATAGTAACAACACAATGTTTGTACGTTATAGACTTTTGACCAAGCTGGTGTCGATGTGGAAGCACAATGAACTTCTTGAAAAAATCGACAGCATGCCTTACGAGATGTATCCTCGTAATCAGAAACCAAAGGGAAGATGCTGTATCCACAAGGAACGTGCAGTAATCAAGTACAAGACTATGGCCATGCTCGGCTTCACCATGCAGGACGAAGTCAATGAGATGGACAGCCTGAGCAGTTATGTCGAGCGCATGTATAAGCGTGACGGTGTATCATTACAGGACGGTGTCGTGTTGCACGTGATGGACGAAGCGTGTTCTTCATGTGTAAAGACCAACTACGAGGTGTCAAACCTTTGCCGAGGCTGTGTTGCACGTCCATGCTACACCAACTGCCCCAAGAATGCAATATATTACGACAAGGAAGGCAAGGCACACATTGACCACGACAAGTGCATCAGCTGCGGAAAGTGTCATCAGGTATGCCCCTACCATGCTATCATATACATGCCAATCCCTTGTGAAGAGGCTTGCCCCGTAAAAGCCATTTCAAAAGACGAATACGGTGTAGAGCATATCGACCCCGAGAAATGTATTTACTGCGGAAAGTGCTTGAATGCATGCCCGTTCGGAGCTATATTCGACAAGTGCGAGGTATTTGATGTACTCAAGGATATACGTAAGGAAAAGAAAGTCATTGCTATGGTGGCTCCGGCAGTCCTTGCGCAATTCGGCAAGCCGATAGAACAGGTTTACGGTGCATTGAAGGCTATTGGTTTCAGCGACATCGTTGAGGTTGCTTACGGTGCAGAGGAAACTATCCGTCGCGAGGCAGAGGAGCTTAAAGAGAAAATTGAGGAAGGCCAGCCATTCATGACAACAAGCTGCTGTCCGGCATACGTCAACCTTGCAAAGAAACATATCCCCGACCTCGTAAAATATGTATCTTCGACAGGTTCGCCAATGCATTATACTGCAATCTATGCAAAAGAGAAGTTCGGCGAGGATTGCAAGACCGTATTCATTGCTCCTTGTGCATCAAAGAAAGCCGAAGGAGGATTGGACAAGAATGTCGATTACGTTTGGACATTCCGCGAGCTCAACTCTGTAATCCAGGGAATGGGTATCGACATCGAAAGTACAATGCCCTACACTCCCGAAGAACATGCATCACGCGATGCACATAATTTTGCAAAGACTACAGGTGTGTTCACTGCAGTTAAGAACTATATTGGCGAGGCAGAGCTCGAAGGTGTTGTCATTGCCGACCTTCACAAAAAGAACATTGCCATGCTACGTGCATATGCCAAGACAGGCAAATGCCCCGGCAAGCTTGTAGAGGTAATGTCATGCCCCGGTGGCTGTATCACCGGCCCATGTGCATGCAGCGAAGGTGGCGAAGCAACACGCCGTTTCGAAGCGGAAGTGAAGAAAAAGTAATTTTGCTTTCTATATAACAGACAGAGCCGGTTGACAACCGGCTCTGTCTGTGTAAATAAGAATATATTAAAAGTTACTTTTTCAAAAAGCAAGTTTTCAGCACAATGCTGCTGCCGTCGATTTTACAATCAACCTCTTCAGGGTTTTCTGTAAGGCGTATGCTCTTTACCTTTGTGCCTCGCTTGATTACCATTGACGAGCCTTTTACCTTAAGGTCTTTGATTACTGTTACTGCATCGCCATCGAAAAGTTCTGCACCATTGCTATCTTTAGCAACATCGGCAACTTCCTCGACCGCATCATCAGCACTGAACTCGTGGGCACAGTCGGGGCAAACATATAGCATACCGTCGAAATAGGTATATTCGCCACTGCATTTTGGGCATTTTGGAATATCTGTCATATCTATTGATTTTTATATACGAAAAGAGGGTGGCTATCAAGTCACCCTCTTTTACGATGGTTATTTATTAGTTACTTGAACTCGTCCCAGCTCTTGACCGGCATTTCATTTACGTCAATCTTGCAGAATGAGCGAATGAATGCGCTTGCAAGACGTGCGTTTGTGATAAGCGGAATGTTGTGGTCGATAGCTGCACGACGAATGCGATAACCGTTTGTCAACTCACGTTTTGTGTGGTTCTTCGGTATGTTGATGATAAGGTCGAAACGGTGGTCGGCAATCATCTGCATTACATTGTTCTCTGCATTCGGATCCTCATCGGGCCATATCACAGGAGTTGTCTTGATACCATGTTCATTTAGGAACTGTGCTGTACCTGATGTTGCGAAGATGTTGTAACCCTTCTGTGCAAGAATTGCAGCAGGCTCAAGCAAGTCAACTTTTGATTTTGCAGCACCTGATGAAACCATAACGTTCTTTTCAGGCACATTGTAACCAACTGCTATCATAGCATTCAACAAAGCCTCTTCAAAGTCGTCACCAATGCAACCTACCTCACCGGTTGATGACATATCAACGCCCAATACAGGGTCGGCCTGATGCAGACGGCTGAATGAGAACTGCGAAGCCTTAACACCAATCCAATCGATATCAAATGCTGACTTGTCAGGACGGCTGTAAGGAGCATCAAGCATAATGCGTGT
>JAGCLA010000037.1 GCA_017647225.1 Bacteroidaceae bacterium | reverse complement strand
GTTCACGTTGAAAAGACGCTTTGTTCTTCTCTTTGAGTGTGAAACATTGTTACCCACCATAGCTTTCTTACCGGTGATTTGACAAATCTTTGACATCTCTATATATTTTTTGTTTATTCTTTTGATACTTACTCAAAACAGTGTGCAAAGATATAGATTTTAATATAACTGTGCAAACAAAACTACAATTATTTTTATAAAGCAATTAAATTTCATTTACATTTCCCGCTCTGCCACACTTTATCCTTGCCGACTCAACAAAAATTTTCGTCGCCGAGTTCCCTTTTCAACATAAGCAGCACCTCTTTTACGGAATTGTTTATATTATTTTCTCTGCCGGCATCGCCAACCTGCAACAGGCGCGTAATCAGTTTCTCCCCTACTTTAATCGCCACCCACACCGTTCCGACAGGTTTTTCAGCCGTTCCGCCACCCGGCCCAGCAATGCCAGATGTTGCCACAGCACATGTTGCACCGAGCTTCCGCGACACACCCTGCACCATTTCGCGAACGACACATTCGCTTACAGCACCATATTCTTCGATTGTTTCCGCAGCAACGCCCAAGACACCTTGCTTCACACTGTTGTGATATGCCACCACAGCACCAAACATAACATCGGAGCATCCGGCCACCTGTGTTATGGCAGAAGCTATTGCACCGCCGGTACAGCTTTCAGCCGAAGCAAAAGTACACCCTTTAGAACGCAAAAGGGCAACAACTTCACTCGCTATTTTTTTAATATCTGTCATTATTTCAACAAACTGAAATGTGAAAGGTGAAAACCAATAGACTTTTTCCGCTTTCCGCTTTCCGTTTTCCGTTTTCCAATTTCAGCTTTCAGTTTTCCGCTTTCAGTTCTCAGTTCTCAGTTTTCACTTCGTGCAACCTTGGCTACGCTCGTTGCGTGTGAAAATGAATTTTCACTCACTCGCTTGCACAAGCTTTCAGTTCTCAGTTCTCAGTTTTCAGCTTTCCGCTTTATATATTATTATAATGTAGTGCGTGAAAATGCCGGCTGGTCCATTGCGCAGAAATCATTGTCGAGATATTTGTAATATCCCACAATACCAATCATTGCCGCGTTGTCGGTGGTAAAACCGAATTTAGGAATAAATATATCCCATTTGTAACGCTTTGCATAATCATGGTACGCCTGGCGCAAAGCCGTATTTGCCGACACACCGCCCGACAGTGCTATACGCTTGATTCCAAGTGACTTTGAAGCCTTATACAACTTATCCATAAGCACAGCCACAACCGTAGCCTCGAACGACGCAGCCAAATCTTCTTTGTGAGTATCGAGATAGTTCTCGTCCTCGGCAACCAGTTTACGCAAGGTATAAAGGAACGATGTTTTCAAGCCACTAAAGCTGTAATCAAAGCCCGGGATATGAGGTTTACTGAAACTGTAAGCCTGCGGATTGCCCTGACGTGCCAGACGGTCGATTATAGGGCCACCGGGATAGCCGAGTCCCATAACCTTGGCACATTTGTCCATAGCCTCACCGGCAGCGTCATCAATAGTCTGACCGATGATTTCCATATCCTTATAGCTGTTCACCTTCACTATCTGTGAGTTTCCTCCCGACACCATAAGACAGAGGAAAGGATATTCAGGCGCCACATGCTCCACTCCCTCCTCTTTGATGAAGTGCGCCAATATATGGCCTTGCAAGTGATTCACCTCAATCATGGGAATGCCGAGCGATGCAGCAAGTCCCTTTGCAAAAGAGACACCAACGAGCAAAGAGCCCATAAGACCCGGACCGCGAGTAAATGCTATAGCTGTAAGCTGTTCCTTTTCTACGCCCGCTCTTTTAAGAGCAGCATCCACCACAGGAACAATGTTCTGTTCATGAGCACGCGACGCGAGTTCAGGCACCACACCACCATATTGTTCGTGCACAGCCTGCCCTGCGGTCACATTGGAAAGGACCACATCGTTACGCATCACCGCAGCCGAAGTATCGTCACACGACGACTCTATTGCAAGTATATATATATCTTTCATTGTATAAATGACAAAATTATACTCCTTAAATAAAATTGTTACGCGAAGATACGATATTATTTCTTTTTTAGCTAACTTTACAAAGCAAAAAGAACAAATAGACCAAACATCATGCGCATAGACATCTACACCCAAAGCAGCCAACTACCCGAACTTATCGACGGTTCGGTGCTGCACTCTGCAATGATGTTCCGTTCTTTCGAAGAGAGCAAAGGATGCAAACCATACATGTTCGTGGCATACGACACCGACAACAGAGAGATTGGCCATATCCTCATTATCAAACGCCGCAGATTCACAATCCTGCCCCCGATGTTGAGCTATTGGTACAATATCAACGGCGAGGGTGTCTATCGCGAGGAGTGCACCAACCGCGAAGACATGTTTGCCATTTTCCTCGAAAAGGTACTCGACATGTTCGATTTCAGACACTCCTTTATCAGAGTGAAGAACATCGAGGACTCGCGCTTTGCATACGGCATACTGCGCCAGCACAATTTTGTCCCTATACGCGACCAGCGCATGTATATATCGTTGCACAGCAAAGCACCACAAGAACGCATTACACGCGCCTACCGCGCCCACATACGAAAAGCCGAAAGTTGCGGTGTAACATACAGGCAGGCAGTGACACAGCAAGATATTAACGAAGGCATATCATTGCTTCACAACTACTATATAAGCAAGACACGCCGCCTCCCCGACAAACAGATACTCAATAACATGCTGCACAACAGCGACGGCACATTGTCGGAGAGTGCAAAGCTTTTCATCGTAACATACAAAGAGAAGATTATCGGCAGTTCGTTCTGCCTGTACGACAAAGAACGGGCATACCTCGCATACAATTGCGGACTACGCAAAAGATACCCGATGCAATACCCCGGTATAATGGCAATTTGGGCTGCGCTGAGCAATGCACATCAGGCCGGATTCGCGCATTTTGAATTTCTCGAGGTACGTGCCCTTCACCGCACACACATGAAATTCATCAACACACTGCTCAATTATGGCGGAAAGCAGAAAGGCACTCTGCGCTGGCTGCATTTCAAATGGCAATGGCTGAATAAAATTTTACGCGCTATATACGTTTAGCTCTTTTTTCTCGTTATATAACCGATGAGATTAAGAATATACATAACCGCACTGTTGATGACCTTCGCATTATGCTCCACAGCACAGAAAGTCACCTTCAAAGGCCGCGTTACCGACGAAAACAATAAACCCATAGAGATAGCCAACATAAGCATTGTTGGCGAGCCTGTCGGCACTATAGCCGACCTCAACGGCAACTACTCCCTCACATGCAACAGCAAGGACACCCTTGTTGTCGCATTCTCCATGATAGGTTACCAGACACGCAAACGCACATTCCACAACCCCACCGACACCATTACCCTTAACGTGATGTTGCCCTCGACAAACTTCGCGCTCCAGGCGGTCGAAGTGGTCGATAACGAACGTCAGCTGGGAAGCACACAGAAACTGAGCATGCCCGACAAGATACGTCTGCAACCGTCGGCAAGCGGTAACAGCATCGAGGATATGATAAAGTCACAGGCCGGAGTAAGTTCGCATAACGAAATGAGCTCACAGTATAATGTCCGTGGAGGTAACTTCGACGAGAACAGCGTTTATGTCAACGGCATAGAGGTCTATCGCCCGTTGCTCATACGTGCCGGCCAGCAAGAGGGCTTGAGCTTTATAAATCCGGACATGGTAGGCGCCATTTCATTCTCCACAGGAGGATTCGAAGCAAAGTACGGCGACAAGATGTCGTCGGTGCTCGACATCACATACCGTAAGCCACGCGAATTCGAGAGTACCGTTTCGGCAAGTCTGCTTGGAGCAAGCGCCTATATCGGTTGGGGTAACAACAAGATAAGCATCTCGAATTCAGTACGTTACAAAAGCAACAATTACCTTTTCGGCACGCTCGACACAAAAGGCGAATACAAGCCTAATTTCATCGATTACCAGGCATACATCGACTGGCGCATAACAGACAAGCTGAACTTCAGCGTCATAAGCAACATTTCGCGTAACGAATATAATTTCACCCCCAGCGACCGCGTCACAAGCTTCGGTACACTCGAAGATGTAAAGGAATTCAAAGTCTATTTCGACGGCTGGGAAACCGACCTCTTCCGCACCCTGTTCGGTGCAGCATCATTCAGCTACACACCCAACGAATATCACATGTTCACGTTGCAGGCATCGGCCTTCCAGACCAAAGAAGAAGAGACATACGACATACTTGGCGAGTATTGGCTCAACGACATAAACACCGACCAGTCGTTAGGCATAGGCGGCTACCTTGAGCACGCACGCAACTATCTGGACGCCAACGTGGTTAATTTGCAATTCACCGGCAAGCACTACCTGAAATCGCACGACCTGCGGTGGGGTGTGGAGTGGAAAAACGAGAGATTCACCGACAACCAGCGCGAGTGGGAACTGCACGACTCCATAGGCTACAACATTCCTAACGGAGCAGAAGGTATACGCCCCGTATATAGTTTGAAATCAAAGACTTCGTGCAACAGCAACCACATTTTTGCATACGCGCAGGACACATACAAGCTCAGCACAAGTGTAGGACTCATATACATAAATGCAGGAGCGCGATTATCCTATTGGGACTGGAACAACGAAGTCCTCTTTTCGCCACGCGTGTCGGTGGGCATGATACCCAAATTCAACAAGGACATGACGTTCCGCCTTGCCACAGGTGTATATTACCAGACACCGTTCTACAAGGAGATGCGCGACACCACAACCACCGACGGAATAACAACCGTCACACTCAACAAAAAGATAAAGTCGCAACGTTCGATTCACCTTGTATTGGGCTATGACTACCACTTCAAAATTTTCGGGCGACCGTTCAAGTTTACCGCCGAAGCATATTACAAGAAGCTCGACAACCTGATACCGTATAACATTGATAACGTGCGAATTATCTATTACGGAGAGAACTGCGCCAAAGGTTATGCGACAGGACTGGATATGAAGCTGTTCGGAGAGTTCGTTCCCGGCACCGACTCATGGATAACGTTGTCGATAATGGACACCAAAGAGAAGATTAACGGTGGCGATTGGATTCCGCGCCCCACGAACCAGCTCATTTCGGCATCACTCTATTTTACCGATTACTTCCCCTTCACCGACCGCTGGAAGATGAACCTGCAGGGAGTATATGCCGACGGCTTGCCGTTCGGCCCGCCACATAGCGGTCGCGAGAAACAGACATTCAACGCCCCGGCATATATGCGTGTGGATATAGGTATGTCCTACCGCTTGCTCGACAACGAAGACAGAAGACACCGCACAGGCATAAAAAGTTGGTTCAGGAACATCTGGTTAGGAGTTGATGCATTCAACATTTTAGGCATCGACAACGTAAATTCCTATTATTGGGTCAAGGATATCGGTAATAACAATTACGCCGTTCCCAACTACCTCACAGGCCGAAGAATTAACGGAAGAATTCTGATTGAATTCTAACACAGACAAAGGGTTGCAATTTGCAACCCTTTGTCTGTGTTATGTCAAAAACCAAATAAAAATCAATAAATTATAAATAATTTATATTACTTTTGCAAAATGCGATAGTATGCAAATAATTTAACATCATTATAATGAAAAGACGTATTCTAACCATTTTGTTACTCATTGTAACACTTTTTACTGCGAACACAGTAAATGCACAAGCCCCTGTAGATTCACCCGAACAGGCTATCACAGGATTGCTTAACCGTATTGGTGGCAATGGTGCAGCCGACAAATTCGAAATTGTGATTGACGCAAACCTCGCCGAGAACGGCAAGGATGTGTTCGTTATCACAGCACAGAACGGCAAGCCCTGTATCAAGGGTAACACACAGTTGTCGGTGGCAACAGGTATCAACTGGTACTTGAACCACCATGCACACATCAACCTCACATGGAACAACCTCACAACCGACCTTGTGAGTATTAACCTCCCTGTTCCTGCCGGTGAGGATAAGCATGTAAGTAATGCAACCTACCGTTACGACTTCAACACCTGTACATTCTCCTACTCAATGGCTTTCTGGACTTGGGAACGTTGGCAGCAGGAGATTGACTGGATGGCTCTGCACGGTATCAACGCACCGTTGAACCTTGTTGGTCTTGACGTTGTTACACGCAAGTTCCTGCGTGAACTTGGCGTTAGCGAAAACGACATCAACGCATACATCGCAGGCCCGGGCTTCATTGCTTGGTTTGCCATGAACAACCTTGAGGGTTGGGGAGGCACAATCAACGCAAACGATGTAACGATGAACGGTAACCCCGACTGGTGGTACACTCGCCAGGAAAACCTTTGTCGCAACATGCTCCAGCGTATGCGTGAACTTGGTATGCAGCCTGTTATCCCAGGTTTCAGCGGTCAGGTTCCCAACAGCATCGTGAATTACTCAATCAACGGTTTCAGCAGCGGCGATGTTGTGAACAACGGTACATGGGCCGGCGGTTACACACGTCCCGACATTCTAAAGCCAAACACTCAGAGCTACCGTACTTTTGCTGCTGTTTACTACAAGCACTTGCACGAGGTGATGGGTGTGTCGGAGCTATACAGCATAGACCCATTCCACGAAGGTTCACTCCCCAGCGGTGTAAGCAACGAAACTTGCTACCCAAACATCATGGTTGAGCTCGACAACTATTACAACGGTGTTAGCCAGGAGGACAAGGCAAAGAACAATGTAGATGAACAGCCAAAGTGGATTATCCAGTACTGGCAAGGCGTACCACAGAGCGGTGCATTCAGTGCGATGAGTAGCTATGGCGACCGTTTCATCGGCCTTGACCTTTTCTCTGATGCTCCAGGTAAGGCAAAGTGGAACACAGATTATTTCCAGAGCCGTCCATATATTTTCTGTATGCTTCACAACTTTGGTGGCCGTAGCGGATTGCACGGTCGTTTGGAGAGCACAATGAACGACTATTTCCGTGCAATCGCAAAGGGAAACAACTGTCAGGGTATTGGTGCAACACCAGAGGGAACAGAGACAAACCCAATCCTTTACGACATGCTCTTTGAGCTTCCTTGGATGGATACAAATAACCGCCCGACAGCAGACGAATGGCTTGCAGAATACTCTCACTCACGCTATGGAATAAAGAACGATAAAGCACTCTCTGCTTTGCAGAACCTCAAGAAATCTGTATGGGCTTGCCCTACCGACCAGCAGGGTACATCAGAGGCTGTTATTCTCGCACGTCCTAACTGGACTGTAGGTAGCGTTTCATCTTGGAGTACTTCGGCAATATACTGGGATACACAGGACGTACTCCTTGCTGCAGACCAACTTTCGTCAATCAGCGACCTTATAACAACAGCCGACGGTACAGCAAACTACAACTACGACTTTATCGACGTTGTCCGCCAGGCAATGGTTGACTATGCGGCGCAGTTATTGCCACTTATCAACGCTGCTCGTGGCAACGACGCTGAATATACTCGTCTCTACCAACTCTACTTACAGTTGATGCTTGACCTCGATGAGATGCTCTCTTACGACGAGAACTTCAAATTGGAACGTTGGACAAGCCTTGCACGCAACATTGCAGACGAGGTTGAGGGTACAACAGAAAACGACCGCAGATGGCTCGAATGGAACGCACGTACACAGGTAACAGTTTGGTCTAAAGGCGACACCGACCTTCACGACTACTCAAACCGTTGCTGGGCCGGCCTTATCAAGGATTTCCACTACAAGCGTTGGGAGAAGTTCTTCACGACAAATGGCGGCTCGTTCAGTGGTGGTTGGTACAGCGGCTTTGAATACCCTTGGACTGTTGACTTCACAAACTACAACTATTCAACAGTAACTATCCCAAGCGACATGACCGCTACAGCAAAGGCAAAAGAGACCTTTGGCAAATATTTCGGTCGTGTAACAGGCAAGGAGAAGAACTACATATTCCCGATGGGAGTAACAACCAATGCCACAAAGAAAGGTGCTATTCCTGAGGTTTATCGCGGACAAGAGGTTGAACTACCACTTGAGATTGGCAAGAATGTAACAATTTCAAGCGTAAATATTGACCTTAACGCTGACGGCAAAGGCGAAACACTTACAGCAAACGGCAACAAAGTGACAATACCTGCAGATGCAGTTATTGGACAGACAACAGCAAAGGTAACATACAGCGACAACACAATTATCACATTCGACCTTGCACTTGTTGAAGAGATAACAGAAGAACGCACAGTAACAGCCGTAGCCGGTGCAAATGGAACTGTTGCAATTGAAGGTACAAACGAACTCACTATCACCAACACCGAGGCCGTAAAGATTACAGCAACAGCAAACACCGGTTACAATTTCAACAATTGGACCGACGCTAATGGCGAGGTGGTAAGTAACAATAATCCGTTCATCTACTACGGCAAAGAAGATGCAACTTTCACAGCAAACTTCATTCAGGACAAATGGGGGGTAGTTGCATGCAACGGCTCTTTAAGTGGCGATATTGCAAGTTATGCACAGTTTATCCATAACCTGACATTCGCATACTACAATCGCGAGGCAGAGACAATCTTTGAAACAACTACAGCACCAACCGAAATATTCAACACAATTCCACAGATTATAAATGTACCACAGGGTGCAAGTTTTGATGTTGAATACAACAATGGCGGCAGCGACGGTTTGAAGTATTGTTATTTCCGTGCATTCATTGACCTTAATGCCGATGGCGACTTTAACGACGAAGGCGAACTACTTAAAGAGGTAGGTACAAACGGTGCTGCGAACACAGCTGTTTGCTCAAACAAGATAAATGTCCTATTGCCATACGACATGCCTTTGGGTATTACCCACATGCGTTTGCGTTTCGACGGAGCTTGGGACAACAACAGCAACCCTTCAGGAAGAGGTGCTAAAGACGCTTCTGTTCGTCCTGTTTACGAAATTATAATCAACGTAACAGACAAATCGGACAAGGCGGCCAACATTAAAGTCGAGAGCAACAACAACGACTGGGGAACAGTTGAGGTTTGGACTGATGAGACACCTGATGGCTCTACCAGCACAGAGTGGAATGTTACTAAAGGCGTTCCTTTCTACTTGCGTGCAACAAAGGCAAGCGAGGATGCAGAGTTTCTTGGTTGGTACGACCAGTATGGCCGCTTGGTAACAGAGAACTTGGAGCACACAATGTATGCCCGTGAGGACGCTACCTACACAGCAAAGTTCCGTAAGTTCCTTGAAATAGACGGTTGGGAGTTTGAATACCGCACCGAATCAAGAGCTACTATTGCAAGAACAGTTTCCTCTGATGTGGTGATACTTACAAAGGTTCGCCAAAGCGGCAATCACGACCTTGTTATTCCAGAGACTGTAAACATTCTTGGCGAAAATTTGAAAATCGTCGGTTTCGACGACAACCTTTTTAATAACAATAAGGATTTGTGGTCGATAGAGCTGCCAAAGTCTATAGAGTTCTTGAGTGAAAAATCACTCCTTAGCGGCACAATGACAGGAACCATCGCACCTGGAAACGGCAGAGAGAATGCCGAAGACTACACAGTTTACAATCTTGAAAGTCCAATTAAAGCGTCTGATGGTTTCAAAGTTATTGTAAAAGGTATAACAAATGGCAGCACCTATAACCAATGGGGATCTGGTTTGTTTGCAACAGGTGAAAACCCACTGTCGCCGGCATACCAGGGCGGTTTCCAATTCTATTTGTCAAAAGATGGTAGTTTTGTAATAAAAGTCAACAATTCAAATGATGACGAGAAGGTCACTATCGAGAATTGCAAAGCAGTTGCAGACACAGAGTTTACAGCAACTATTATATACAAGGATAACAATGTTACCATAAATATAGACAACGGAAACGGCCAGACAGCAACAAACACAAGAGATTGCACGTTAAACGACATTTCTGCTTTTTCGGCAGCTATCCCTACAGGCATTAGCCTTAACATAAGTGTTGAGTCATTAAAAGAGAACAACCCTTTCAGTGGTTGTACAAATTTGTTCAGTATAACAGTTGAAGATGGTAACGAAAATTATAAAGTACAGGACAATGCTCTTTACAATACAGGAAATACAGTATTGCATAGGGTTGCCAACAATGAGAAAGAGGACGAACTGCGTGCCCTTGGTGAGTTGATAGACTTGACCAAGGTTTTGACTGCCGAAGTTGCAACAATTGACCCGACAGGCAAAAAGTCGGCTATAACACTCTCAACAACAGTTGGTGAAAACTATTATATATATAGTAATGCCGAAATTCGCGAGGGAACAATTGGCAACCTGCTCGACAACAACAACGACTCTTACATACACACGACTTGGGAAAAAAACAGTGCCGACGGTTTGCATCACTATTTGCGTGTTTATTTGGGCGAGGAACCTTCTTTGACTAATTTTTCTTTCTCTTATGTAACACGTAATAACACCAGCAATCATGAAAAGCCCAAACAGATAACAGTTTCAGGTTGTGCTACAATTGATGGTGAATATGAAACAATAGCTATTCTCAAAGACCTTCCTAAACCATCTCTTGAAACATACAACTCTCCAGTATTCGAGGTAAAGGGTTATAAGTATTTGCGTTTCATGGTCGATGACACATATCGAGACCTCTCCCATAGTGGTCACAAAGCATATTCAATGGCGGAGTTTGACCTCTTCAAGCTTACATCAACAGCCGAGGTTGTAAAGAAATACAAAAACCTTGCCGGTGTAACAGCTACAGATGTAGAGAATGTTTACGACAACATGGCAGATGCATTGTACTACTACAACTATGATGCTACTGCCGAGCAACTACAAGCTGCATACAATACTCTTGAGCCATTGTATACCGCACTCAACACAAAAAAGAATAAGATTCTCAATGGAGTGTATAAGTTACAAGCAAAGACTTATATGGATGACAATGGTGAGCATTTATTTGAAAATGAAGAAGCCAGAGATGTTTTCGTCGCATACAATACTGATGCCACCGACAACCCACATAGTACAGGTTACAAACTTATAGCCAAGGGAACATACACAGCATCAGCAGAGGCTGACAAATACTTCACAATCATTCCCCATGACGATGGCTACACTTTGCAAGCTCAAGGCTTATATGTTAAAGCTCCACAAAATTTAAGTCAATGGGGACATATATTGTGTACAGACAATGCAGAAGATGCCGGTTATTATCTGCTTGTAGATGCCGGCGAAAGCCTCTACAAATTACAAAACATTAATAGCGGCAATAACCATTTGAACGTATGGGAATCTCAAAAGAATATTTTTGGAAATGAAAAAAGTGCAAAATTCTCAAAAATAGCTATTGAACAAGTTGAAGAATACGCACTCACAGTTCCTGAAAGTGGTATGACAACACTATGCTTGCCATTCAATGTAGTATTGCCAGCAGGTGTTGATGCATATGATGTCACATTTGTAAGCAACAGTTTTTACGACATGACCGCTGTTGCAACAGAAGGTGATATACTTGCAAAGAACACACCTGTTGTTATCAAAGCAGCGGCAGGCAGTTACACTCTTACAATTACCATGGACGAAGAGGGTGCAAAGAGTTCTATCGACAACTCTGTTTTGCGTGGTACTTTTGTAAAATCAACAGTTGGAACCTCTGAAAACAATTATCTGCTAACAGCTGATGCAACATTCAATCGTGTTACAAATAATACCGAAGTTGCCGCCAACAGTTGCTGGATGGAGCTTAACACACAAATAGATACACCAATCACAAAATCACCGGTCGTTTTGACAACCGACGAGGAAAACCCAGTGCTATATAAGATTATCATCAAGCGTGCTGATGACGAATCAAAGGTTTTGAGATACGACAACAATGACAATATGGTTGCTGTTGGTGGTAAAGCCAACGACACGACATGGCAGGCATGGTACTTTATGGGTGGCACAAATGGTGTAACAATTCACCCATTCAATGCCGACGGCAAGGTGTTGAGTGCCGATAATACCGGCAACTCGCCTGCAAAGGTGTGGGCTGTTAAAAAAGGTGAAAAGGCTTTCTATGAGTGGAAGTTCGTCTCTCGCGCAGACGGCTACTTTAATATTCAAGCACGCGATGGTAGCAACTACTTCAGCAACAATGGTGGTGAAGACTATAAGATGGGATTCTGGAGCGATGACCCAGACACTGATGGTGGTTCGCTCTTTAAGTTTATTGATGCAGAATTCACTAACGACAATGCACGTTTCTACCAGTTAAGTGATGTCAAGGCTACAATGGCAAACATCTACTGCGGTACAAGCGTAGGACTTTACACAACTGAAAGCGTTAATAATTACCGCGAAGCATACACAACTGCAACAACACTTGTTAGTGCCGGCAGTGCAAGTAGCAGTTGCGACGATTGCTACACTGCATACAAAGCATTGCGTGCTGCTAATGCTAACCTTGAATACAACGCAGCTGACCCTGCAAAACTATATGTAATAAAGTCTACAGCAAATGACGAGTATTGCAAAGGGAAATATGTACACACAAACAGAGAAAACATTACAGTAA
The DNA here is from genome assembly GCA_017647225.1 of Bacteroidaceae bacterium. Classification (GTDB taxonomy): domain Bacteria; phylum Bacteroidota; class Bacteroidia; order Bacteroidales; family Bacteroidaceae; genus HGM04593. The sequence continues at coordinate 1,937 of JAGCLA010000037.1, read as the reverse complement.
GCCATTGGCTATGGGGAAATATGACTTACAACCAGAATCACTTGAAATATGAGGCTATAGAAGAGATTGATTTTGTACCACTTGCTGTATTCCAATTCGAGGAAACCGACATAGAAGGCGAATACAAGATGAAGAACTTGCATACAGGCTTGTATGTAAAATCGTTTGGAAAGAACGCAGAACATATGGGTGATGCAAATTCGGCTGCAAAAGTAAAAATTTCAGGCGTAGCAGACGGACAGGTAAAATTGCAAATCGGCAACAGCGATCCAATGCACGCGCAGGAAGACTATAGCGTTATTGTAGGATGGGGAGCTGAAGCCAACAACGCTTCCACATGGATTATTGATGAGGTCGCAAATATTGAAGATGTAAAGCACACTTTAACAATAAGCGCTGCAGGTTATTCAACATTATACCTCAACTACCCTGTTGCAATCCCTGATGGAGTAAAAGCATATACAGCCAATTTTATTAAAGATGCATACTTCAGCATGAACGAGATTACAGGTGTTATCCCTGCACGTACAGCTGTAATAATAGAAGGAGAGGAAGGAGAGTACGACTTCGTTTATAGTACAGAGGGCGGAGAAAGCGTAAGCACAATTTCGGAAAACGATTTTGAGTTCAGCGGTACACTATGGGATGATTATTTAGGAGGCACCAACGATGCATACTATATTCTTTCAAGCATAGATGATGCTGTCGGTATGTACAAGACCCTAATGAACAAGAACGAGAGTGGTGCTGAAGGTAACACACACTTCAAGAACAATGCGAATAAGGCCTACTTGAAGATAGAAGGCAGCAATTCATCTTCGTCTTTTGAAGGATTCCGCCTTGACTATAGTGGTACAACCGACATCAACGATGTAACAGTTGAGAACGAAGAGGTAAAAGCAATCTACGACCTGCAAGGCCGCAGAATCAAAGAAATTACCAAACCGGGACTTTACATTATTAATGGATGTAAGGTATTGGTTAAGTAAAATCCAAAATACACATTATAACAGAAAACGTGGGATGCCATTAAAGCATCCCACGTTTTTTATAGCAACAATATAGCAGTTACCCCAAATACCATTTGTTATTTTTCAGACAAGCCCTCGGCTGTGCGTCTGAGCAAAAAGAACCAATTAACCTTGTCATCTTGACGATAGGAAAGATCTGTTAAATCAACAACGTAGATATCTTAGATATCGTTTAATCAGATGCTTGACTTTAGCCCCTTCGGGCGTCGAAAATCAAAGTTGACTTTAGCCCCTTCGGGCGTCGACCGTTGGTTCACTTTGCTCAGCATAACAGCCTCACGTTCCTCGCTAATCGTTAAACGTTAATCGTTCGCAAAGGTAATTCCAAAGAAAAACCGTAACCGATAAAATCACAACGTAAATCACTGCCTTGGACAGGCCATTGTGCGAGGACTGTTTGAGCAAAGCACGGGTATAGATTTTCTTCATATAGCCGTGCGGAGCGAGTTTCGCAGCACCCTGTCCAAGGCAGGCATGATTGCTGTGACAAGGTTGCGACGGCTGAGTGATGTGCTTGCACTCATGAACAAAAGGAGCAAACGACTGATTTTTACGTGTTACGGGCGTTTTTGGTACTTTTTGCAGCTTCAAAAAGTACATAGAGAAAGACTTGAAGAAAATACAAGTTAATAGTTGTAAGGTTAAGTTATGCAGTAAAATAAAACGTTTAGCGATGAATGATTATTCCACTTTAGCTTTTAACCTTACAACCTTATCGTTTATTCTTTTTGTAGTCTTACTCTCATGTCCTTTCTGTGCGACAGAAAGGACCAAAGAACTCGGCACGCGGAAAGAACAGTCTGCCGGTTCTTTGCTCACAAGTTGTAAACAACATTCTTCGGTCGAACCGGCATTGTCGCTTAAACTTGCCTTTTAATTTTTGGCGCTCCGGAATTAAACTCTGTT
>JAGCLA010000036.1 GCA_017647225.1 Bacteroidaceae bacterium | reverse complement strand
CGTGTGGTTTGGAACGCTCAAATTTTTCTTTTGCCATAGTTTTAAGCTTTAATTATAACAATATATTTACCAATATTTGTATCTCTCTCTTATGTGTTTCTCTTGACCTATTAAGACAAGAAAGCTCTTCTCCAGAGCTGTTACCGAGACTTGAACTCGGGACCTCTTCCTTACCAAGGAAGTGCTCTACCACTGAGCTATAACAGCGTTGAAAAAGAGCGGAAGACGGGGCTCAAACCCGCGACCCTCAGCTTGGAAGGCTAATGCTCTATCAACTGAGCTACTTCCGCAATTACGTTTACATAAAGAATTTGCAAACTAACAAAGACAGTATTTCAAAATCACACTATCAAAGCCGGTTTGCATTCTCCTTTTTCAACACATGTGGGCAAAGATGGATTCGAACCACCGAAGTCGAAAGACAGCAGATTTACAGTCTGCCCCATTTGGCCACTCTGGAATTTGCCCTAATTTCTGTCACTATTTCAGAAAACGCATTTGCGACCACTTTACCAATAACACCCACTTAACGTTGAGCCTCTTGTCGGATTCGAACCAACGACCCCGAGATTACAAATCACGTGCTCTGGCCAACTGAGCTAAAGAGGCAACGTACATTTGTGGCGCCGTTACTGTTGTAAAGCGAGTGCAAATGTACGGCTTTTTTTTTAACTACAAAACTTTTTCTACTTTTTTTTCGAATAAAGTTTGAAAATTACATCATTTTGCCCTGTTTTTCTCCAACTGAACCTTTATGGCATCAATTGCACCCAGAAGAGCATCCTCAAAAGTATCGCTTGTCTTAGATGCAAAAACTTCGCCGTTGCCGGTTGCAAGACGTAGCGCTACCTCCTTATTGTTCGCAGTCTCAGGCTTAATCAATTTCATAGCCACCTCAAGAGATGTTGCACCCTCGCAAAACTTTTCAAGCTTAGCAACTTTTTTCTCCACAAACTCCACCAACTGTTGTGATGCATCGAAATGAACAGATTGAATTCTTGTTACCATAATTAAACCTCCTATATTTAAGTTAGTCACTACAGGCTCTCGGATGAGCCTTATTATAAAACTGTTTCAATTCTTCAAAAGTCAAATGGGTATAGACTTCCGTTGTCGCCAGCCGCTCATGCCCGAGAAGCTCCTTCACCGCAAGCAATTCGGCACTATTGTTAAGCATAGCCGTAGCGAACGAGTGACGCAGTACGTGCGGACTTTTCTTCTTAACAGACGTTACTCCCGACAGTTTCTCGCGCACCAGACGATACACCGCCGAACGGGAGATTCTGCCACCGCCGCGAGAAAGAAACAAGGCCTCGCAAGCAGACTGCACCGTCGCACGCTGCTCCAGATAGACTTCCAATTCCTGCCTCATCTCTTTCCCGAAAGGAACAAAACGCTCCTTATTACGTTTGCCGAGAACCTTAATCACAGACTGGTGCATATCGACATCACAGACATCAAGACCTATCAGTTCCGACAAGCGTATTCCGGTAGAATAGAAGCAGACAATTATCATTCTGTCCCTGCACGCCTCGTAGCCACTACCGAAGGAGACCTCGTCTATCAGACAATCCATATCTTCTTCTTTAACAAAAGAAGGCAGCCTCTTTCTTTTTTTAGGCCCCTGCAACAAAAGCGCCGGATTTGAAGAAACATGCCCCTCAGAACGCAAAAAGTCATAAAAAGCACGCAAAGCACTCATCTTGCGCGACACCGAAGCCGGAGCAGCACCGCCGTCCATAAGCAAAGCCACCCACCCACGCATAAGATCAACGTCAGCATCAAAAAAAGACAAAGACCCATCAACACAGGCGAGATAATCGCGAAAGGCCCTAAGATCGCGCGCATATGCCCTAAGCGTATGCTCCGAGTAGTTCCTCTCAACTCTCAAAAACCCGATGAATGAGTCTATAAACATATTCGTTGCCGAAAGAGATCTTACGGCAACGAATATAAATCAGATTAAATTAAAAAACAAGAAAACGCAGAAAATTATTCCTCGTTAGCACGAAGTTTCTGAACGTAGATAGCGTGTTCCATCTTCAATCTCTTAAGAACTGAAGGCTTGTCAAACTGCTGACGAGCACGCAACTCCTTAACTACACCGGTCTTCTCGAATTTTCTCTTAAATTTCTTGAGAGCTCTTTCAATGTTCTCGCCCTCTTTAACAGGTACTACAATCATTTCCTATTTTATTTATTTAGTTTATATTATTTATCACTTTAGACAAAATGCGGTGCAAAATTAGGTACATTTTCTTAATCAACAAAACATTTGCACCTTTTTTTGCATAAAAAATTGATTAAGCAGCTTCAAAAGAGCCAAAGAACAAAAGTGCCACCACCCGCAAACAGGGCAAAAATCGCAGTTGCAGCACTATAAATAAGGTAATAATATAGATGTTGACCCAAACATATAAAATACAGCGTTTTGTCATATCGAATCGAAGATCGACGCCCGAAGGGGCTAAAGTCAACGTATGTGAGATATCTCAAATACCGTTTTTAGAGATTCCTCGTCGCTCCGCTCTGTCGGGATGACATTGACGGATAAAATCCGGGTCAACTGCTATATTGTTGCTATAAATAAAGACAAGGAGCCTAAACTGGGCTCCTTGTCCATTATTTTCACCTAATATTATATTAGAGGTTAGGATTGATAGCGTTCCACTCAGAAACAGCAGGAACGATGTTCAATGTAACGAGCTCGTCACGCATCTTGCAGAGGTGCTCGTAGCTTGCATCGAGCTTAGCGATCTCCTCAGGAGTACCTACCGGCATCTTGTATGAGCAACCGTTAGCATCGAGAGTAGTATCCATAGCCATCATGATGTGGTTGTACTTCTCGTTAGAAACGTATGTACCTGCAGGATAACGGAATGTTTCGCCACCCATAACCGAACGAATCATCTCAACAGAGAGATATGAAGGGCTCTGGAAAGAAGAACGGCCACGGAGTTTGATGATAGCTGCACCACCCTGTGTTACATCTTTCTTCATCTGCTCCCACTCCTCTTCTGGGAACTCAGCTGTACCGATAATATCGGTCAATGGCTTGCCGGCAATTTTAACAGCGCTGCCGAATACAGCCATCTGCTCACCGTGACCACCATATGTTGCGCAACCTGTCACTTCGTTCATCATTACACCGAACTTCTTGGCAAGCGCATTCTGCAAACGTGTAGAGTCAAGACCAGCAAGTGTTGTAACCTGACCTGGTTTCAAACCTGAATACAACAATGTTACAAGACCTGTCAAATCTGCTGGGTTGAAGATGATTACCACGTGCTTAACATCAGGGCAATATGTCTTGATGTTCTTACCGAGTTCCTCTGCGATTTTACAGTTACCTGCAAGAAGGTCCTCACGTGTCATACCCTCCTTACGTGGAGCACCACCTGAAGAGATAATATATTTTGCATCTTTGAATGCCTCAGCAACATCAGTTGTTGCTGTGATGTTCACGCCGTCGAAACCGCTCTGACGCATTTCCTCAGCAACGCCCTCTGGAGAGAATACATCATAGAGGCAAAGGTTGGTTGTCAAGCCCATCATCAAAGCCGACTGTGCCATGTTAGAACCAATCATACCGGCAGCGCCGACAATCACCAATTTTTCATTTGTTAGATACTGCATAATTTTAGAAATTAAAGGTTTATAATTATGTTTTTCAAATATTTTGTCTTTCTATTTCATTAAAAATTTTCGCTGTGACACCGGCGTTCCTCTTAACATAGTTGCCAGCTGTTACACCAATTCTCGCCGAGTAATCGGCATCGTCGGCAATAGCCTTGATTTTCTCGCCAAAGTCGTATGCATCAAGAGCCTCGACAATTCCACCGCAAGCCATCAACGACTGCGCCTCGCAAGAGCGGTTGTTTTCCGGCCCTATAAGCACAGGCACACCATAGACTGCCGCCTCCAGCACATTGTGGACACCCTTACCGAAGCTTCCACCGACAAACGCTATATCGCCATACTTATACACTTTCGACAAAAGACCAAAGCAGTCCACTATCACGCAGTCTGCGTTATGTATATTTTCCATCGTAGCACGTGTGTAACGTACGCAAGTGCCTGCATACTGTTTCTCAATAGCCTTTATACGCTCATCGTTGAATTTATTGGGAACAATCACCAGTTTCCAATCCCTGTTTCGATTGAAATATGGAATGAACACCGCCTCGTCATCTCTTTCGGAAGCACCTGCGACAAACACTCGACGACCCTCTGCAAAAGCTTCGAGCAAAGGCAATTGATGCGCCTGTTCAAAAACCTTTACAACACGGTCAAAACGAGTATTGCCCACAACCGATACATTATGGATACCGATAGTCTTCAGCACCTCTTTCGACTTTTCATCCTGCACGAATATATGCGTAAAGCAATGCAATGCAAGACGTAAACGGGCACCTGCCACACTCAGCATGGAACGTTTGTTCGAGAAGACCGCCGATATGCTATATACAGGTATCGAACGCTCCTTGAGTGCAGTAAGGAAGTTGAGCCAAAATTCACATTTTATAAAAAACACCATTTTAGGCTGCAACAAATCAAGGAACTTCCTTATGTTGCGACGTGTATCAAAAGGCAAGAAACAAACGACATCTGCCTGCTGATAATTCTTCGCCATATCATACCCCGAAGGAGAAAAGAACGTCAGCACTATACGATATTCGGGATGCGTCATGCGAAGGCGCTCTATCATAGGACGGCTCTGTTCAAAACCGGCACGCGACGACACATGAAACCATACATAATTCTCGCCAGGCCTCAAATTCTCTTTAAGCACAGCAAGAGTCTGCTTGTGGCCGGCAAGTTTAAGCCTAGCTTTCTTGTGACCGAAAAGAGCCACAAGCCTGACTACAAATATGTATAGAAATATCCCTAATGTGTACATTTTTTATCCAAGAACGGTTATTGCACGACGCAAGCGTGCGATTGTTTCTTCCTTACCAATCAAGCCCGAGATATCGAACATCTGAGGACCTTTACCCTCACCAACAAGCGCAAGACGGAATGCATTCATAATCTCGCCCATGCCATAGCCCTTAGCCTCGATCCATTCATGGACAACCTTGTCCTGATTCTCGATAGAGAAATCGTCGAGCGACTCAAGCAAGTCGGCCAACTCGGACATCTTCTGGGCAGAATCGGCTTTCCAGCGTTTCTTTGCAGTCTTCTCATCATACTCGGCAGGAGCTATAAAATAGAAGTTGCAAGCATCCCACAACTCATGAACGAAGTTGACACGTCCCTTCATCAAGGCAACAATTTTCTCCAGAAATTCCAAAGAGGTATTTATTCCATGCGCCTCAACAACAGGCATGAAGATTTCCGCAATCTCTCTGTCGGCTTTCTTCAGGATATATTCATGGTTGAACCATACCATTTTCTTATAATCAAAGCGGGCACCGGCCTTGCTACACTTTGCAAGATCAAACTTCGCAACAAGGTCATCCATAGACATCATTTCGACATCATCACCCGGATTCCAGCCAAGCAACGCCAAGAAGTTTATCACAGCTTCGGGTAGGTAGTCGCTCTCGCGGAAACCAGAAGAGATTGCACCGCTCTTGGGGTCATGCCATTCAAGCGGGAAGACAGGAAAACCGAGACGGTCGCCGTCGCGCTTACTGAGTTTACCGTTACCTTCGGGCTTAAGCAAAAGCGAAAGATGTGCAAACTGCGGCATTGTATCCTCCCAACCAAAAGCACGATACAGCAACACATGAAGAGGTGCAGAAGGCAACCACTCCTCACCACGAATCACATGTGAGATTTCCATCAAATGGTCATCGACAATGTTCGCGAGGTGATATGTCGGCAATTCATCTGCAGACTTATACAACACCTTGTCGTCAAGAATAGAGGAATCGATTGTCACCAAGCCACGTATAATGTCATTGACTACAACCTTTTCGCCCGGCTCTACCTTGAAGCGAACAACATACTGATGTCCGGCGTCGATAAGAGCCTGTACCTCGTCGGCACTCATTGACAATGAGTTGCGCATTGCCATACGGGTAGATGCATCATACTGGAAATTTTCAATTTCTGCACGTTTGGCTTCAAGTTCCTCAGGAGTATCGAATGCCATGTATGCCTTACCGCTATCAAGCAACACCTTTACATATTTCTTATATATGTCACGACGCTCCGACTGACGATAAGGGCCATAATTTCCACCGAATGAAACACCCTCGTCAAATTTTATTCCAAGCCAACGGAATGACTCGAGAATATAATCCTCGGCACCGGGAACGAAACGGTTTGAATCGGTATCCTCGATTCGGAACACCAAGTCACCGCCGTGCTGACGGGCAAAAAGATAGTTATATAATGCTGTTCTTACACCACCGATATGCAATGGGCCTGTAGGGCTCGGTGCGAAACGTACTCTTACTCTTCTTTCCATAATATGTTTTAGAATAATCAAATCAAACAATGCAACATACCTATACAACCACAATAAGGGTAATATAGCTTATAATGTTACGCAAAAATACTACAACAAAAGATGTTGACAAAATAAATTTGTTAATTTTTATAATATGAGCAAGTTATAAATAAGAAGAAAGCAAACAGCTTTTTGGCAAGATTAGTTATTAGATTATTGAATTTCATTATTTTTTCGTACATTTGAAACATTAATACACAATAGTTGAAGATGAGAAACAGACTTGAAAAATATTTTGGCAGACACACACAGATTGTCCTGCACATAACCTTGGCAATAATATGCGTCGGCATGATTGTATATTTTATGCCAAGAGAGAAATATACCAGCTACAACTTTGAACCGAATACCCCTTGGAATCACGAGCAGATTATTGCCGATTTCGACTTCGTGGTAAAGAAAAGTGCAAAATCCATAGCAGAAGAGACTGACAGCATAAAGAACAGTTTCAGACCATTCTTCACATACAACGACAGATTGAATGCCGAAGAGTTCAGAAAATTGTACCCCGGCGAAGAGATGAAAGAATATGCACTTTGCCTTGACGCCCTATACAAAGATGGTATTGTTTCGGACGACGATGCGACAACTATAAGAAGCAGGAACAACAACGAAATCAACTTCACATACAACGGCGACACCATCACCATGGACGCAGGACGTTTTGTCAGCGTGTCAGAAGCATTCGAGACACTGTTAAGCGCCGACACCATACTGACAAGCGAAATGTTGGCATCGATGGATACCGAAAAATTTATCATACCGAACTATGTGTGCGACACACAGCTTTCAGAAAAAGAGCAGAACAGGAAACTCTCAAAGATAGAAACACGCATTGGGGCGGTCGTAAAAGGCCAGCGCATAATAAACAAGGGCGACATCATCGACAATAATTCGTACAGGACATTGGAAACATATTTTACAATCCTGAACGAAATTGAATCGACAAAAAGCTTTGACAGCAGACTCAACATCTTTATCGGGCAGGTGCTGTTCATCATCATCTGCATGATGATTCTTGTAGGCTACCTGTATATCTATCGCCCCGACATAGCAAAGAGCAACAACAAATTCATCTTCACAATACTTTCGGCAACCATATTCCCGGTCATTGTAGGCTTTGCGGTAGGACATGGAGGCATAAGCGTATTCATTTTCCCCTTTGCCATAATCCCAATGATGCTATGCCTTTTCATTGACCACAACACAGCACTGATAACACACTGCACCACCATAATGATGTGTTCTATAATGGTGGGCTCGCCATACGAGTTTGTGATGTTGCAGATTGTGGCCGGCATCAGTGCCATATTAAGCTTAAAAGAACTGTCATCGCGTTCACAGATGTTCCGTTGCGTATTCATAACATTGGTTACTTACGCTATTGTATATATGTGTTATGAGCTGATTATGGAATCCGATTTCTCAAAGATGAAATACAATATGTATATGTATTTCACAGTCAGCGCTATTTTGATGCTATTTATTTACCCGTTAATGTTCATTGTAGAAAAGACATTCGGCTTTGTATCGAATGTAACACTGATTGAGTTGTCGAACCTCAACAGCAAGCTATTGCAGAAGATGTCACAGGAAGCTCCCGGCACATTCCAACATTCAATGCAGGTTGGCAACCTTGCAGCAGAAGCAGCCAGAGCATTGGGAGCAAACAGCCTTGAAGTGCGTACAGGCGCACTATACCACGATATAGGAAAGATGAACAACCCTATATACTTTACCGAAAACCAGAACGGAGGCATAAACCCACACGACGAGCTGTCATCAGAGGAGAGTGCAAAGACTATTATAAAGCACGTAACCGACGGTTTGAGCCTCGCCGAACACGAACACCTGCCAAAGAAGATTAAGGAGTTCATCAACACACACCACGGCACATCAAAAGCCGGATATTTCTATACGACATACAAGAATGCTCACCCCGGTGAAGAGGTAGATGAAAGCATCTTTACATACCCGGGCAACAAACCGACAACAAAAGAGCAAGGCATACTGATGCTTGCCGATTGTGTGGAGGCTGCATCACACAGCATCAAGGAATATACCGACGAGAATATCGACGCACTTGTGGAAAAAATCGTTACAGGCAAATTGCAGGAGGGTGAATTGAGCCTGACACCTATCACATTCCAAGATGTGGATACGATAAAGGAGATTTTCAAAAAGAGATTGAAGGCTATATATCACACAAGAATAAGCTATCCCGGTGATAAAAAAGCGAAATGATGCACAAAGCGTCCTTTTGTAAAATTTTGTTAAAAAAGAATAGTAAACCCGACAGAATCCAACAAATCTGTCGGGTTTACATATTTTATTTGTAGTGGAATTACAAAAGCAGAAAAATCTTTATCACAAGAAAACGGTTTGATATGGAAAAGCTTATCTATTACATTTGGAAAAACAGACTGTTCCCACTTACAGGACTACGCACAACATCTGGTGAAAAGATTCACGTAATAGACCACGGACACGAAAACGGGAACGGCACAGTCTTCAACGATGCCAAAATAAAAATTGGCGAGCAGATATGGGCAGGCAACGTCGTTCTGCATGGCAAAAGCAGTGATTGGGAACGGGAAATCTCATGCGACAGAAAATGCACGGAGAATACCATTTTGCATGTAACGATGGAGAACGACTGTTCAATGCTACGCAAGCATGGTGAGGAGATTCAGCAACTATGCCTTGGATACCCCGAAAGCCTTAAAAGCGAAATCTGCGGAGTAGTAACAAAAAGAGGCGATAACCTGCCATGCGCCATTGCCGTTTCGCAGCTCGAAGAGGTAAAACTGCACTGCATGCTGTCAAGGCTGCTCGTAGAGCGCATAGAAGAGAAGGCAAAGAAGATTCAGGACATATATGAGAAATGTGACAAGAAATGGGATGAGGTGTTATTCAAGACCATGATAAGAAGCTTCGGTTTTGGCATACAGAGCGAACTGTTCGAAGAAATGGCAAACACAATCGATTTTAATGCACTTGGCAAACACCGCGACAACGACATGCAGGTCGAAGCCATATTCTTTGGCCAGGCAGGATTGCTTGATGAAGCAAGTATTCCTTATTATTACAGAAATTTTGCCTTAAAAAGCAACTACTTCAATGAGCTTAAAAGAGAATTCAGTTTCCTTGAAAACAAGTTCAAACTGAAAAAGATGGACTGCAAGGTATGGGAAGCCGGCTCTTCATCACCGCATCTGCGCATAGCGAGGCTGGCAGCCATATACCACTGTCGCAAGTTCAGCTTGTCGGCAATATCAAGCTGCAATACAATTGAAGATTTATATGCGCTTATCGACATACCCTTGCATGGATATTGGTATAACCACCTCTGCTTTGGCGGAACAGAAACCTGCGGCAATGGCAGAATGAAACAGAAGCAAGTGGATGTGATTATAATAAACGCCATTGCACCCATATTATATGTATATGGCAAACACAGAAGAGAGTACTCTCTCTGCGGCAAGGCCGAAGAACTGTTGCACTCCTTAAAGTCAGAAGAGAACAGCATTGTAAGGCGTTGGAGAGAACGCGGAGTCAGAACTGCCTGCGCAGGAGATTCACAAGCGCTTCTGCATCTTAACAAATCGTATTGTTCAAACAAGAAATGTCTTGAATGTCAGTTTGCATATATATACATAAGGAGTGTCCTGAAATGCTTGTAAGCCATAAATAACAACAGAGCCGTTTGTTAACAAACGGCTCTGTTGTTATTTATATATCATTCTTTATTACTTCTTACGCAAGAAACTGTAAGCTACAGGAGCTGCAATAAAGAGTGATGACAATGTACCGAATACAACACCAAGAATCATAGCGAATGAGAAGCTACGGATGCTGTCGCCACCAAGTACAAAGATACAGAGCAACACAATCAAGGTGCTGACAGATGTATTGATTGTACGGGCCAATGTTGTATTGAGTGAAGAGTTGAACAACTCAAACTTGTTACGTTTTGGGTAAAGGTGAGCAAACTCACGTACACGGTCAAAGATAACCACCTTGTCATTGATTGAGTAACCGATAGCAGTCAAGATAGCACCAATGAATGTCTGGTCAATCTCAAGTGACATAGGAAGAATACCATGGAACAATGAGTAGCAACCAATAATCATAAGCACGTCAATACCAAGTGCAAAGATTGAACCGATGCTGTATGCCACATTGCGGAAACGTACAAGAATGTAGATGAAGATTGCAATAAGCGCAAGTATCACAGATACGATAGCACCGTTGCGGATATCTTCGGCCATGCTTGGACCAACCTTCTGTGAGCTGATGATTGAACCGCCCTCGTGGTTGTCATAATCGCGGAAAGTATCAATAGACAAGCCCTCTGTCAACAAGCCACCTTCCATGAATGAATCGTAGAGGAACTCTGTGATTCTTTCGTCAGCAACCTTTGCTGTGTCGTTGATCATGTAGTTGGTTGTAACACGGATAGTCTTACCGTCTGTACCCAAAGCAATTGCCTGTACGTTATCCTCGGTAATCTTCTCTTTCAACAAAGCGCGTACAGTTTCAGGCTCAACCTGTTTCTCAAACTGAACTACAAAGTTACGTCCACCTGTGAAGTCGATACTCTGGCTCAAGCCACGGAAAACAAATGATGAAATCATTGCAACCACAACAATACCGAATACGATAGCAGTCTTCTTTGAAGCACCGATGAAGTTGAACTTAGGCTCTCTCATAAGGTTTCTTGAGAGCTTTGTTGTGAATGTAAGGTTCTGCAACTTGCCCTTGCCCATGAAGTGCTCATAGATAACACGTGTCACGAACACTGCTGTAAAGAATGAACACAACAGACCGATGATAAGAGTTGTAGCAAAGCCTTTGATTGGACCTGTACCGAAGTTGAACAGGATAATACCTGTTATGATTGATGTTACGTTTGAGTCTATAATTGCCGAGAAAGCGTTCTTGTAACCGTCAGTAAGTGCAAGACGGACATTCTTACCTGCACGCAACTCTTCTTTTGCACGCTCGTAGATAAGCACGTTAGCATCGACTGCCATACCAAGAGTAAGAACGATACCTGCGATACCAGACATTGTCAATGCAGCCTGGAACGACGCAAGGATACCCATTGTAAAGAACAGGTTGAGCAACAATGCGAGGTTTGCGATTGAACCCGGAACGATACCGTATATCGCGCACATATATATCATAAGGAGAACAAATGCAACGATAAACGAAACAACGCCCTGCTCAATAGACTTCTGACCAAGTGAAGGACCTACGATTTCTTCCTGTATAATGCGTACAGGAGCCGCCATCTTACCAGAACGGAGCACGTTAGCCAAGTCCTGAGTAGCCTCAATTGTAAAGTTACCTGTTATCTGTGAACGACCACCAGTGATTTCAGACTGAACCATAGGTGCACTGTAAACATAACCATCAAGAACGATAGCGATTGCACGATGAATATTCTTCTTTGTCAAAGCGGCCCATTTTCTTGAACCCTCAACGTTCATCTGCATATCAACGCATGGAGCACCATTGTTGTCGAAACCAGCGGTTGCGTCAGAAATCACATCGCCTTCAACAGGAGCATGTCCGTTACGCTCTGTAATTTTAATTGCGTTGAGTTCGAAAATTGTTCTTGTTGAGTCACCCTCATAAGCATCAACGCTCCACATAAGGCGAAGATCTCTTGGAAGAGTCAACTTAGCCTCGTTGCTTGCAAGCATCTTGTTGATTGCAGCTGTGTCGTTGTAGTGAGCGGCACCAACAGTACAATATGAGCTGTTGAGGTTGATAAGGCGTGATGTCAAAGGATTGGTAACCTCTTCAGTAGCCAATTTTGCATCAAGGTCCTGCAATGCAGGATAAACAACCTTTGAAATTTCATCAAGGCTGTATGTTTCCCAGAATTCGAGATTTGCCGAACCCTGCAACAATTTACGTACACGCTCAGGCTCTTTAACACCAGGAAGCTCAATCATGATACGTCCCATACCACCCTCGACAGCCTGAATGTTTGGTTGAACGACACCGAAACGGTCGATACGTGAACGCAATACATTGTATGAGTTGTCAACGGCAGCCTTTACCTCGCTACGCAAAACCTCTTCAACTTCCTTGTCTGTTGAGTTCTGAGAGATTTTGTCTTTCAAGTCGAATGTTGCAAAAAGCGAAGCCAAACTGCTGCCCGGAGCCACTTTATGATATTCGTTAATGAAAGCAGTAATATAATCACCACCATTGGCAGTTGCCTGACGTGCATTATCCAATGCTGTCTTGAAGTTAGCATCTTCCTTGTTGCCTGACAAAGCCTTTACAATGTCGGGAACAGAAACTTCCATCATGACATACATACCACCCTTAAGGTCCAAACCAAGACCAATCTCCAATTCGCGGCACTGTTGCAAAGAGTAGATTCCAAGCCAAACATTCTTGTGCTGCATAGAATCCATGTAGTGTTTGCTACCCTGGGGACACTCTTCGGCCTTACGGGCATGATAGCCTGTCACAACCGAGAATGACAAGTAGAACAAACAAACAAGTGTCAGCAGTGTTGCGAATACTTTTACAAATCCTTTGTTCTGCATTTTTATTAAATTTTATTGTGATTTATTCTGTTTCTTTTGTCAAAATCGCGCAAATATAATGTTTTTTTCTCAAAACATCAGCTTTTTGTCATGTTTTTATACGCATACATTAATAAAAATATACTTCAAGCATATAAAAAGCAAAAAGCAGGCACTACAGCACCTGCTTATACAAAAGCCTGTCAAGGTCATAACCATGAACTATTTCGAAGCATCAAAGAGGCGTTTCTTTTCATCTTCGCTCAAAGAAGAGTAACCGCCTTTCTTGATTTTCTCAAGAATTCTGTCAATCTCAGCTGCTGCAGCCTTCTTGTTAGCGTTATATTCATAATCGGCACTACGTCCACCTGCAGTATATTTGAATTTGGGTTTACGCTTACGAGATAGCTTTCTCTTTCCAAAAAGCATTGTAACCCAATCTATCGGTTTGTTCACTACTGCCGTAATGTCAACACCCTTGTTCAGCATATAGGCAACCAGCCAACCTGCCGCAGCACCACCAAGATGAGCAAAGTTTCCCCCGGCGTTATTCCCTGCAAGCATAAAGAACGATATTGCAACCGTCACCAAGGCAAACGAAGAGAGTTTCACACTGCCGAAAAGTAGCAGATTTATCCTATAAGCGGGGTTACGCACAGCCGACGCAACAACAATAGCCAGCACAGACGCTGACGCACCAACAAGGAATGAGTTATCAACGTAAGATGCAAAATAGGGGAAGAGGTTGAAAGACAGCATATACACCAGACCACCGAACAGGCCACCCAGAATGTATGTCCCCACGAAATGACGCACCGAATACAAATCGAGGAATATGCGCCCGAAGAAATAGAGGGCAACCATGTTCCAAAGAATATGCATCACATTCTCATGCAGGAACATATATGTGAATATAGTCCAAGGACGCTGCACAAAGAGCGACAGAGATGACGGCAGTTCAAGATAGCCGACAACCGTTTTACCCAAGTCGGCAACATTGAACAATACCGAAAAAACACCGATTAAAACGACAATTATATACACTGCAACGTTTGCAATTATATACTTGCCAACGATGTTCTGCAATTTTATTTTATGCAAGACATTCTTAAACATAAGGTCCTCCTATCTCACCCTTCTTGCGCCACAAAAGTATAAGTATAAGACCGAAGAGCATACCGCCAAGATGGGCGAAATGCGCCACACCGTCAGGTGTTCCCACTGTACCCATATAAAGTTCAATAACAGCATAGCCTATCACAAAGAACTTCGCTTTTATAGGGAACGGGATTGGGAATACATACATTCTCTCGTTAGGGAAGAGCATGCCAAAACCAAGCAAGATGGCATATATTGCACCCGAAGCACCCACTGTCGGTGTGTTCAGCACGACATTAAGCTTTGCCATAGAGCCTTCGACAAAATTCATATTCTGTTGCAGAGCTAAAGCACCTTCTTCCAAGACAATTCTTACCGCATCGGCATTCATGCCGTCGGCGATGGAGAAATAGCGTACCGCTCCGACAGCCTCCTGAACAACTCCTGCACCCACTCCTGCCAAGATATAGAATATAAGAAAGCGCTTTGCACCCCATACATACTCCAATGTACGTCCGAACATGAAAAGAGCGAACATATTGAAGAACAGATGTGAGAAGCCTGCATGCATGAACATGTAGGTAAACAACTGATATGGGTGGAACGAGTCGGACATGAAGAAGTGCAGACCCAATAAATGATTCAGGTCTATCCCATTCTTTTCTGCGACAAGCAAGGCCAGGAACATAACGACATTTATGGCCAGAAGATTTTTCGTAACTACCGGTATTCTATCCATGATTTTGTTTTAGAACTGATTTTTACTGCCCGGGCAACACCTGCAAACCAAAGGTAAATCAATTTACAGGTTCAAGGACGCATAGCTATCCCAGGCAATCCGTTGCAAAGATAATACAAAGTAACGGTTTTGAGTTTCCAAAAAGCCAATTAAGCAAATTATTTAAATTTCTATAACAATTCACGCTCACAAACCAAATATCAAAGCTTTAGCTTTCAGTTTCACTCCACCCAACTTTGCGGCAAGCCGCGAAGTTAATCAACGCTCGCCGTGAAATGATTTCACTCCACCCAACTTTGCGGCAAAGCCGCGAAGTTAATCAACGCTCGCCGTGAAATGGAATTTCACTCCACTCAACTTTGCGGCAAAGCCGCGAAGTTAATCAACGCTCGCTGTGAAATGGAATTTCACTCCACTCAACTTTGCGGCAAAGCCGCGAAGTTAATCAACGCTCGCTGTGAAATATCAAAGCTTTTAGCTTTGTATTTCGCTCGCTTATGATTAACTTTGCAGTTAGTTTAAAAAACAGGTAGAAAACAAACAAAAAGACATATAAAATGAATATCGAAACAACTTTGGTACAAAGCGTTGTAGAGGCTATCAAAAACCTTTACGGCGCCGATTTCAGCGCCGAAAAAATTCAGTTGCAGAAGACACGTAAGGAATTCGAGGGTGATTATACAGTCGTTGTATTCCCTTTCCTTGCCCTTTCAAAGAAACGTCCTGAAGAGACAGCACAGGAGATTGGCGAATATCTGAAAAACAACATAGCGTCAATTTCATCGTTCAACGTGGTTAAAGGTTTCCTGAATTTGGCTATTTCACCGAGCTATTGGGTAGATTTGCTCAACGAAATCGACAATGACGAGAAATGGGGTATAACACCTGTAACAGAGAATTCTCCTCTTGTAATGGTAGAATACTCTTCTCCTAACACCAACAAACCGCTTCACTTGGGACACATACGCAACAACCTGCTCGGTTATGCTCTTTCAAACATCATTGAGGCTAACGGAAACAAGGTTGTAAAGACAAACATTGTCAATGACCGCGGTATTCACATCTGCAAGTCTATGCTTGCATGGCAAAAGTGGGGCGAGGGTGAGACACCTGCAAGCAGCGGCAAGAAGGGCGACCACCTGATTGGTGACTATTATGTTGCATTCGACAAGCACTATAAAGCCGAATTGAACGAACTCATGGCAAAAGGCATGAGCAAGGAGGAGGCTGAAGCAGCATCACCACTCATGGCCGAGGCTCGCGAAATGCTTGTAAAATGGGAAGCAGGCGACAAGGAGGTTCGTGCTCTTTGGGAGAAGATGAACAACTGGGTTTACGAGGGCTTCGACGAGACATACAAGCGTTTGGGAGTAGGCTTTGACAAGATATACTACGAGAGCGACACATACCTCGTCGGTAAAGAAACCGTTCTTGGCGGATTGGAAAAAGGCATTTTCTACCGTAGAGATGACGAGTCTGTTTGGGCCGACCTTACAAACGACGGACTTGACGAGAAACTGTTGCTACGTAGCGACGGTACATCGGTTTATATGACACAGGACATTGGTACTGCACAGCTACGTTTCCGCGATTACCCGATTGACAAGATGGTATATGTTGTGGGTAACGAACAGAACTACCACTTCCAGGTATTGTCACTATTGCTCGACAAGCTCGGTTTCTCTTGGGGTAAAGGCCTTGTACACTTCTCATACGGAATGGTTGAGTTGCCTGAGGGCAAGATGAAGAGCCGCGAGGGAACTGTTGTTGACGCAGATGACCTTATGGACGAGATGATTAACACCGCACGCGAGACATCGGAAGAGCTCGGCAACAAGCTCAACGACCTCACAAGCGAGGAGAAGGCCGAAATCAACCGTATCATCGGACTCGGCGCATTGAAGTACTTCATGCTAAAGGTCGATGCACGCAAGAACATGCTCTTCAACCCTAAAGAATCAATCGATTTCAACGGCAACACAGGCCCATTCATACAGTACACATACGCAAGAACACGTTCTATAGAGCGTAAAGCAACAGAAGCCGGTGTAATAAGAAGCACAGCCCGTCCCGAAAGCGTAAGCGAGAAGGAGTGTGCTATCATACGCATGCTGAACGACTTCCCTGCAATAGCAAAACAGGCAGGCTGCGACTATTCACCATCGGGTATAGCAAACTACGCTTATGAGCTTGCGAAAGAGTACAACCAGTTCTACCACGATTTCAGCATACTCAAGGAGGAGAACGAGGCAACAAAATCGTTCCGTATCCTGCTCACACACAATGTAGGCAAGGTTATCAAGACAGCCATGAGCCTGCTTGGTATTGAAGTACCTGAAAGAATGTAATCTCAAACTGTCGTATGGCAAAAAAACGTTTCTATGTAGTATGGAGCGGTCTCGTTCCCGGCATATACAAGAGCTGGGACGAGTGCCAGGAGCAGATTAAGGGCGTGAAGCAGGCTCTTTACAAGTCGTTCGACACCCTT
The DNA here is from genome assembly GCA_017647225.1 of Bacteroidaceae bacterium. Taxonomy (GTDB): domain Bacteria; phylum Bacteroidota; class Bacteroidia; order Bacteroidales; family Bacteroidaceae; genus HGM04593. Next base: position 52,224 of record JAGCLA010000036.1, on the reverse strand, counting down.
GAGGAGGCCGAGAGGGCATATTCATCTTCGCCACACGACTACATAGGACAAGGAGAGAAGAAAGAGAAGGTAAAAGTTTCTCCCGACAGCTATCCACGCGAAATCAGACGCAATGCTCTTGCCGTTGATGCGGCTTGCAGCGGAAACCCGGGAATGATGGAGTACAGAGGTGTGTATATCGGCACAGGAGAGGAAGTATTCCACTTTGGCCCGATGTTCGGCACCAACAACATCGGAGAATTCCTTGCCATAGTACATGGTCTGGCACTTTTGAAACAAAAAGGAATAGAGCTGCCCATATATTCCGACAGTCGCAACGCGCTATTGTGGGTAAAAGGCAAGCAATGCAAGACAAAGCTCCCCCGAAACAATAAGAGCGAAGAGTTGTTCAAATATATCGAGCGTGCCGAAAAGTGGCTCAGAGAGAACAGCTACACCACTCCACTCCTGAAATGGGAAACCGACAAATGGGGTGAGATTCCTGCCGACTTTGGCAGAAAGTAACATTGTCATTACACAGCCATGGCAACAATAACATTTCCTTCACCGATATTCGGTCCAATAAAAAGCCGCCGTCTTGGAATATCATTGGGTATAAACCTGTTACCCGATGACGGAAAGGTATGCACATTCGACTGCCTGTACTGCGAATGTGGATTCAACGCTACACACCGCACAAAGAAGAGCCTCCCGACACGCGAAGAGGTAGCAAAGGCGCTCGAAAAGAAACTGAAGGAGATGGCCGGGCAGAATGAATTTCCCGACGTACTGACCTTTGCAGGCAACGGAGAGCCGACCATTCACCCCGAATTCGGCGCCATAATCGACGACACCATAGACCTGCGCAACAGATATTGCCCCGAGGCAAAGATAAGCGTACTGACAAACGCCACTCTTATCACAAGAAAGAGCGTCTTTGATGCACTTGAGAAAGTCGATAACAACATTCTGAAACTCGACACTGTCAACAACGACTACATATCGTTCGTTGACCGCCCGACAGGGAAATACAACCTCGATGAGATTATTGAACGCATGAAGGCTTTCAACGGTAAAGCCATAATACAGACAATGTTCATGAAAGGTACAGTCAATGGCACTGACGTAAACAACACCGGCGACGGATATGTACTCCCATGGATTGAAGCTGTCAAGGCAATTGCTCCGCGTGAGGTGATGATATACACCATAGACCGCGAAACCCCACAAGAGGGATTACTGAAGGCTACACACGAAGAGCTCGACCGTATTGTTTCTATGCTCGATAAAGAGGGAATAAAATCTTCAGCATCATATTAAAGATGTCAGACCGACATACGACGCAGTAAGCAATGCGTATCTTATAAACTTTCCGACAGCCATTACAACTATCACTTTCGCCTTGTTGGCACGCAAGATACCAAGGAGCATCAGAATAACCTCTCCTATTGCCGGCAGAAACGAAAGACCTGCAGCCCAAAAACCATACTTCTCAATTATGCGGTCGGCACGTGCCATCTGTTTTTCCGATATCCTAAAGAAGCGCATCAGCCACTCCTTTTTCACAAGCAAGCCTAAAGCAAAACATGTAACGCCGCCCAAGGTATTACCCAATGTTGCAGCAAGCGTTACCCCCACAGCATCAAGCCCTATACCAAGGAAGAAGAGCATAAGCACCTCGCTTGCTATCGGGACAATTGTTCCGGAGAGGAATGCGAATACTCCCATACCCCAATAGCCATAATCCTTAAAGAATTCTACAAGTGTCTCAACCATAAGCTAAAAGGAATAAAAGCCAACCACAACAGACTCAAAGCCACAAAGTAGAACCTTGACAGCCTTGTGATGTTCAAAGAGAAGATATATGTAAGCATCACACCCATTGCAGGCAGGCTCCACACATAATAAAGAACAAAGTCGTGGTTGTATAATAACGACAACAATATAAGATACAGGTTAAATAAAGCAAAGAAGCGCAATCTTTTTCGAAGAACAGGCTTGCCCGGAGATGACGAATTGTAAAGGAAAAGCAAAAACGGTATCGCCACCAACAGTTCGACAATGATTATCAGAGTATCGTACAATGTCGGCATTTGCAACATGGCCGATGCAATATAACCCCAAGGAGCCGCTTCCGCTCCGTTCAGCAACTTCATGTCGGGAAATATGTAACCAATGGCGAACAAGAACCAGTAAGGGGTAAGCAGGCCAAGCAGTATTGCGAACAGTTCCTTTACACGCACCAAAGACATCATTACGACATACAGAACAAACGGGAAAAGCAACATTATACAAGAAGGTACAATAATTGCAGCCAACCCCAACAACATAAACGCCGTAAACAGGCCGTAACGGTTATCCTCGCCTTGATTACACAAGAAAAGGCGATACAGCACAAGTTGCACAAGGAGCAATGAGAATGAAGGCTCAACAGCTCCATGAACAAACAGCGACACGCTTGACAAGAAGAATGTAAGCGGCAGGAACCAGCGTATGCGACGGTCGAATATATACCAAGATGACATCATTGCCGTAGCCAACGCAAAACAAGCGAACGTGATGCCTCTTGACACCACGTTCCCTATTTGTAAACCATATATACAGGCATCATTTACAGGGCGGTCAACGAATATCCCGACGAGCCACATCAACACCGACACGCCAAGAAGTATCAGCGGAGTGAACCTGCCTGACACGAAACGCCTCTGCAACGATTTATTGTAAATCAAAGCCTATATCTCCTCTAAAGTATTTCTTCTCGTAATTGATTGCATTTGCCGAGCGGAAAGATTTCTCGAGAGCCTCGGCACGTGTTGCGCCATATGAAACAGCAGCAATCACACGACCGCCGGCTGTAACCACATTACCGTCCTTCTCGGCTGTTCCTGCGTGGAAAAGAATGCTATCCTTTACATTCTCGAAGCCTGTCATGACAAAGCCCTTCTCGTATTCCTCGGGATAACCGCCTGAAACGAGCATAACACAAACAGCAGTTCTCTCATCAAACTCAACTGTTGTACCGGCAAGAGTACCTGCAGCAACCTTTTCAAACAGTTCAACGATGTCGCTCTTCAAACGCAACATCACAGATTCTGTTTCAGGGTCACCCATGCGTACATTGTACTCAATAACCATTGGCTCGCCCTCGACATTGATAAGACCGAAGAAGATAAAACCTTTATAAAGCAGGTTATCCTTTACAAGACCATCGACAGTTGGTTTGATGATTCTGTCCTCAACCTTCTTCATCCATTCGGGTGTTGCAAAAGGCACAGGAGAAATAGAACCCATACCACCGGTGTTCAAACCAGTATTACCCTCGCCAATTCGCTTGTAGTCCTTAGCCTCGGGGAGGATTACATAATCCTTGCCGTCGGTAAGCACGAATACCGAACACTCGATACCATCGAGGAATTCCTCAATGACAACAGTAGCCGAAGAGTCGCCGAACATACCGTCGAGCATCTCGTCGAGGCTCTTCTTTGCCTCTTCAAGTGTCGGGAGGATAAGCACGCCCTTACCTGCACAAAGACCATCAGCCTTCAACACATAAGGAGCCTTCAAGCCCTCAAGGAAACGGTATGCCTCTTCTTTTTCGGCAGCAGTAAATGCCTTGTATGCAGCAGTAGGAATTGAGTGGCGCTGCATGAACTCCTTAGCAAAGTTCTTGCTTCCCTCAAGTTCCGCAGCACCCTTTGTAGGGCCTATGACAGCGATATTCTTCAAACGTTCGTCAGCCTGGAAATAGTCGTACACACCCTTTACCAATGGGTCTTCAGGACCAACAACAACCATACTTACACCATTCGCAAGAACAAATTCAGCGATAGCGTCAAAATCGGTAACTTTGATGTTGACATTTTCACCCACCTCTTTTGTTCCGGCATTACCCGGTGCGATATACAATTTCTCGACCTTTGGACTTTGAGCGATTTTCCATGCAAGAGCATGTTCACGGCCACCGCTACCTAAAAGCAATATTTTCATAGTCATGATTATTTAGCTATTATTGATTCTTACCTCTTTTTCCGCCACGCAACGGTTTGAAATCACCTGTCTTGCGACCATATTCCTTCTTGGCAGGCTTGTTGCCGCGTGCCTCAGGCTTACCACCGCGTGAGTATGGACGTGCATCGTCTTTTCTTCTGTCGCGTGCTCCCGAGCGGTATTCGCCACGAGGCGCACCTTCGTTACGACGTGGGCGTTCCTCATTTCTGCGTGGACGTTCGTCATTACGCTGTTCGCGACGCTCGTCATTGTTGTTCTTACGCTGTACCTCCTTGCGCGATTTATAAGTATTGAAGTATGACTCCAATTCACGACGACGACGCATTGAATCGCTGTCTATCTCGCTTGAGAAGCTGTCGGCCTCACGTTCCTTGTTGCGTGGAGGACGCTGCTCACCGTCAGCACCTGTCAGGCGCGACTTACGTTTGAGCGGAGCAAAATCCTTCTTCAAGGCATTACCCTCATCGCGGAAGCCCTTATATTTACCCTGGAACAGTTCATACTTGCGGAACTCGCAATCGAGGTCACCATTGTACAAAGGAATACGTGCCGAAGCCTTAAGACCAATAGAGTCGAAACAGTCGTAGCTGCTGCTGATAACCCAAGCCTCATTACCCTGGAAAGAGTGTTTCAGGCGCGAGCCGAGTTCTTTATATACATTCAACAGATTCTCAAGTACAAGACGCTCGCCGTATGGAGGGTTCACAATCATCATTGCGCGCTCGGCAGGCTCAACAAAATCCTTGATGTCGCGACATTCAATTTCAATGATGTCGCCCATCATAGCCGATTTCACATTACGACGCGCACAAGCAACCATTTTGCCATCGACATCGTAGCCATATATCTTATGCTTGAATTCGCGTTCAGCCGAATCGTCTTCATATATAGAGCGGAACAGTTCGCTGTCGAAATCCTTCCATTTCTCGAAGGCATAACCCTGACGGAACACACCCGGAGCTATATTGCGTGCTATGAGTGCAGCCTCAATGGGAATTGTACCTGAGCCACACATAGGGTCGATAAGGTCACATTCACCGGCCCAACCTGTAAGCATAATCATACCGGCAGCAAGCACCTCGTTGATAGGAGCAGCACCTGTTTCGACACGGTAGCCGCGACGATGCAACGATTCGCCCGAACTGTCAAAAGCGAGAGTACAATCCTCGCCGGCAATATGTATGTGGAAAACGAGGTCCGGGTTGTTGAGACGAACCGAAGGACGACGGCCATGTTTTTCGTTGAAATAGTCGGCAATGGCATCCTTTACACGATATGCCACAAATTTAGAGTGACGGAAGATATCGCTATACACAACAGAGTCAACAGAGAATGTCGAACCCCAATCAAGGTATTGCTCCCAATCGACTGCCTTAATTATCTCATATACCTCGTCAGCACTTGACGCTTTGAAGTGCATTATCGGTTTTAGAATACGCACCGCTGTACGAAGGTGGAAGTTGGCTTTATACATCATAGCCTTATCACCTGTAAACGACACCATACGACGTCCTATCTGGACATTATTTGCGCCTAAGGCAACCAATTCTTTTGCCAAGACCTCCTCTAACCCCTGGAAGGTCTTTGCGATCATTTCAAATTCTACCATAAAACTGTCAAAAAGATGTTAAGGAAAAAGCTCCTCAAACATTTTACAAAGATAGTAACAAACGAGCGAGAATAATGAAGTTTACTTCATTATTTTCACAGCGAGTGCAGAAAATCTTCAAACAAGCCCCCGTTACGCCATATTATCCCCAATTTTCATTTTTGCATCGTTGAGGAACTTACGGATATTATGCTCATCGCCCTTCTTGCATATCATAAGCACATCGTCGGTATCAACCACCACAAGACCGTCAACGCCCTGCATAACGACCAATTTATCCTTAGGCAGCACCACCATATTGTTATGACTGTCATACTTAAGAGTCTTGCAGCCCACAAGCACATTCCCGTCGCAATCCTTTGGAAGGGTGCTGTAAAGAGTATCCCATGTACCGATGTCTGCCCAACCAAATTCACCTACAGCCACATACACATTGTCGGCACGTTCCATAACATTCATGTCGAACGAAGCAACAGGGAACGAGGTATATAGCCTATAGGCCTGTCGGCGACGTTGCGTGCGGTCAGGAATACGTGCGTATATATCTTCGAGCACCGTCATCATTTCGGGAAGACAACGCGACATGGTGTCAATGATAGACTGCACGTTCCATATATATATGCCGGAGTTCCAATAGAACTCACCACTATCGACAAATATACGTGCAAATTCAATAGCCGGCTTTTCGGTAAACGTACGCACCTTGTAGAAAAGACCATCTTCAAGAGAGCCCTCGGCCTGAATATAGCCATAGCGCGTTTCGGGGCAGGTAGGTTTAATGCCTATCACCACAAGCTTGTTGTTGTCGGCAACAAAATCCAGGCCCTTTGCCACCGTTTCGATGAACTTGTTTTCGTTAAGCACAAGCTGGTCGCTCTGCGCCACGACAATGTTTGCCGCAGGATTGAGGGTGCGGATGTGACACGCAAGGTTTGCTATACTCGGAGCTGTACCACGAAAAGCAGGCTCATGCACAATCCTATCCTTTGCCACCTCAGGGAGCTGCTCACGCACGATATTGGCGTAGTCGACGTGAGTGGATATGATTATATTTTCAGGCGGAACGATACGCGAATACCTGTCGTAGGTCTGTTGCAGAAGAGTTCTTCCACAGCCAAGAATATCCTGAAACTGTTTAGGGAAAGCCTTACGACTCATTGGCCACAAGCGTGTACCCAACCCACCTGCCATTATAACGCAATAATTATTACAATTCATCGCCACAATTTTATTTTATACTGCGAGTATAACATTTTTATCGCAGAATAAAAAGCCTTTTAAGCTTATTTATACTATAAACAATTCTGTATTTATTGTAATCAATTATATCTATTCCACACGGCTCTTGCTATAACTTACAACAACCACACCGCCGAAAACCATAATCGCCGCAAGTACTTTTTGCCATGTAAGCATTTCCATACCGACACAGATGCTAATCACAATAGCAATAATGGGTTGAACATAACTGTACATACTGACAAGCGTCGGTCTGATACGTTTTTGCCCCACAGGTATAAGAAAATATGTTATAAATGTAGCACAGAAAATCAGATAAGCAAGTTCTGCGAGTTGAATCGCAGGAACTGCACACCAATTCAAAGTAACAATCTCCTTACCAGAAAACGGAATTGACATCAAAAAGGCAAATAGGAAAATCCATTTCATAAATGTAATAACCGAATATTTGCCAATCAGCGGTTTGAATATTCCCAGATATAAAGAGAAGCTCAAGGAGTTGAGAATAATCATAGATATCCCGAACAGAGAGGTTTCAGCCACCCCATTTGAAGAAGCACGGCTAACAATCAGATATATGATACCGGTAAAACTTATTATCACACCACCAGCCTTTTGCCATGTAATAGGCTCCTTCAACACTATGGCAGCAATAATCATAGTATAAATAGGCGATATTGCCGACAGCACCGAGCAATCCATGGGGGTGATATGCGGAATACCAACAAGGAATGTAATCTGACACACAAAGAATCCCAATATTGACGCCGCAAATATCCTGAGATAATCTTTTTTCTCAACCTTTTCTTTTGGAGCAAAGAGCGAAATAAGCCAGAAGAGAGCACCCGCACCAAGCGACCTGAGACAGAATATAGCCAAGGGAGATATAAGCTGACCGGATGTCAAATCCTTACACACAATAATATTGAAACCGAAAATGGCATACGCCATAAAACAAGCTAAATGTCCTACTATCGTTTGTTTATTCATCCTGTTTATTATATATAAATATTGACCCAACGCGGCTTGTCATACTGAGTATAGCGAAGTATCTCTTTTAAACGCGGCTTTGAGATTCAATGCCTTCGGCGATGTTGATAATGCTCATTGTGAAATTAAAACAAGTTTTATTTCACTCGCTTAATCGCAACATTCACATTGACTTTAGCCCCTTCGGGCGTCGAAAATCGAAGTTGACTTTAGCCCCTTCGGGCGTCGACCGTTGGTTCGTTCAGACGTGTTGTTGAGAGCTTGCTCGAAAAATGACAAGTTCGCGAAAAAATAAGTCGCGGGTCAACTGCTATATTGTTACCAAAAAAACAGCTTCGGCTTTTCAGCCGAAGCTATTTAATATCTTTATTATTAGAATTCTGCATTATTTGGAGTACGTGGGAAAGGTATCACGTCACGAATGTTCGACATACCAGTCACGAATAACAACAGACGCTCAAAACCAAGACCAAAACCTGAGTGAGGACATGAGCCGTAACGACGGGTATCGAGATACCACCACATATCCTTCATTGGGATATTCATCTCCTCAACACGCGCAAGCAGCTTATCATAGTCGGCCTCACGCTCTGAACCACCGATAATCTCTCCAATTTTTGGGAACAACACGTCCATTGCACGTACTGTCTTGCCATCTTCGTTCTGCTTCATATAGAACGCCTTGATGTCCTTTGGATAGTCGGTAAGGATTACAGGACGCTTGAAGTGTGTCTCAACGAGGTAACGCTCGTGTTCTGAAGCCAAATCGACACCCCAATATACAGGGAACTCAAACTTGTGTCCTGCAGCAACGGCATCCTCAAGGATTTTTATACCGTCGGTATAGCTCAAACGAACAAACTCTGTATTCACGATTGAACGCAGACGCTCGATAAGTTCCTTGTCGAACATATTGTTGAGGAATGTGATATCTTCCATACAGTTGTCAAGAGCCCACTGTACGCAGTACTTGATAAACTCTTCGGCCAACTCCATGTTATCGATGATGTCGTTGAAAGCAACCTCAGGTTCTATCATCCAGAACTCTGCCAAGTGACGTGGTGTATTTGAGTTTTCGGCACGGAATGTAGGACCGAATGTATAAATTGCGCCAAGCGCTGTAGCAGCCAACTCGCCTTCGAGCTGACCTGACACTGTAAGGCTTGCCTGCTTGCCGAAGAAGTCGCTGTCGTACTTTATGCTACCCTCGTCATCTTTCTTAAGATCGTAGAGGTTCATTGTTGTTACCTGAAACATCTGTCCTGCACCTTCACAGTCCGAAGCTGTGATGATTGGTGTGTGGAAATAGTAGAAGCCTTTGTCGTGGAAGAACTTATGGATTGCGTATGCCATGTTGTGGCGGATACGGAACACTGCACCAAATGTGTTGGTACGTGGGCGAAGGTGCGCCACAGTACGCATATACTCCATTGTCTGGCCTTTCTTCTGCAATGGATATGTGCTGTCGCAAGCACCGAGAAGTTCTATCTCGGTAGCCTGGATTTCCATTGACTGACCACCACCGATTGATTCTACCAACATACCGTTCACACTAAGGCATGCGCCTGTTGTGAACTGCTTAACGAGTTCTTCGTCAAACTTGTCAGCGTCGATAACAACCTGAACATTATTTATTGTAGAGCCATCGTTGAGAGCCACAAAAGCGACCTGTTTGCTACTACGACGGGTTCTTACCCAGCCTTTTACGTTTACCTCAACACCGGCTTCCTTGCTTTTGAGAAGGTCGGAAATTCTTGTACGTTTTATCGTTTTCATACGATTGTTGTGTTATATGAACATGCCCGGGGCATGCTGTTTTGTTTATTATTCGTAAGCGCCCATGCGCAACATGTTAACCTCTTTATCTGTAAGATAACGCCAATCACCACGACGGAGATTCTTCTTTGTCAAACCCGCGAAAAGTACACGGTCGAGCTTGTTCACTCTGTAACCGAGGTGCTCAAGCATACGGCGTACGATACGGTTCTTGCCAGAATGTATCTCTATACCGATCTGTGAACGGTCGGCCTCGTTTACGTAAGTAACCTCGTCAGCATATACAGGACCGTCCTCAAGTTCTATACCGTTCACGAGAAGATCCATGTCGGACATTGCCACATTCTTGTCGCATGTAACGTGGTAGATTTTCTTCTTCATGAATTTGGGGTGAGTAAGCTTTGCAGCCATATCGCCATCGTTTGTAAGCAAGAGAACACCTGTTGTGTTTCTGTCAAGACGACCTACCGGATAGATACGCTCCTTGCCAATACCACGCAAGCAGTCGAGAACAGTCTTACGCTCCTGTGGGTCATCGACAGTTGTCACGCAGTCCTTTGGTTTGTTGAGCAGAACATATACCTTACGCTCGGGGTTGATACGCTCGTTGTTGAAACGTACATCGTCGTTGGGAGATACTTTTGTTCCAAGCTCTGTAACGACAACACCATTAACTGTTATAAGACCTGCTTCGATATAGTTGTCAGCCTCGCGACGTGAACAGATACCTGCATTTGAAAGGAACTTGTTAAGACGCAATGGAGCATTGGGGTCTATCATTGCCTCGCGATATGCAGCACGTTTCTTGGCACTGTATTTGGCATTGGGGTCATAAGCACCCTTTCTGTTTACCTTGTTGCCGTATCCGCCACGACGCTCTGCGCCATAGCCTGTTACTGCCTCATTGCCGGCACGATAATTATTCTTGCGGTAGCCCGATGTACGGTTCTCGTTGTTTCCCGGCTTTGACTCATTGCCATAACGGCCAAAAGAGCCTCTCTCGCCACCGAAACGGTTACCGTCGAAATCGCGGCCATTACGGTCATAGCTTCTTCTATTGCCATAATTCGCACGGGGTTCGCCATCGCGGTTTGTACGCCCGTACTGGGGACGTTCTTCGCCGTTTCCATTAAAACGGGGACGTCTTTTCAATTTGTTGTCACCGCTGAAATTGGGATTGAACGATGCTCTCTCGCCATTTCCGCGTGTAGCGCCACCATTGTTGCGCTTCTCTCTAAAATTATTCATCTGAAAATATCTTTACGAACCTCACGGTCCAAATTAATATTCTTATAAACCGGTGTATGAATGCGGGGTAATCGCACGCAACTCCTCCTTAACGCTTTCGGGTACATCAAGACCGTCGATAAACTGAAGAAGTGTGTTCTGATTGATTCCCTCATTGGTACGGGTAAGAGCCTTCAATGCCTCGTAAGGGTTAGGATATGCCTCGCGACGGAGGATTGTCTGGATACCCTCGGCACAAACGCTCCAGCAGTTGTCGAGTTCGTCATATATAGCGCTCTCGTTGAGCAACAACTTACGCAAACCGACAAGAGAACTCTTTATTGCTATAAGCATGTGACCCATAGGAACACCTACGTTACGCAAAACGGTAGAGTCGGTAAGGTCGCGCTGCAAACGTGAAATAGGCAACTTCATTGCCAAGTGGTCAAGAATGGCATTTGCTATACCAAGGTTACCCTCGCTGTTCTCAAAGTCGATAGGATTAACCTTGTGAGGCATTGCGCTTGAACCAACCTCGCCGGCTTTAATCTTCTGCTTGAAGAACTCATTTGATATGTACTGCCAGAAGTCCTTGTCCATATCCATGATGATGATATTCACGCGACGCATTGCATCGAACAACGCAGCGAGATTATCATAGTTTGAAATCTGTGTTGTATATTGCTCGCGCTGCAAACCGAGATTCTCCGAAACGAACTTGTTTGCAAACGCCTTCCAGTCAATAGAAGGATAGGCTACGCGATGCGCGTTGAAGTTACCTGTCGCACCACCGAACTTTGCCGAAATTACGCATTTCTTGAGTTCAGCGAGCTGGGTCTCCAAACGATACACGAATACCATAACCTCTTTACCAAGACGTGTAGGTGAAGCAGGCTGACCGTGAGTACGTGCAAGCATCGGGATATTCTCCCATGCCAATGCATACTCCTTAAGCTGAGCAATAAGCTCCTCTACCGCAGGGTAGTAAACCTCGTTCAACGCGTCCTTGATAGAGCAAGGGATTGAGGTATTGTTTATATCCTGTGATGTCAAACCGAAGTGAATGAACTCCTTGTATGCATCAAGGCCACCGATTGCATCGAACTGTTCCTTAATAAAGTACTCAACAGCCTTAACGTCGTGATTTGTTACTTTCTCAATATCCTTTACACGTGTTGCGTTCTCGAGTGTAAAGTTCTTGTATATGTCACGAAGACGTGGGAAGAGTGTCTTATCCATACCCTCGAGCTGCGGTATAGGCAACTCGCAAAGAGCAATGAAATACTCGATTTCTACAAAAACACGATACTTGATAAGTGCATACTCAGAAAAATAGCCTGCAAAAGGCTCTGCTTTACCCCTATAACGACCATCGATAGGTGATACGGCTGTTAAGATATTAAGTTCCATTATATTATTAATATGTTTTTCGTTACAAAAATAGCACTTTTTAGCCATAAACATTCATTGACGGCATAAAGTTTATCAAAAATAACACGAAATAGGGATTATCGGTCATTTTTTAGCATTTATGAGAAAAAAAATAACCCACGCTTTGCGTAGGTCGGCTGTGGACGTTGACGGATTCGAACCGCCGACCCTCTGCTTGTAAGGCAGATGCTCTAAACCAGCTGAGCTAAACGTCCATTATTTCAAGTTTTTGGTGGACGTTGACGGATTCGAACCGCCGACCCTCTGCTTGTAAGGCAGATGCTCTAAACCAGCTGAGCTAAACGTCCAATAAGTGGCAAATCTCATTTGCGATGCAAAAGTACAGCAAATTATTACAACCACCAAATAATTTGGATATTTTTTTACACAAAAATAAAAAATCAATGAACAAGGGGGCTCACGCCAACGGTGGCAGCCAACCCAAGCATGACAACAACAGACAAAAAAGCGAGATGATTGCTCACCTCGCTTTTACGATATACTTAAGTCAATTACTTAACAACCTCGATGATGACACGACGGTTCAAGTACTTTGTGCTGTACTCGCTTGATTCGCCCTGACCGATAACAGACTCAACCTCTGCACCGTTAGCTCTCAAAATTTCAGCAACAGCCTCAGCACGCTGCAAAGAGAGTTTCTGGTTGAACTCTTCTGCACCAATTGTATCAGCGTAACCGATAACGCGGAGCTTAGCACCTGCAGCCTTAGCAGCATCAGCATAAGCCTTAATATTCAACTCTTCTCTCTTAGAGTCGAGTTTTGCTGTACCGAATGGGAAGAATGTTGACTGCTTAACATCAACAAAACGTGGCTGGCTTGCAAGCTCGTTGTACTTCTTGTTAACGTCGTTAAGCTGGTTCTTAAGATTTGCAATCTCACACTGTGCCTTCTGGTTCTGCTCGTTAGCATTGTTCAAGTCATTCTCAAGACCTGCGATAATGCCACCGTAAACAGCCTGAAGTGCAGGAACATCTACAGCCTGGTTCCAATCTGGCTTGCCAAGACGGAATGTTACACCGACAGAAGCTGTCCACATATTGTCGTGACCCATAGCACCGACCTTACCGCTAAAGTTACTACGGAAGAAATAGCCTGCCAACTCAAGGTTGATAGCCCAACGTTCTGCCACGCGGAATGTATTTAAAAGACCATACTTTGCAGTAATAGAACCTGAAAGACCTGTCCATGTCTCATAATCATAAGGGCCACGAGCACCCCAACCTACACCAACGTAAGGAATTGCATTATAAACACGGTCTTCTCTATAACCACAACAAAGGTTTGTCAAGTTAAACAAAGCATCGAAGTGGAAAATAGTCAAAGAAGCAGTACCGATACCCTCAAATGATCTCATACTCAAACCTGTATAACCAGCTCTCCAACCAAAACCGGGAGTGTGCCATTTACCAAAATGAACGTTCACATTTGGAGTAACATGCTTAAAAAGACTCTCGTCCTTTGTTACGACGCCATAATAAGCATTAACACCACCATTCACAGAAATAAACCAGTTTGCACCGAAACGGTTTGTCTCAACACAGTACTTTTTGGTAGGAACAACCACCTCTGTGACTGTCTCCTGTGCAAAAGAGAACATCGCAATACCGGCAAAAACCAATGAGATAATAAATTTCTTCATACTCAAAATAATTAATTGTATTTATATTTTACTCTTTTCAACACAAATTGTCTATTACGATAACAGACAACAAGTTAAATTGTTTATGGTCGCCTAAATACACAATAAAGACAATTAAACAATTATACTTCGCAAATTTAGATTTTTTTTATAACAATTAAGGACCTATACAAAAACAAATACAAAAAGTTTAACATTTATTAACTTTGTTATTCAATAAATCATCTTATTTGGCGAAAAAACGGTCAATATCGGAATCGGGCATTATGTATATGACCAAATTCCCGTCAGGCCCCAACGCAGGCGCAGATGTCTGGAACAGCTCGCTTATCAAGGAACTCATCTCCTCAGGCGACAGCACCTGCCCCGTAACAATAGCCACCTCTTTTGCCATTGAAAGGGCTATGCTTTCGTTTATCTTTGTTTTAGCATTGTCTGTCTGCTCCATTACGCCATGAACAATATCCAAAAGCAATTTCACAGGAGAAAGCCCGGAGATTCCGGCCGGAACGCCATTTATGGCAAATGTTCCGCCTCCCAAAGAAGATATGTCAAAGCCCAATGACGCCAATTCTTCCTGAATGTTCTCTATTGTAACACTCTCGTTCAAGGTTGCTTCGACTCTTTCGGGGAACAAAAGACCTTGAGACACGGCATGCTTTTCCTGAATCTGCATCTTGTATTTCTCAAAAAGCACCTTTATGTGGGCTCTGCGCTGATGCACCCACATTAACCCGGATTTGACAGGCACAAGTATGTATTGGCCTTTATATTGCGACAAAGGCAGACTGCCGTCAACCATCGGCGAGTCATTCAATGTCTCATTAAAAGAAGGCTCGATTTTATCCACCGGCAAATCCTCAAAAGGCGAAAGATCCATCGGCTTCTCACCGGCGACGTTATCATAGAGCATTTCCCACGACGACGCATTATCGTTCCGATAGTCGGGCATGCGGTTCTTGAAGGGGTTGTATCCCGGATTATATGATATGCGCGGAGCAGAAACCGGAGCGGAATCGACTGCGGTAAAATCCATTACCGGTATATCGGGTATATTCTCATCATCAAAGTCCAGGCTTGGGGCCGCATTGAAACGTCCCAAAGACTCACGCACCGCAGCAGATATGATTTTCCAGAGGCTTGGTTCGTCCTCGAATTTTATTTCGGTCTTTGTAGGATGTATATTTACATCGATACGCGAGGGGTCAACGTTTATACACAAGAAGAAGGGCACTTGCTCACCTTGTGGAATTATATCTTCGTATGCTCCATTAACTGCCTTTGCGAAGTATGGATGACGCATATATCGGCCGTTTACAAAGAAGTATTGCAACACACCTTTCTTGCGCGCACTTTCGGGTGTTCCAACAAAGCCTTTGATATCAATCAGAGGACTGGAAACCTCAACCTCCACAAGCTGTTGGTTTATCTTCTTACCGAAAAGATTTACAATTCTCTGTCGGAATGAAGAGGGAGGCAGATGGACAATTTCGGAACCGTTATGCGACAATGTGAACTCTATATCACAATTCACAAGTGCCACGCGTTCAAGTTCGGTCACGATATTATTGAATTCGGTCTGTGTCGATTTCAAGAACTTGCGCCTTACAGGAATGTTATAAAAGAGGTTCTTTACCTTAAAATTACTGCCTACAGGTGCCATAACAGGCTCCTGCATCTCAAACGCAGAGCCTGAAAGCATTATTTTTGTTCCGAGTTCGTCTTCTTCGCGTCTTGTAACAAGCTCTACTTGTGCCACAGCTGCTATTGAGGCAAGAGCCTCGCCACGGAAGCCCATTGTGGTAAGAGCGAACAGGTCTTCGGCGTTTCTTATCTTTGATGTCGCATGACGCTCGAATGCAAGACGCGCGTCTGTTTCGGACATTCCCTTACCGTTGTCTATTACCTGTACCAATGTTCTGCCACCATCGGAAACAATCACCTGCACCTTTGTCGCACCTGCGTCAATGGCGTTTTCCATAAGTTCCTTCACCACCGACGAGGGACGTTGAACGACCTCACCGGCAGCTATCTGATTAGCTACAGAATCCGGTAACAGTTGTATGATATCATTCATTTGCTATACTGACTAAAAAAACAATACACCTCTTAAAAGGTAATAAAGTATAAATACGCACACCAGCAAACCGGCAACTGCAAGGCGGGTTGTAATTCTTGTGCCATTTGCCTGACGTCGGGCAATATGAGAATTTTCGTCCATGAAAGCACCTTTCAAGCGTTCGCTGTAATTCTTTTCTTCAGGGGGCAACATACCCAAATCGCGCTTTGCGTTCTCGACAATTTTGTCAAGTTTCTCTTTGCGCTCGTCAACAAACACATATTTATGATTGAACTTACGCGGTTCACGCATCTTGAACATTCCCATAGTTACTTCTTTTTATTCTTAAAGCGGTCCAAAGTCGGCAACGGAATGTTTTCACGTCGTATGACTTTCAATTGCATATCACTACCCTTTCCTCTCCAGTTGAAGATATCCTCCTTACTCTTTGGGCGCAAATGGTCAAACCATGCGAAATTGGAGAGGAAACGCTCTTCGGGTGGTCTTTGCCCCATAGGATAGAACACGCCTTTGGCATCTTTGGGAACAAACATCTTATCGACCTGACCATTGGAAAGGTATGCAACAAGACGACCGGCTGTAGTAGTATTCATTCCGACAAAGGAGCCGTCACTCTCATCGACAGGATAGAAGATGACCTCAACACTACCGACAACCTCCATTTCCTTCAATTTGCCGCCGGTAAAGTAGAATTTCATCTCTTGACCTTTCACCTGATTATAGTCGATTGAATCGACAGGCTCGGCATAAAGGGTCTGGTTTATCACATGAACCCAATCGATTGAGGCTGTATCCATATAAACCTTGACGGTTTCGCCCAGAAGCTGTACGTTCTCGTTCCAGATTATAGGATCGTTATACATTGTCATGCAACTGTCACGCGAGTCAAAGACAAGCGAGTCGCATATTGCCTGAACATTCTTCCCCCATGCGCTGACCTTATGATAGGCCTTAACCTGACGATACAGGGAGTCGGTATCAAGATTGTACGATACTGCCCATATTGTATCGGCATGCATAAAGAGAGAATCGCGTTGTGAATAATCGGTAACGACTGCGCGACCTGTAACAAATGCTGAATCCACAATTTCATTCAGATAGGCATACTCGCCTGTCAGCATATTGCGGTTGATGGTATCGTTATACACGATATTACCGAAGACTTCGCTGTACCCACGCTGTACATCGTAGTATATAGAGTCGGCAGTAACGTCTTTATTGTCGTTATGGATTACAGAACGGTCAAGCAGATATGCAAGACGCTCCGACGTATTATAGCGTCCTCTTTCCGAATAGACCTCACTCTCATTGCTATACATGTTTGTAGGGCCAAGGATTGTGGCTATCTTGCTGTCTGTATTATAAAGCAATGTATCTGAAAGCATTCTGAAATCGGGGTGTTCAAGAGCCACATTCTTTTTGAAGAAGGCCTCTTTTGTATTGACATTATACTGTCCATAATATGACTTCAGTGTGCTTTCATCGTCGGACAATGTTCCGTTATCAAAGAAATATCCGAGGTTTATATTGCGGTCAAAATCGAGACTGTCGGTTGTCAGGACTGTATTTTTGTCAATCAACCGCACATTGTTGCGCACGCGCGCCAAATTTGTGTTACCGTCGAAATCGAGATAATCGCCATAGAGGAAAAGGGTATCTCCCTGCTCCATACGTACATTGCCGAATGCCTGGAAAGAGTTTACCTTCTGATAATAATGGGCACTGTCACAGTACATATACATGCTGTCGCGACGGAAACGCACATCGCCGACCAGAATCCATGCATCAGGGTTTATGGCTTCGTCAAAACGGGTTACATCGGTATGCAGCATATGCACATAGCTCTTTGATCGATTCAAAGAGCTATCATCATTTTTTACTTCCTGCGCCGACAACGACAGTATGAAAGTAAAAGCCAATACTATTGACAACGTCCTACGCATGCACTTTCAAACAATTATTCCTCATAGAAATTCCAATAAGGATACAGGAATTCACAATCACGATTGTCGCGATTTATTCTAACATAGGTGTTCTGCTGTTTTTCCTTTATCCATTCACGAATACGTTCGTCGCTCAGTTTTGCCTGATACATATTCTGCAAAATCTCATAATCGTCATTTATTGTTGCCACATGAGCAGCTGTTCTTGACTTGAGCTTTGCTATGGCACATACAGTCTTGCCATTGTCGAGCATCCATGTAAACGGACGGGAAATCTCACCAACTTCGAGAGCCTCAACGACACGCGCTACATCGACAGGGAGTTCATCAAGCTTGAAATAAGATGATGCTGTCTCCTTATTATACATTATACCGTAGTTGTTACGTGTTTCCTTGTCGTGAGATATCACCTCTGCACCTTCTTCGAAGGTAAACTTTGCATCTTTAATGTCTGTCGATATTGAATCCAGGCGCAAAAGCATCTTCTTTATATTCTCGTTCGAGCGACGTGGCTTTCTCAAGATATGACGCACCTTTACGCGGTCACCACGTTTTTCCATGAGCTGTATGATATGGAAGCCATATTCAGTTTCAACAATTTTCGACACTTTATTCGGGTCGGTAAGACTGAATGCAACGGTCGCAAATTCAGGTTGCAACTGTCCACGTCCCATAAAGTCAAGTTCACCGCCACGACGTGCCGAGCCCGGGTCTTCGGAATAGAGCAGAGCCAATGTGGAAAAACTTGTTTCTCCACTTGTTATACGCTCTGTATATTCGCGCAACTCACTCTTTACACGTTCGAGTTCCTCAACATCGACTTCAGGTTCAAGTGTTATGACCTGCACCTCAACCTGCTGTTGAACAAATGGAAGACTATCCTCGGGCAAAGACTCATAGAAACGACGGACAAGCATTGGAGAAGCCTTTATGTCACCGACAATCTTCTGCTTCATACGCTCTGTCATCTCCATATTATAAAGCTGCTCGCGATACATTTCTCTAATCTCGGAAGAGCTCTTGTCGAAATACTCCTCCATTTTCTCTTTAGAGCCTATCTTTTCTATCACATAGCTTATCTGAGCCTCGACCTTTCTCATGATATCGTTCTCATCGACTACAATACTGTCAAGAGCAGCCTGATGCAAGAAGAGTTGCTGTATAGCAAGGTCTTCACCCACTACACAATACGGGTCACCCTCGAACTTTCGGCCATTACCTTGCCAAAAGCGTATAGCCTCCTCTATGTCGGAACGCAATATACACTTGTCACCAACCACCCACTCTACGCGGTCTATAACATTGTCCTGCGCTACAACACACAAAGATTGCACAAGCAACAATATGCCAAGAAACAAGAACTTTCTCATTTTAAATATTCATTTATGCCATAACGGCATCTGTTCTAAAACAATGTCACACTTCCTGACTGAAGTGCCTCTTTATATAATGTCTGTTTTTTCTCCTTTACAAAGTCGGCCTTCTTTGAATTTACCAGCAACTCCGCTATCTCGGCAGAAACCATTTCAATCGGTTTCATTTCGCCTTTATTTATTATAGTGTCGGCACTGATAAAATATGTATAACCGGCCTCCTTGAACTCTATGGTTCTATTTTTCTTGAGCCTTTCATTCAACTGATACTCTGTCAGCGGTATCAGTTTGGCGATATCGGCCATAGTACGCCACTCTTCCTGGAAATTGTCATAGGACGCAGAATGGGCTATACTGTATTTTTCTATCTGTTCGAAATCCTCGCTGCTCTTTCTGATACACCACGTACGAACCTTATTTATATTGGGTGATTTGTCGGAAAGTTTAAGCAGAAGACCTTTGAACATTGGCTCTTCCATTTCAAACATCTCCTCGTTGGATTCATAGAATTCCTGAATATCAGACTGGGAAATATCCGGAACAAGCTGCTGGTTTATCAAACGATCCTGATACAGGCTCAAAATCAGTCCACGACGATAATTCTCGACCATGCTTTCTATGTCATTGGTCGCAACAACGTTCTCTTCGGCCTTTTCATAAAAGAGATGTTCTACTGCCCAACGCTCTATGTAATCGCGGAAAAAGGCGATGCTGTCGCTTCCCTGGCCATAAACAGCATAAAGCAGTTCTACATCATCTTTATAAAGATAAGTGTCGCCAATGGCTGCAATAGGTGTTCTACCCTTATGAATATCCTCCTTATAGCAACCGGCAAAAGCCATAAGCGCCACAAGGAGGCATAGAATCATGCTTGTTTTATTTATAGAATTTCTACCAACTGTATTCATGTCAACATCAATTCTTGCGAATATAATAAAACTAAGCTACAAACGGGCTATCAATTATGATTATTAACTGTTTTTAGCACCTCTTTGTCAACCTTTACTTTATATTTCTTGCGAAGTTTTTTAACCCACTTATCTTCAAGGTATTTCTGATAGTCGCTCTGTACGGCACCTTTTACATCCCAATATGTTTCGGGGCTCTCAATAACTGTACCTACAACATCGACAAATCCAAAGCCTTTACGGTATTCACCACCTTCGCCTTGAGCGAAAACATACTTGTCAACCCAAGCATTGTCACCAACTGCAAATACTCCCATTTCAACGCGTACCACACGGGCTGAATCTTTAGGAAGATTCTCTTCAATGACACTCTTGTAGTCACGGTATTGTCTTCCTGTCAACAGTTCTTTAACCATTTGCAGGTTTTCCTGTGAATTCGCGTGTATTATCGCACCGCGATAACGGGGCGTCTCAAATGCGTATTTCTTTCTGTTCTTCTTGAAGTATTTGTCCAACCCCGCTTCGTCGGCAGCGGCCTTATCCCACACCTCGCGGGTAGATACCTCGAAGAAGAGCAAGCCGTCGTGATACTCGCGCATCAGATTTCCGAATTCAGGATATTTGCTCTCGAGCAAGCTGTCTTCACGCGCCAAAGCCTCCTGCGGAGTCATTGAACCGCCAAATTCCTTTGCCAAGTCAAAACCTCTTTTAATGCGGGCTTTCAAGTGGATATTCTCTCTTTCAAGCATCTTTATGATAGCCGGACGGTACTCTTCAAAACGGCCGAACGGACGAGATGAATATCTCATTACCACATGAAAGCCGGCAGGAGATTCAAACGGTTCGGAATACTCACCGTCGTTGAGAGAATACGCAACATTCTCAAACTCCTTGTATGCCTGACCTTTAATTATTTCAAAAGGCATAATGCTCTGCATTGGAAGACCAAATGCTGCGGCAACATTTTCAAAAGAGATACCTTCGCGCAGCATATTATACGCAGAATCGGCTCTTGCTCTGGAGATTTCCACATTTACCAAATCCTCTTTCTGATTAGCAAGGAAGAAGATATGGGCAACCTTTACAAAACCTTCGGCTCCAATACTTGCAGAATCTTTTGCGTATATCTTATACGCCTCTCTTTCAACATAGTTTGGGTCGGTCAAATAACTTTCGGCAAGTTGGCTACGGTCTTTCTTATACTCTTCCTTAAAAGAGGCAAGTGTATCCAGACCCAACTTTTCAGCTTCGGCGACCTTCAATTTGAAGTCGATATACATCTGAAGGTACTCTTCGGCGCTGATGGCATTGTCGCTAAGATTATCACGATTCTTGTTAAAGGCGTATTCAAATTCTGAGCGCAAAACATCTTTGCCGTTGACGGTCATCAACACCGGGTCTGCGACCTGCGCAACCAGATTTGCAACAACAATCAACGACAAAAGAAAAACAGTAAGTCTTTTCATATTCAATTTTTATTCTGGACGGCTGTAGTTAGGAGCCTCGCTGGTAATTGAAACATCGTGTGGGTGGCTTTCCAACACACCTGCATTTGTTATACGGACAAACTTAGCATTATGCAATGTCTCGATATCTTTTGCACCACAATATCCCATACCTGAACGAAGACCACCTACAAGCTGATAGATAACTTCGAAGAGAGTTCCCTTATATGGTACTCGTGCAGCAATACCCTCAGGCACAAGTTTCTTCTTGTCTGCGGTATCTGCCTGGAAATAACGGTCTTTTGAGCCATTTTCCATAGCCTCAAGAGAACCCATACCACGATAAGACTTGAACTTACGGCCATTGAATATGATTGTATCACCGGGTGACTCTTCTGTTCCGGCAACAAGAGAACCGATCATTACGCAATATCCACCGGCTGCAATAGCCTTTACTACGTCACCTGAATAGCGCAAACCACCGTCGGCAATCAAAGGAACACCTGTACCTTCAAGAGCCTTGGCTACATCATAAACTGCTGAAAGCTGTGGCACACCTACACCGGCAACAACGCGTGTTGTACAGATAGAACCCGGGCCGATTCCGACCTTTACAGCGTCTGCACCGGCTTCGGCCAACATTTTTGCAGCCTCACCTGTTGCAACGTTACCTACAACGATATCTATTTGTGGGAAAGCGGCTTTTGCCTCTTTCAATTTCTTTACCACACCTGCAGAATGACCATGCGCAGTATCTATAACAACAGCGTCAACACCTGCCTCAACAAGTGCCTTAATGCGGTCCATTGCGTCAAGAGTAACACCTACACCTGCAGCTACGCGCAAACGACCCTTGCTGTCCTTACAAGCCATTGGCTTATCTTTTGCCTTTGTAATATCCTTGTATGTGATAAGACCTACCAAACGACCGTCGTTGTCAACAACCGGCAATTTCTCGATCTTGTTCTCACGCAATATCTTTGCTGCAGCTTCCATGTCTGTCTGCTGGTTTGTTACAACCAAGTGCTCTGCGCCGGTCATAACCTCACATATAGGACGTACCATATTTGTCTCGAAACGCAAGTCGCGGTTGGTAACGATACCTACAAGTTTCTTTTCGTCGTCAACAACAGGAATACCACCAATGTGATACTCTGCCATGATATCAAGTGCGTCCTTTACGGTAGCATGAGCCTTTATTGTAATAGGATCATATATCATACCGTTTTCGGCACGCTTTACAATGGCAACCTGATGCGCCTGATCCTCAATGGACATATTCTTATGAATAACACCAATACCACCCTCTCTTGCTATTGCAATAGCCATCTTTGCTTCAGTGACAGTATCCATTGCCGCTGTTACGAAAGGAACGTTGAGCTCTATATTTCTTGAGAACTTGGTCTTTAATGAAACCTCTTTAGGCAAAACCTCTGAGTATGCCGGTATAAGCAATACATCGTCATAGGTCAAACCGTCCATTACAATTTTTTCTTTAATAAAATCATTCATAGCCTATATGTATTATATTTTTAATTTCCCATTTCTGAAATAAATTTGACACGTACAAGACGTATCTCTTCTTCGCTATATTCGCCACGAAGTTCCTCTACCGCAACGTCAATGTTATCGGTATCGGAATTCTTAAAGTAGTCATAAATGTCGTTCAAAGCCTCTTCGTCCAAAATCTCCTCAAGGAAATAATCGATATTGAGCTTTGTTCCCGAATAAACGATTGATTCGATGTCGTCAAGAAGTTCGTCAAATTCCACGCCTTTGCTTATTGCCAAATCATCAAGGGCTACCTTACGGTCAATGGCATTGATAATAGCAACCTTCAACTTTGACTTATTGGCAACGGTCCTTATTCTTATATCCTCGGGACGATCAATCTCGTTCTCCTCGCAATGACGCTTTATCAAAGCACAGAACTCTTCACCATAACGTTTCGCCTTTCCTTCTCCGACACCGGGGATATTCTTAAGCTCTTCAATTGTTATAGGATATGTTGTTGCCATAGCTTCAAGTGATGGATCCTGGAATATCACATACGGTGGCAACTCCAATTGCTTTGAGAGTTTCTTTCGCAAGTTCTTCAACATTGCATACAATTCAGGATCTACAGCAAAAGAACTTCCTGTCTGTATAATGGTTTCCTCCTCTTCAAAATCCTTATCTTCCACAATCTTGAAAGAGACAGGTTTTTTAAGGAAATCTTTACCCTGTTTTGTAACTTTGATTATACCGTAGTTCTCGACCTCCTTGTCAAGATATCCGGCTATCAATGCTTGGCGTATAACGGCGTTCCAACGTTTAGCGTCCTCGTCATCACCACAACCGAAGCACTCCAACTCATCGTGTTTATGGGAAAGAACATCGGCAGTTTCCTTACCCATAATAACATCTATTATATATTCAACCTTAAAGTTTTCCTTCAATGCAAGAACTGTCTCTATAACTGTTTCGAGCAATTCTTTTGCCTCCACCTGTTTCTTAGGAGATAGGCAATTGTCACAATTTCCACAATTTTCCACGTCGTAATTCTCTCCAAAATAATGTAACAATAATTTTCTTCGGCAGACAGCCGACTCCGCATAAGCAGTTGTTTCATGTAACAACTGTCGGCCTATATACTGTTCGGCAAGCGGCTTGCCTTCAAGGAATTTCTCCAACTTTTGCAAGTCCTTGTTATTATAGAACGTTATACATTGGCCTTCGCCTCCATCTCTGCCGGCACGTCCCGTTTCCTGATAATATCCTTCAAGACTCTTTGGGATATCGTAATGTATCACATAGCGCACATCCGGTTTGTCAATACCCATACCAAATGCTATTGTAGCTACGATAACATCGATTTTCTCCATTATGAAATCGTCTTGTGTCTGAGAACGCAAAGCCGACTCCATACCTGCATGATATGCCTTGGCCGATATTTCGTTAGCCTGTAGTATTTCGGCAAGCTCTTCAACCTTCTTACGGCTCAAGCAGTATATTATACCAGATTTTCCAGGATTTGATTTTATGTATTTTATTATATCCTTATCAACATCTTTTGTTTTAGGGCGTACCTCGTAATAAAGATTCGGGCGATTGAATGATGACTTGAAATCGGGAGCATCCTGAATACCAAGATTCTTTTTGATATCATCACGCACCTTTGTTGTGGCAGTCGCTGTCAAAGCGATAATAGGAGCTTTGCCTATTTCGTTTATTATCGGACGTATGCGACGATACTCCGGACGGAAGTCATGTCCCCATTCCGAGATACAATGCGCTTCATCTACTGCATAAAATGATATTTTTATACTCTTGAGGAATTCAACATTCTCCTCCTTTGTCAAGGATTCCGGAGCGACATAAAGCAATTTGGTCTTTCCCGAAAGGACATCTTCCTTAACGATATCTATTGCCTGCTTTGTCAATGATGAATTCAAGAAATGGGCAACGCCATCTTCTTCGTTAAGATTTCTTATGGCATCGACCTGATTCTTCATCAGAGCAATAAGAGGCGATATGACTATCGCAGTACCTTCCATAACAAGAGAAGGCAGTTGGTAGCACAAGGACTTACCACCTCCTGTCGGCATAAGGACAAAAGCGTCTTTTCCCTCGAACAAGTTCCTTATGACAGCTTCCTGATCCCCCTTAAACGTATCAAAACCGAAATTCTCCTTAAGAATTTCCGTCAAATTACACTTCTTAGTCATTTTACAGTACGCCTATTTGAAAACAAAGTTATAAATATATAAATAAAACACACAACTTTTTTCAAATATATTTTAAGTAAAGTCGAGAAAATAAACTTAAAAATCGGCTTTAACGACATAAAAAAAGCCCTTTCAAATCGAAAGGGCTATTATATTTAAGAAAAACAGATCACGCTCCGATAATTGAAGTACTCTTTTCTATCTGCTTTTTGGCGTATTCCTTGGTTATCTTGCACGTTTTTGCACCACTTGACGGAATTTCAAACATTTTTTCCATCATTATGGTTTCAACAATTGAACGCAGACCTCGTGCACCCAATTTGTATTCGACAGCAGTGTCCACAATATAGTCAAGAGCATCGGGTTCGAAGGTAAGTTTTACACCGTCCATCTCCATCAGTCTTATATACTGCTTCACCAAAGAGTTCTTTGGTTCTGTAAGTATATTGCGCAACGTGTCGCGGTCAAGCGGACGTAATGATGTCAGTATTGGCAAACGGCCCACTATCTCGGGGATAAGACCGAACGAACGCAGGTCCTGAGGTGCGATATAACGCATCATATCACCTTTATCCACATGCAGATTGTTCTGCACTGAATTATATCCGACAACATGTGTGTTTAGGCGTTGGGCAATTTTCTTTTCGATACCGTCAAAAGCTCCGCCACATATAAACAATATATGTTTTGTATTGACTGGTATCATCTTCTGGTCCGGATGCTTGCGTCCTCCCTGTGGGGGAACATTGACAATAGAACCCTCAAGCAACTTCAGCAAACCTTGCTGCACACCCTCACCGCTGACATCACGTGTTATTGAGGGGTTGTCGCTCTTACGTGCAATTTTGTCAATTTCATCGATGAACACGATACCGCGCTCTGCCTCTTCCACATTGTAATCTGCAACCTGAAGCAAACGGGTAAGAATGCTCTCGATATCTTCACCAACATAACCGGCCTCAGTGAGCACAGTGGCATCGACAATGGTAAATGGGACTTTCAGAAGACGGGCGATTGTACGAGCAAGCAAGGTCTTGCCTGTTCCGGTACTGCCGACCATAATTATATTACTCTTCTCAATCTCTACATCGTTGCAGGCATCGCGCTGCATAAGACGCTTGTAATGGTTATAGACAGAAACTGCCAAAGCGCATTTAGCCTCATCCTGACCAATGACATATTCATCAAGGAATGCCTTTATCTCTTTCGGTTTCGGCAACTCCTTCATTTCAAAGTCACTTTTAGGCAAGAGAGCCTCTTCGCGCAATATCGCATGAGCCTGCTCCACGCAGTCATTGCATATATAACCGGTCATACCGGTCATGAGCAATGCAACCTGCTCTTCTGTCCTACCACAAAAGCTACACCTTTTCTTACCCTTCTCTGCCATTACGAACAACTATTATTTACGGGTAAGAACATTGTCAATCATGCCGTACTCTTTTGCTTCAAGCGCTGTCATCCAGTAATCGCGGTCACTGTCTGTCCAAACCTTGTCAAAAGGCTGCTTGCTATGCTCCGATATGATTGTGTACAATTCCTTCTTCAGTTTCTGAATCTCGCGTGCTGTAATCTCAATATCACTCGCCTGACCCTGAACACCGCCAAGTGGCTGATGAATCATCACTCTGCTATGTGTAAGCGCAGAGCGTTTTCCTTCGGCACCGGCAACCAACAGCACTGCCGCCATACTTGCTGCCATGCCAGTGCATATTGTTGCAACATCACTCGAAATGAATTGCATGGTATCATATATGCCAAGTCCGGCATATACAGAACCACCGGGAGAATTTATATAGATTGATATATCCTTTCCGCTATCCACAGAGTCGAGATAAAGCAACTGAGCCTGAAGCGTGTTTGCTGTATAATCGTCAATCTGTGTACCGAGAAAGATGATTCTATCCATCATCAAGCGCGAGAACACGTCCATTTGAGTAACATTCAACTGTCTTTCCTCAAGGATATAAGGGTTCAAGTACTGCGACTGCGCCTTGATAACATCATCAAGCACCATGCTGTTTATACCAAGATGCTTGGTTGCATATTTTTTGAAATCATCTCTCTCCATACGACAAATTTTAATTATATACAATTATATATATTAAGCGTTTTCAGACACCTTTTTGTTGAAATCCTCAACAGAAACTGTCTCTTCCTTCAAAGTGATGACGCTCTTGATTGACTGGATAAGTTTCACGTCAACTGCACGGTTGATAAGTGCCTCACGTGTCTTGTCCTGCTTAAGCATCTCCTTAGCATAGTTCTCGAGCAAGTCCTCAGGAACATTTGCCATACCATACTGAGCGAACTGGTCACGTGTAGCATCCTTTGCAACACCAAGAACATCGTTATCGTCAATCTTGATCTCGAACTTCTTAGCAAGCTGCTCCTTAACAAGGTGCCATGAAAGTTCTGTAAGGCTCTTCTGGAATTCCTCCTCGCTAACAGTTTCACCTTCAGCCTTGCTCATATCCATAATGCGACGCAAGATAGACTCGTTGTACTCGAGCTTACCGACTTTCTCCATCAAGTAAGAACGAACATCCATCAAAAGCTTGTAATCGCTCTCAACCTCGAAACGGCTTGCAAACTGCTCAGCTATCTTTGCGCGGAACTCCTCTTCTGTCTTAACGACATCCTTACCGAATGCTGCATCAAAGACATTCTGGTTGATTTCGCTTGCAACGAAACGTGTAATTTCTGTTATTGCGAATGTGAACTCACCTGCATGTGCAGCAACTTCGTTCTTCTCAACCTTAAGAAGTGAAGCCAACTCAGCTTCGTTGTTATCGAAAGCGACTGAAGGGTTGAATGTAACTACATCGTTTACCTTAGCACCTGCGAAGAGAGCCTTCTGGTCATCGTTCTTCATATATGCAGGCATCATAACAGCCTCACGAACAACAACGCCATTCTCGGCAGACTCTGTCAAAGTACCCTTAAGCATATCGCCATTCTCGTAAGCCTCAACCTGCTTGTACTCGCCACAACGCTGAGCGAAAGCATTTGCCTGACCGTCGATCATCTCCTTTGTAGGCTCAATTCTGTAGTATGCAAGAGTATCGTTCTTGTCAAGTACAGCATCGAACTTTGGAGCAAGAGCAATCTCGAACTCAAAAGTAAAGTCCTTGTCTTCTGCCATGTTGATACCAGCCTGCTGCTCCTCGATAGGAAGAGGCTCGCCAAGCATATCAATCTTGTTCTCCTTGATGTACTCGAATATCTTTGTCTGCAAAAGTTTGTTTACCTCTTCTGCCTTTACAGCTACACCATACTGCTTCTTAACCAAGCCCATAGGTACCATACCCGGACGGAAACCCGGGAAGTTAGCCTTCTGACGGAAGTTCTTCAACTGTTTCTCTACCAATGCTGAATAATCAGCTTCCTGAATGTTTACAGAAAGGATCGCGCTTGTAGCGTCCTGATTTTTAAGTGTAAATTCCATTTATATATAAATTTAGATATTATTCTATTCCGAATTTAGACTTGCAAAATTATAATTTATTGAGGACATATTCAAAAAAAAAGCGCCTTTTACTCATTTTTTATATAAAATTAGGTTCTTCGGCACAAAAATAGAGAATAACAACACGAAACGAGTTGCAGAAAAGACAATCTGCAACTCGTTTTTACTCTACCATTTCCAAAGAAACAGTGTCTTATAATTGGAAATCGCGTTTTCTCAAAACAAAATCGCGTCCTAAATACTTTTCGCGAACAATAGGATTCTCTGCAAGCTCTTCGGGTGTTCCTTCAAAAAGAATACGTCCCTCAAAAAGCAGATATGCTCTGTCGGTAATGCTCAATGTCTCCTGAACGTTGTGGTCTGTAATAAGAATACCTATATTCTTGTCTTTCAGCTTCCAGACAATATATTGGATATCCTCGACCGCAATGGGATCGACGCCTGCAAAAGGCTCATCAAGCATAATGAATTTTGGGTCGATTGCAAGGCAACGTGCGATTTCGGTACGACGGCGTTCACCACCCGAAAGACGGTCGCCTAGATTCTTGCGCACCTTCTGCAAACGAAACTCCTCGATAAGACTTTCCAATTTCTCTTTCTGATACTCTTTTGGCTTGCCTGTAAGTTCAAGTACCGAGGCGATATTGTCCTCAACCGTCATTTTACGGAAGACGCTCGCCTCTTGAGCAAGATAGCCGATACCGGCACGGGCACGCTTATAAACAGGAAAATCCGTTATTTCCGTTTCATTCAGGAATATATGACCGTCGTTAGGAACAACCAGACCGGTTGTCATATAGAACGAGGTTGTCTTACCGGCTCCGTTAGGACCAAGCAAACCGACAATTTCGCCCTGCTTGACATCGAAAGAGACACCGTTAACGACTGTACGCTTGCCATATCGTTTGACAAGATTTTCTGTACGCAACACCATGCGTTCATTCATATTTGTATCAACTCCTTCGTTTGCCATATCTTCAGCCTTGATAAATTTCGAAAGCGAAGATAATGCATTTTTATCTTTCTCGCAACAAAAGAGTCGCTTTCTATGGTTTAAAGAACCATACAGGGAAGATTGTCGTATTTATTAACAGCCAATAAAATAAAAAATCGTACCTTTGCAATAAATTAAAAACAGATGATACTTATAGATTCCATAAAAACATTCGGAGAATACCTCCTGCTCATGAAGCGGGTAATCGCAAAGCCCGAACGCTGGAGAGTATTTTTCCGCCAGATGTTGCACGAGATGTATCAGCTTGGCGTAAATTCAATTCCCATCGTGCTGTTAATCTCATTCTTCATAGGTGCAGTCATATGTATTCAGCTAAAGTTGAACATAGAAAGCCCCTGGATGCCAAAGATGGTGGTAGGATATTCTACCCGTGAGATACTTATCCTCGAGTTCTCTTCATCGATAATGTGTCTTATTCTCGCAGGCAAGGTCGGCTCAAACATCACATCGGAGATTGGAACGATGCGAGTAACACAACAGATTGACGCGCTTGAGATAATGGGTGTCAATTCGGCAAGTTTCCTGATACTGCCAAAAATCACTGCGCTAATGACAATGATTCCAATACTTGTGATATTCAGCATAGCCGCAGGAACAGGAGGAGCTTTTTCAATTGGAAAATTTACCGGAATAATGACGCCCGAGGACCTTATGATAGGATTCCAATACGAGTTCCAGCAATGGTACGTATGGTGCAGTGTCATAAAATCCTTCGCTTTTGCTTTTATAATAACAAGCGTATCATCGTTCTATGGCTACAGGGTTACAGGCGGTTCGCTGGAGGTTGGCAAGGCAAGCACAAATGCCGTTGTCAGCTGTAGCGCGCTCATTCTATTTGCCGATATGATACTCACACAATTACTGATGCAATGATTGAGATTTCTTCAATATACAAGAATTTCGAGGAACAGGCTGTTCTCAAAGGCATTACAGCCGTTTTCGACAGTGGCAAGACCAATCTTATCATTGGTAGGAGTGGTGCCGGAAAAACCGTTTTGCTCAAATGTATCGTTGGTCTGTTAGACCCCGACAAGGGCAAAATCAAATATGACGGACGTGACATTGTGACATTCAACAAAAAAGAGAAGATGCTTTTGCGCCGTGAGATAGGTATGCTGTTCCAGAGCGCCGCGCTTTTCGACTCAATGAGCGTTCTTGAGAATGTAATGTTCCCGCTTGACATGTTTTCCAATATGACATACAAGGAGCGCATCAAGCGCGCACAATTCTGCCTTGACCGCGTAAACCTTCTCGAAGCACAAGACAAGCGCCCCGACGAATTGTCAGGAGGTATGCAGAAGCGTGCAGCAATCGCAAGAGCCATAGCCCTTGAGCCGAAATATCTTTTCTGCGACGAGCCGAACTCTGGTCTTGACCCACAGACATCGCTAAGGATTGACGATCTGATACACGACATCACAAAAGAGTACAAGATAACAACAATTGTAAACACCCACGACATGAATTCGGTAATGGGTATCGGCGACCACATTCTGTTCCTTGCCGACGGAAACCTGTCATGGGAAGGCAACAAGGACGAAATCCTGCACACCACGAACGAGACACTCAACGATTTCCTCTTCTCGAGCGACATTCTGCGTAAGGTACGCAACATGGCGAAAAAATGAGGCACAAGAATAAATCAAAAGGCGAAATTAATTTCGCCTTTTGATTTTATTATTTCTGTCTTATAAAGATATTCATCGGTACTCCGTGGAAATTCCACTTGTCACGAATTTTGTTCTCAAGAAAACGTTTATACGGTTCTTTCACATACTGTGGCAAGTTTGCAAAGAACAGGAACGACGGCACGCGTGTCTCATGCAACTGCATACAATACTTAATCTTGATATATTTTCCCTTTGTTGAGGGTGGCGGATAAGCCTCGATAAGCGGCAACATCTCCTCATTGAACTTCGCTGTGGAAATTTTTGTCTTTGAGTTAAGATAAACCTCTTTCGCAGTTTCAAGTACCTTGAAAACACGCTGCTTGGTAACAGCCGATGTAAATATTATCGGGAAGTCAACAAACGGAGCAACACGTTCACGGATTGCGTTCTCAAAGAACTTCTGTACTTTCTCACTTCTGTCCTCAACCAAGTCCCACTTGTTTACAACAACAACCAGGCTCTTCTGATTACGCTGTATGATTGAGAAGATATTCAAATCCTGCGATTCAATACCACGTGTCGCATCAATCATAAGAATACATACGTCACTATTCTCTATAGCACGGATTGAACGCAAAACAGAGTAATACTCGATATCTTCATTCACCTTACCCTTTTTACGTATTCCGGCAGTATCGACAAGATAAAAATCGAAACCGAACTTTGTATATCGTGTAAGTATTGAATCACGTGTTGTTCCTGCGATATTGGTAACTATATTTCTCTCCTCGCCAAGGAAAACGTTTATGATAGAACTTTTTCCGGCATTAGGGCGACCGACAACCGCAAAACGTGGGATATTCTCTTCGGGAGCCTCCTCAGCCTCTTTGGTAAACTTTGAGATAATCTCGTCAAGCAGGTCACCTGTTCCACTGCCATTAGCCGCAGAAATACAATACATATCACCCAATCCCAGGCTATAGAATTCGGCGGTCGCATACTGCATTTCGTATGTATCGACCTTGTTGGCAACCACAAGCACCGGTTTCTTTGAACGACGCAACATCGAAGCCATTTCCATATCAAGGTCGGTCAATCCGTTCATGGCATCCACCACAAAAAGTATCACATCGGCTTCCTCAAGCGCCAATGTAACCTGATCGCATATCGCCTCCTCAAACACATCGTCCGAGTTACGCACCCAACCACCGGTGTCAACAAGCGAGAATTCCTTGCCACACCAAAGACAACGTCCATACTGACGGTCACGTGTCGTTCCGGCCTCGTCAGAGATAATCGCCTGCTTTGTTTCTGTCAAACGATTGAACAATGTCGATTTACCCACATTGGGACGTCCGACTATCGCTACTAAATTTCCCATAATATATCAATCTTTCTGGTCATACCCGAAGCGGCGCAACTGTCTGTCACTGTTTCGCCAATCCTTGTCGACCTTTACATAAATCTCCAAAAATATTTTCTTTCCAAAGAATTTTTCCAATTCACGACGCGCATCTGTCGCAACACGTTTCAACGCAACGCCTTCGTGTCCGATAATGATTCCCTTTTGCGAATCACGCTCGACATATATAAGCGCCTTTATATATATACTTCCCTCTTTTTCTTTGAAATACTCAACTGCGGCCTCGCACACGTAAGGTATCTCCTTGTCATAATGCAACAGGATTTTCTCGCGGATAATTTCTGTCACAAAGAAGCGTGCCGGCTTATCTGTAAGCTGATCCTTGTCAAAGTATGGCGGAGAAGGCGGCAACAAATCCATGATACGTTTCATCACCATATCGACATTGAACTTGGCAATGGCCGATATCGGCAATATCTCCGCCTCAGGAAGAATTGTGTGCCACTGTTCGACCTTTTTTACCAATGCTTCCTGATTTCCAAGGTCTATTTTGTTTATAAGCACAAGAACCGGAACATCGAGTTTACGCACCTCCTCTATGAACTCCATATTCTTATCGGGAGTCTCAACCATATCGGTCATATAAAGGAGCACGTCTGCATCGCGAAGTGCAGAACGCGAAAATCTCAACATGGCTTCCTGCAGCTTGTAGTTTGGTTTAAGCACACCAGGAGTATCCGAGAACACTATCTGCGCATCATCGGTATTCAATATACCCATTATACGATGACGTGTTGTCTGTGCCTTGAATGTCGCTATTGAAATTCTCTCTCCAACAAGCAAATTCATCAATGTCGATTTTCCGACATTGGGATTACCTACTATATTTACAAAACCGGCCTTATGCATAAATTCTTTGATAAACAGCAAAAACGCACCTGTAACAAATGCCAAGGTGCGTTTTTAATTACGTACAAAACTGCCACATCGGCACCAGCCAATGCGAAAGATTAATTATTTAGACTGCAGCCTGCTTCTCTACAGCGAGCTTGCCTCTGTAATAACCACACGCACCACATACGGTGTGATATACGTGCCACTCACCACAGTTAGGGCAGATTGCCAATGTAGGAGCTACTGCCTTGTCATGAGTTCTTCTCTTGGCAGTTCTAGTCTTTGATTGTCTTCTTTTAGGATGTGCCATTTTTCTTACTTTTTAATTATCTTCATCAATTTGTATATTCTTCAAACTTTCCCAACGAGGATCATAGCTCTGTTCCTCGTCACCTGCATCGTCATTGTTATGCCCTGCAGAGTGCTTCTTTAATTTGCCTGTCATTTCGTGATTGCACTTTCCCGGTGCATGAACACGCTTCATAGGCAGAGCCAAAACTATAAATTCATAGAGATACCAAGCTATATTCAAATCACCGTCTTGCTCCGGAACGACAACGATATCACCTTCGTCGGCATACTCTTCACCAAGTTTGACTCTCAAGGTATTCTCTGTTTCCACATCTATCTCCAAATCGTCAAGACAGCGGTCACAAGGAACAACCACAGTTCCTTTCAAGGAGAAGGAAATATCAAAAATATCCCTATTCTTCTTTACAGTAACAAAAGCCTTAACTACACCTTTCTGAAATTCCTCACCATCAATATCACCAAAAAAGGCATTGTCAAGGTCAAACTCCAAATTCAGGGATGCAACTTTTAATCCCTTAAGATCAACATTATATTTATCAAATCTTCCCATCGCTACGTAAAATCAACACTATCAATAATATAAGTCGCAAAAAGCAGCATAAACCACCCTTACTATCCGAATTTAGGTCACAAAGATAGTAATAAATTCTTTAGAAACACCTAAAATGAAGAAAAAACTTCAAAAATGCGCAAACTTTGCTATTTTCTCAATTCAAAACGGAAGGTTGTACCCTTACCCGGAGCGCTCTTCTTGACATAGATACATCCCTTATGATACTCCTCCATTATTCTTTTTGCCAAAGACAATCCCAATCCCCAGCCTCGCTTTTTCGTTGTATATCCGGGTTCAAAAATTCTTTTACGCATTGACTTCGAGATACCCTTGCCGGTATCGGACAATTCTACATAGACGTTCTTTTCATCATGTGACACCGACACGGTTATCACACCGTTTCCGTCCATTGCATCAATCGCATTCTTACACAAGTTCTCAACAACCCATTCTATCAAAGGAACATTCATGCGTACGAGCAAAGGTCTTTTTGGGAAATCGACAACATACTCCACCTTTGACGGACTACGACGTTTTACATACTCAACAGCCCTCTCTATGACAGTTACAATATCATCTGCGGTAGGTTCCGGCTTTGAACCGATTTTTGAAAAGCGTTCCGCGACTCTCTGCAGGCGCTCTACATCATGTTCCATATCGGGCAACAGGTTGTCTGCAGGGTATTTATCTTTCAAAATCTCAATCCATGCCATCAGTGACGAGATTGGAGTACCCAACTGATGTGCGGTCTCCTTAGAAAGTCCTACCCACACTTTGTTCTGCTCGGCACGTTTTGAACTTACAACTGCTACAATACATACAACGAAGAAGAGCAGCACGACACACAACTGGATATATGGATACATTGACAACTTAACCAAAATACTGGAGTCGTTGTAGCACACATACTGGGCACCAAGCTCATCTATATAAACAGGAAAGACATTTCCCTTGTTGCGCATAATCGCCACATGCTCCATAAGCGTTGAAAGAGTATCGGCATCGGCAGGGATTTTAATGTTGTTATGCTGAATTATAGCACCCTTCTCGTCTGTCAGAATCACAGGAATGGTCTTATTGCTGCTTAATATATCCTTTTCAAGAGTAACATCCTCGTTCACTTTTGCATTCACGAGCGAACTCATGGCAGAAGCCCACATCTCCATCTTATTTTTCTCTTCAAGCTTCAGATCCTCTACAAGGATATTGGAGATAACCAATGATGCCACTGCTATTACGGCTGCAACAGCTATAAGCAGATATCTTACATTACGAAAATTACTGAACCACTTCATATCTAAATGTATTTAATAAGGATACATACTGATTGAACTAACGAAAAAAAAACGAATTTAGTATAAAATTCCATACATAACACATAAACGGCAGCGAAAGCCTTCATAAGCAAGTACCCGAATTCCGCCAAAATTAACTATCTTTACAGCATATTACAAAGATACACATTCAAGACAACCATAACCCATGAAAAACAAAGCGATAGTATTTACCATAGCAATTCTATTGACATTCGGTTGCACCTGCAACACAAATGAGCAGTCAAAGCTATACCACAAGGGGGTATCGCAAGAGTTGGCACGACAAAGAAAGAGTTCCATCAAGGACATTGAATATGGGTTATCGTTTGTAATTCCCGAAGAGCAGGACTCTGCCATTAAAGGCAATGCGGATATCCGTTTCACATTAGAGAGTCAAGAAGAAACAATTCTTGACTTTAAGGACATTACATATATAAAGGATATATCGGTCAATGGGAACAAGACAACATACAAGACGCATGACGAGCACATTATAATACCCAAAGCAGCAAGTAAAAAAGGTGAGAACCTCATATCAATATCATTCACGGCAGGCGACCAATCACTGAACAGGAACAAAGAGTTCCTATACACGCTTCTTGTTCCGGACAGGGCGCGCACGGTATTTCCATGCTTTGACCAACCAGACCTGAAAGCCACATTCAAGCTGACACTGAAATTGCCAAAAGAGTGGACAGCCGTTTCAAATTCGCCTGTACTTCAGGAGAAAGAAATGGGGGATTACAATGTCATGGAATTCAAGCCTACAGAGCCGTTAAGCACATACCTATTCTCGTTTGTAGCCGGCAAATTCCAAAAAGTGGTTTACAACGACAGCAGACACACCTTTGCAGCATATCATCGAGAAACCGAGCCTTCACGAATTGCGCAACTGCCCACTATATTCGAGCAGGCAGCATATTCTCTCAACTGGATGGAAGAATACACAGGCACTCCATACCCTTTCGCTAAATACGACTTTGTCATATTGCCAGGATTCCAATATGGGGGAATGGAACATACAGGTGCCACTTTGTATAATGACAACAGCATGTTCCTTGGAGAACACCCGACACCCGACGAAGAGCTTGACAGAGCGCACCTCATTGCACACGAGACAGCTCATATGTGGTTCGGAGATTTCATAACAATGAAATGGTTCGACGACGTGTGGACAAAAGAGGTATTTGCGAACTATTTTGCTTCACGCATAACCGAGCCGATGTTCCCAAGCATCAACCACCGCCTTAATTGGCTGAAAAGCATTGTTGCGCCATCACTTTCAGAAGACAGGACAGACGGAGGAACAGCCATTAAACAGCCGCTGGACAATATGAGAAATGCCGGGCTCATATACAACAATATCATATACGACAAAGCACCCGTCGTTTTGGAAAAACTGATTGAGATAATGGGAGAAGAACCTTTTAGAGAAGGAATACATGAGTATCTGACAGAATTCGCATACGGCAATGCATCGTGGAATGACCTTATAACAATTCTTGACAAGAAATGCGACAGCGACCTTGCAAAGTTCAGCGATGTATGGGTCAACAGTCCCGGAATGCCACATATCAGTTTCGTTTTGACAGAAGAGAGTCTTAAGGTATGCCAGACAGACCCACGCGAAAGAGAATTCTTTTGGCCACAGCGTTTCAATATCCGTCTTATCGGCAACAGGACCGAGGATATAGAGATAAACCTCGACGGCAAGGAGACAACCATTCCGTTACAGGAAAAGGTTGATTATATATTACCCAACAGCGATGGACGAGGATATGGCTATTTTATTTATGACAGCAAAAGCATGCAGTGGGCTTTGAGCAATTGGCGCACCATTAATGATGCTACTTGCCGTCAATCGCAATTAATGAACCTGCACGAAGCATATCTGAACGGTGTTCTGGATGCGAGCAGCTGGTTGCACTCACTCATTTACGGGTTGAGGAATGAGAAAGATGCGCTTATTGCATCGTCTGTTTGCAACTACATAGACGCACCATTATCGGAAGCCAGGAACAATGCCCTTGAAAGGGATTTGTTTGAACTCGCAAAAAGCCATAGACTTGCATCGTGCCGTCTGCAGTTGATGCGAACAGTTATAGGACATGCAAGCGACAGCCTCGTCTGCAAATCACTCTATGAAATGTGGGATTCTGCCATACACCCGTTACTGAACGAGAACGACTATATCAACATGGCGTACGAACTCGCCTTACGCTACCCCGAGAAGCAGAAGGATATAATAATGAAACAACGTGAGAGGATAAACAATCCTGACCGAAAGCAACAATTCGATTTCATTTCACGCGCCACGACTCCCGACACAATGGAACAGAACAGACTTTTCCAATCATTGTTGTTGGCCGAAAACCGTAGTATTGAACCTTGGGCATTAAAAACGCTTGCCTATTTATGCCACCCGTTACGCGAGACACAAACCATAAAATATATTCGCCCCGCGCTTGATGCACTGACTGAGATACAACAGACAAACGACATCTTTTTCCCACAAAGCTGGGTCAACACTCTTTTGAGGGAGCGCAGCACTCCTGAAGCATTGCAAGAGGTTGAGAAATTCCTCAACGACAACCCGAATTACCCGATATTGTTAAAAAACAAAATCCTGCAGGCAAGATGGAGATTGCACAGGATTGTCAAGAACGAAAAAGCAAAAGAGGGCTCACTTTTAAAGTGAACCCTCTTTTGTATCATATTGTCCACAGGAACAATTTACGCGAGCAATTCGCATGCCAACTGTTCCATAGGAAGGATATCAGCATCTTTCATACGCGAACGTATTGTTACCACAGGCTCAACAATTCTGATATTCTTCATTTCCTCAAGCATGGCACGCATTACACGACCGGCAGTGGGAGCCCATGAGCCATTTTCAACAATGGCAACCTTGCGGTTCTGGAAATTCTTGATTTTAAGATGATGCAGGAAATCATGCATTGGAGGGAATACATCGGCATCATAAGATGCTGCACAAACAACCATATGGCTATAGCGGAAAGCATCCTCGACAGCCTCAGCCATATCACAGCGAGAGAGGTCGGTTACAACAACCTTTGGCGCACCTTTCTGACGCAAAATCTCTGCAAGCCTGTTTGCTGCAGCAGCCGTTCCGCCGTGAATGGAGGCAAAAGCGACAAACACACCTTCTGTTTCAGGTTCATACTTGCTCCAAGTATCATACAAGCCTATATAATGGCCAAGATTTTCTGTAAGCACCGGACCGTGCAACGGACATATAATTTTTACGTCGAGTGTTGCAGCCTTCTTCAGCAAAGCCTGTACCTGCACGCCGTATTTTCCACAGATATTGAAATAGTAGCGACGTGCTTCGCACTCCCATGATCCTTCGTTGCACAATGCTCCGAACTTTCCAAAGCCATCGGCAGAAAACAACACTTTTTCGCTCTGCTCATAGCAGACCATCACTTCGGGCCAATGCACCATCGGAGCTGTAAAGAACTGCAATGTATGACAACCCAAAGACAATGTGTCACCCTCCTTCACAGCAATTGTACGCTCGGAGAAATCGGCGGCAGGGAAGAATTGCGGCATCATCTGCACCGCTTTTGCTGTTGCCACGACCTTCAGTTGCGGATACTTATCAAGAACCTCGGCAATGAGCGACGCATGGTCGGGCTCGACATGCTGCACGACAAGATAGTCGGGTGTTCTGCCGTCAAG
Source organism: Bacteroidaceae bacterium (assembly GCA_017647225.1). Lineage (GTDB taxonomy): Bacteria > Bacteroidota > Bacteroidia > Bacteroidales > Bacteroidaceae > HGM04593. The sequence goes on along the minus strand of JAGCLA010000036.1, from coordinate 12,614 downwards.
TACATTCTCTACATTGGCCCACCACTCTACGCGCTTGCGCGCGTCGGCGGTATCCATAATCGCAACCTTCTCATCAAGAATTACATAAGAATTGTATGCCATTCCTTCCGGCACAACATATTGGCTCTCAAAGAGGTCGATATCAAGGTCATCGACACCTACATATTTGATAGTTGATGTTATATCCATAAGCTTTTATTTATATACTGTAATTAAAATTCTTTTTTATGACAATGGCCCCAATACATATCGGGCACAACATCCAAGTATTGTTTTTATTTACCACATTATTGCATTCAAACCCTCACGGAATGCACCGACCATACGTTCGCTATCTGTGGCAATCCTGTTGAGGTCGATATATTCAAGCAATTCTTCAAGCTCTGCAATACGTTCTTCATTACCCTCGGACTTTGCTTCGGCAAGCAAAATTTTATACTTCTCAAATTGCTGTATTCCTTGCACAAGACGCTCCCAACGTATTGAACTTATACTGAAAGGATAAATCACGTATGTATCACCCGCCGGCCATGCAATAAAACGCGAATCTTCTTCAGGGGTAACAGTCCAACTGTTATACGCCCAACGCAAATATCCGTCAAGTCCCTTCTTAAGAGCTTCAAGAGCAATAAATTCTGCGTCTGCAGGCGAAGAGAATGTAAACAGATTTGGGTATTCGGCACTGCAACAGGTATAGTAGGTAGAAACCTTACCTTGCGCCCTGCGCTTTGCAAGAAGTTCCGGAGTATATGCGCCATAAGCAAATATATCAAGACAGTAATCGTGTATATCTTCTTCTATTTCGGGATGATAATTACCTGCCATTGAGATTTTCATTCCCGGAGCATACTCCTTAATTACCTTTATAGCAGCCTGCATCTGCGCAAGAGAACGTTCGTCCATTGATATGAATGTCTTGTCAAACCAGCCCTTCTCTTTTAAATGTGCAGAGAAGGCACTCAACATTCCGCCCCAGAATTGCGCATAAGTCTCCTCACCGGGCGCACAGTTTATATATTTATGCGAATGGGTAGCCTGGTCGTAATAACGGAAAGAGAGTTTCCAGGGAATCATCGAGAAACAGGTAATCTCCTTGTCAATGCCACAAGACATCATAAATTCGACCCAACGGTCGAAAATTGTAAAGTCGTACCACCAGCTACCGTCTGCTTTTCGCACCCATGTAACCATACTGCCGAACGGGTCGCATGTCTGTCCGTCCCAAGGACGGTCAATGAGGGTTGCAGTAATGGCCTTTTGACCGGCAGAGGCGAGTTTCAACATGTATGGACGCAACACATCAAAATGTTCGTCGCTCCAAAGTTCAACATTATGCACACGTGCCACTGCATATGGGTTTTGCCAAAGGTCGAGATGGAATGTCCAATCTTTTGGAGCAGGCAATGTTCTGGCAGTAACACTTATAAAATACTCATATCTCTTCTTTTTACCATTACATACAAGTTCCACATAACCTTTGTATGTACCTACGACCTTTTCATCTTGTGGAACCTGAACAGTAAACCACAGACCACGACGACTGCCGGCAGTTAGGGTCGTAGGGTTGGTATCGGTTATACGGTCAGCAACAAGTTCCTCACCATACGCATCGACCTCATGTCTGCCACAGCCTGTAAACTTATCGGTAATGACAGGCTGCACAAAACCACCCACAACATTTGAAGCAGGAATAGGCTTGCCGATATTCGACTTCAAGTCACTGAACCTGTACTCTACTACACATTCCTTGTCGTTGCTCTCATTTGTAACGACCAACTGCAAATTCACACGTTCTCCACGCCACGCCATGACATTATTGACAGCATGGTCGCATACCGATGTTTTACAGTCTAAAGGATAACGGACATCGATACTACCCCAACGAGCTTTCAATTGAGCAGAAGCAGCAAATGCCATTACAACTCCAACAATTATTAAAATAAGTTTTTTCATATATTGTTCCTTTGTTTACATCACACTATCATAGTGATGGGAGATAACAATTATATATGTAATCTTTACTTACACATTCCTCTAAAACTAAACTTTTTCCCTGCACGTGTTCCTCCGAGGTCATCAGACATTTTTGCCGATAAAACAAGTTCCTTGTCTTTTACAGTTCCAGATATTTCAGAGAAACGGTATGCCGGCTGAGGATTTTGTTCCTTGTTTATGTAAGGATCAACATCTACAGCAGAAAAACTGAGCAAATCATCTGTTTCATGTGATGCAAGACCTTTAACCGTTATATCAATTCTAACAGGCATTCCTTTAGCGAACTTGACATTATCAAAGAATATATCAACTGTAGAACCCGGATTTTCTGTTACAGAGATACCGACTCTCTCTGTATAATCATCAACATACAGATTTCCATAGAAAACGCCATCAGCATCTTCCGGGAATGTTGAAGAATTGTCAATACATGACTGAAAAGCCACTACAATAGCCCAAAATAATATTCGTATTATTTTTTTCATTTTTCTTATAGATTAACATGCAATGAAACACCAAAATGCAAAGGTTTTCCTTGGGCAAAAAAATCGTTACCGATAGAACGGAAATAGAACGTATTGTACTTTTCGTTCAGCAAGTTCTTGCCCCATATCGATGCGCCCCAATGTCCTTTTTCCCAAGTAAGAGACGCCGAAAGAAGATTATAAAACGATTGCGACAAATTATTTTCTTCGTTCCAATATATACGTCCGATACCATTCCACCCAACATTAAGCACAAATAAATTGGCAAAGCTACGCGGTACAGGTATACGATAAGTGATATTGGCAGAAGCCGTTTCACGCGGTGCATAAGGCAGGATTTTCCCCGACAGATCGACATCACCGCGATTATACTTGACAAATTCGGCGTGGGTATATCCAAAACCAGCATCAAAGGTAAACGCGCCGACCAGATAACGTACAGCCAACTCTGCTCCACAGCTGAACGAACGACCGGCATTGGACATCATGCGCCCAGTACTCATTCCCTGCGGAAATACTGTAAGCTGTTGATTTCGGCAATCAATATAAAAAAACGATGCCATAATATCAAGATTTCCATTTGACAATGGCGACAAATGCGTACCAAGCTCAAAAGTCCAGTTCTCCTCAGGCTTATAAACCGTTGACGATGCATCAACATCCTGTTCATTACCTATAAGTTCGCCTGTCATTTTTGTCTGCAATATGTCGGAAAAGAGCTGTGTATTGAAGCCGCCGGCCTTGAATCCCTTACGGGCTGAAGCATACACATTACCCCAATTGCCACCATAAGATAACGAAATGCTTGGCAGGAGTTTAATGGCGCTTACACTCGTACTGCCCTTGAAGACAGTCTTGAGTTCCTGGCTATCCCTTAAATCCTTATATGTACTATAATGCACTACAGAACGGCTGTCATAAGTCATGGAGGAGTATTCGTAATCAATGCGCAGACCGGCATTCATCTCAAATCCTTTAATAGCACTACTGCTCTGAAGAAAAGCCGAAACACCAACTGTCGGAATGGAGAAATCATCTTCTATGACAAAATTATCCTCCTTAAAAGTAAGTTCCCTATCGCCCGAAAGATGATGATAATAGTTCTCATTTGCATTCTTGATGATAAGATTCTCTATACCATATTGCTTAAAATGAACAGGAGCCGAAAGGTCGGCATATTTGAAGAATCCAAAGACACCACCCATAAGTTCAAATTTATCCCAATCGGGAGCGAACTCTGCCATATCAATTCTGGCAACGACCTCCTGCGTCAATGAGTGTTCCTTCTGATACTGCCCCATAGAGAAATAGTCAAGAGGGAGGAAATCATTGTCAAGACGCATACGGTCATCAATATATTGATAGCCTGTAGTAGAGGATAATGTAACCCGGTCAAATACACGCTTTACAACAAGGCCTTCGGAGAGACTGAAACGTTTATAAGAACATTCGTCATTATATGCCACCGGAGCAAGTGTCTTTTCTATGGTATCATAATGCCTATATGCCCAACCACCCTCAGAGGTATAGCCAACTGAGAATGTATTGTCTATACTCCATCCACTTTTGGGCAACCATTGCAAACGCAAGCGTAATGCTCCGTTGTCGCCTCCGTCACAGTTCTTGCCGGTTTCCTTGTTAAGAAAATAACCGTCACTATGGTTATAAAGTAAACTGACTGCCCAACCGAAGTTGCGTGATGGCGCAGCATAATGAGATGCCTTTACACGAACAGTATTAGCATTACCATATTCCAATGTAAAACGTTTACCCTGAAAATTCAGGGGTGACATTGTATATAAGTTTATTGCTCCACCCGATGTGTTACGACCATAAAGAAGTCCTTGTGCACCACGCATTACATGTACGCGGTCAATATCAAACAGTTCAAAGTCATAGTTGTTCTTATTCATCACAGGAACACCGTCAATATTCATACCAACAACAGGTTGGTCAATACGTGAGCCAAAGCCACGTACATACATTGACGATGTCATACGCGATCCATAATCGGGTTGGTAAAAATTAGGAGCAATGGCAGAAAGTTCCTTTACAGAATTTATATGTCTGTTTTCGAGTTCTGCACGACGCATCGAGGTTGTGGAATATGCCCCTTCAGCCTCATCATCAGAAATCTTGACAGAAGCTACTATATCCACTGCCTGTAATAGTACCGAATCTATTTTTTCTTGTTCCGGTACTAAAAAGAACATCATTATAGCAAAAAACAGATTCATTTAATTCGCGTATTTTTGCACAATAGGAATTACCACTTTCTTCACAACCTCATCGTTCAAACGGTGTTCGCCCTTGAAACGGATGCACCTATCCTCTCCATAAAGTTCTGCTACAAGAGAATAGTAATTCACAATCGGATCTTTATCTCCGAATAGAGCCGTCAGAAGTTCCTTTTCGTTATCGTCAACACCGTCAAACTGAGTTTTCTCCATCTGCTTGAAACGTTCGACAACACTCTTGTCAATTCGGAATTCTGTAGCACCATCCTTACGTTTGGACATATATTTGTTACGTCCCATCTTACCGAACAACAATGAACGGGACATCTCGAATGAAGGATTTACGATAATTCTCGGCACGCCCCACAACTGCTGTACGTACATGCCTCCCATAGATGTTCCAATAACGACATCGGGCTGTTCTTCGGCAATAATGGTTCGCAAGAGTTCAAGAGACTCGAACGGATCGACCGGCAGATCAGGCGCTATCACACGCCAAGAATCGAGATGATGACGTAAAGTCATCACCGTTCCCGAACTGCCCGAAGAGGCAAAACCATGAACATACAATAATTTATTCTTTCGTTCCATATTCAGAGATGTTTCAAACATACCTTTTTGTCAACATTCTGACAGGCAACCACACTGCCATGAAACCGGTCACAAGAACTGTCGCAAAAACGGAAACTACATCAGAAGCCATTACTTTTACAGGGTAGCTGTCCATTATAAAATCGCCACCGCCACCTGTCGAAATAAAACCGAATTCCTGCTGCATGATACAGAGGAACAGGCCAAAGACTATTCCGGCAACAGCACCCAACATGGATACCATAACCCCTTCAAAGACAAAGATATTCGAGATTGTTTTATTGTCTGCTCCAAAGCTTCTCAAAGTATTCATGTTGTCACGTTTTTCTATTATAAGCATCGAAAGTGACCCTATGATATTGAAACATGCAACAAGAAGTATAAATGCAAGGAAGAGATACGATATCAATTTTTCTATCTGCATCACCTTGTAAACGTCTTTCTGTTGTTCGTATCTGTTCAGCACAACGAACTCGCTGCCAAGAATTGATTCAATACGTTCCTTCAACTTCTCAACAGAGGCATTATCCGTTACTCTTATTTCCATTGAGGTTGCCTCATTTGCCTCGCGACGGAATATATTGCGGGCAAACCCGACAGATGTCAATATATAATTCGCATCATATTGTGGCTGATTGACCGCAAATACAAGGCCTGATGATAGCAATTCCCCTTTCTTGAAGTTCCTTGCCGGTACTGTCATATTTATCTTTTCACCTCTGTTTGGAGCATAGATTTCAAGAGGATCGACAAAATAAATACCACAATTTAAATTATACATCAATTCTCCGCCCATGATAGCGTAGCAGTTCAAGCTATCCTCAAGCACAGGAGTTCCTCTGCCATAAAGAGCCTTTTCGATATCGGTAAGAGCCGTAAAATTCTCATCGACACCTTTTAATGTTACCATCACCTGCCTGCCACCATACTGGACCATGGCTTTATCTTCGACGCAGAACGACACTACTGAGATACCCGGCAACTCTTTTACGCTATCTATGGCTGACACATCAAGGCAAAAGGCCTTACCTTTTGCCGGAACGATTTTAATATCAGGATCCATAGCCGTAAACTGATTGGCCACAACCTGTGTAAAGCCATTAAAGACAGACAGCGTGCATATCATAGCCGCCGTTGCCAATGCAACACCGGCCACAGCAACACCGGATATTATGTTTATAACCTGATGTCGTTTTTTTGAGAAAAGATAGCGCTTGGCGATGTATAACGACAAATTCATTCTTTAAGCAACTTGTCGATGTTGTCTATATAGTCGAGAGAGTCGTCTATGTAAAAACGGATTTCAGGTATTATACGCAATTGATGACGTACTCTGTTTCCCAACTCAAAGCGAATAGCCTTGATATTCTCATTCAGATGATTTACAACCTCATTACCTTTATCTGAAGGGAAAACACTAAGATAAGCCTTTGCGATTCCAAGATCAGGGCTTACCCTTACGATGCTTACAGAAACCATTATACCACGAGTCTCCTTTGCCAACTTGAGCAGAATATCGCTCAATTCCTTTTGTATCAGACGTGAAATTTTATTCTGTCTTGTACTATCCATATTCAATTATTTTATTTGATGACCATAACAGGTGCATCACTTTGTTATCATTTTAACGGCTACAGCCGATTTTACTTTTTTCTAATTATTGTAAGACCATCGCGAAGCGGCAATATCACTACTTCTACTCTGTCATCATTGCATACCAAATCGTTAAAAGCCCTAACCCCGTTTGTCTGGGCATCCTGCCTTTCAGGTTCTATCACATGGCCGTCCCACAACGTGTTATCAGCAAGTATCCACCCGCCATCATTAAGATATTCGAGAGCCATTTCGTAATACTTGACATATTCACGTTTGTTACCGTCGATAAAGACCAGGTCGAAACGTTCGCCCATTTGCGGAACTATATTCAAGGCATCGCCTATGATAAATTTAACTTTTGAGGCATATTCCGAGCCATCAATCCAACGACGTGTAAAATCCTCGAGTTCATCTTCGACCTCAAATGTATATATGAGTCCGCCATCATCAAGTCCTTCGGCCATACACAAAGCCGAGTATCCCGTAAAAGTACCTATTTCCAGAATTCTTTTTGGATTTATCATCTTCACGAGAAACTTCAACAAACGCCCTTGCACATGCCCGGAAGCCATTTGCGGAGCAAGTATCTCAACATGCGTCGCACGGAAAAGACGGTACAGATAATCGCCTTCCGGCGAACTATGGTCCGATATATATTTATCAAGCGGTGTTGTAAGGCTCATAAATGCAAAACATTATATGTTTCGACTGCGAAGATACAACTTTTTAGCGACTGAACAAAGATGTTATATCGCTATAGATATTCATATAATACTACTTTTATTTTTTTTTATTATTTTTGAAACCAAGAAACTCACACCAATGTCAGAAAACAGAAAGAGCAACTCACCGCTTGCCCGCTACAACATTTACCTGAAACTGGAAAAAGCGTTACAGGCAAACAGTGTTGAGGCATACATGAGCGACATATCCAAATTCGCTGATTTTGTTGGCGGTGAGGAGGCGTTGTTGCATGCCACAATCAATGAAATGCGCGATTATCTTGCTTCGCTGAACGAGATAGGCATAAACACACGTTCGCAAGCACGTCTGTTGTCAGCATTGCGTTCTTTCTACCGTTTCCTGAAACTCGAAGGATATATCGACAACGACGATACAGAACTGTTGAAATCGCCCAAATTGGGAATGCAACTACCCGATGTTCTCACCATTCAGGAAATTGATGATATAATAAACTCCATAGACCTCTCAAAAAGCGAGGGACAAAGGAACAGGGCCATTATCGAGATGCTGTATAGCTGCGGACTGCGAGTATCGGAGCTGTGCGGACTTAAACTATCGGACCTCTACATTAAAGAACAATTTATTCGCGTTACAGGAAAAGGCGACAAACAACGCCTTGTACCCATATCGCCGCGTGCAATAGCCGAACTCGAGGCCTATTTCGAAGACCGCAACAGGATTGCCATAAAAAGGGGCTATGAGGACTACATTTTCATTAGCGAAAGGCTTAAAAAGCCGTTATCACGCATTACGGTTTTTCACATAATCAAAGAACTTGTAGCTGTTGCAGGAATAAAAAAGAGTGTCAGCCCGCATACATTTCGCCACTCTTTTGCCACCCACCTCCTCGAAGGCGGAGCAAACCTGCGTGTAATTCAAGCAATGCTTGGACATGAAAGTATATCGACAACAGAAATATACACACATATAGACCGAAGCCGCCTACGCGAAGAGATTATAATGCATCATCCACGCAATAAAAATAAAAAATAGATATTCAGACACCACAAGAATCCAATAATCCTTTGTTAATTGGAGCTACAAAGCTAACTTTGTGGAAAATTATGCTTGACATATTTGAAAACAGAAAAAATAAAAATCAATAATACAATGTTGAAAAAGAAATCTTTACTGCTAACATTTTTTGCAGTTCTCCTTTTGAGTTCCTGCAGTTCCAAAATGAAAGATATGAAACAGGAGTTCTTTACAGTAACTCCTGAAGTTCTGGAAGTTATCGGCAACGATGTTCCTGTTACCATTGACGGCAGATTCCCGGCAAAATTCTTCAACAAGAAGGCTGTATTGACAATTACTCCGGTATTGAAATACGAAGGTGGCGAAGCTGTCGCAGAATCATCAGTATTTCAGGGAACCAACGTACGTGGTAACGACAAGACAATTTCATACGACAATGGAGGCAACTTCAGAATGAAAATGACTTTCGATTACATTCCCGCCATGGAAGACGCCGAACTTTATCTCCGATTCTCCATCAACAGAGGCAGCAAGAGCTACTCTCTACCCGAGATAAAGGTTGCAGACGGATGTATTGCGACATCACAGCTTTACCGCCAGACTGTCAAAACAGCAAATATAGCATGGTGCGAAGATGCATTCCAGCGTGTCATCAAACAAGCGCAAGAGGCAAATATCCTATTCCTCATTCAACAAACAAACCTGCGCATGTCGGAACTCAAGGGCAAAGAGGTTAAGGAGTTGAAGAATACACTTAATGACATTGCAACAGATTACGAGAACAAGGTTCTTGACGAGATAGAGATTTCATCATACGCTTCACCCGATGGAGATATCGACCTTAACGAAAGACTCGCTACCGACCGTGGCGACAACACTGCAAAATTCGTCGAGAAGGAGATTAAGAAAGCCAAGCTCCATGGATACGTCGACAACAAATACACTGCAGAGGACTGGGAAGGTTTCAAAGAGCTTGTATCAAAGTCCGAACTTCCCGACAAGGAACTTATCTTACGAGTTCTCTCAATGTATAGCGATCCCGAAGAACGTGAAGCACAGATAAAGAACATATCATCGGTTTACGAAGAGTTGACAAACGAGGTTCTTCCCAAACTTCGTCGTGCAAGAATAACATTGAACTATCAACTTATCGGACGCTCCGACACACAAATCAAGGAACAGTACGAGGCTGCCCCCGAGAATTTGTCACTCGAAGAGATTCTCTATTCGTCAATACTTACAGACGACATAAAGAAACAGGAGGAGATATTCAACACCGCCATCAAGTTGCACCCCAACGACTACCGTGCATACAACAACCTTGGCGTTATGGCATATAACCAGGGCGACTACAATACAGCAAAAAGCTATTTTGCCAAAGCCGGCAATGCAGACAATGCAGCTCTGGAGGTGAAGATAAACAATGGTTACATAGAGCTGATGCAAGGCAATGTCGCAGATGCCGAATCATATATAACAGTTGGAGCAAATGCCAAAGCCGGCAACGAAGCTCTCGGAAACCTATACATAGCGCAAGGCATGTACGGACGTGCAGCTGCACTTCTTGACACCAGCAATACAAACAGCGCCGCACTTGCACAATTGCTTAATAAGGATTACAGCACAGCACGCCAGACATTGGAAAGCATTGAGAACCCCGATGCCACAACAGGCTATATCAAAGCTATCCTCGGTGCAAGGACATCAAACATAGCATTCGTATATGACGGATTGAAAGAAGCCATAAAACTTGACCCGTCATTGGCACAGAAGGCTGCAAACGACCTTGAGTTCCGCAAATACACAAAGGACGAAACATTCATGTCCATCATCAAATAAACTGTGGAAAGAAATATCATAAACGAGAAAGTTGCGATGCTTGCACTCTCAAGAGTGCATACGTCGCAACTTGCATTTTTCCGCGAACTGATAGACAATGTCGGCAGCGCGAAAGAGCTGTTTGACAATGCATCAAACATCAAGGATATCATTCCTGATGCTTCACCACGTCTAACTGAGATATTGAAGGACAAAGAGCTTATCAATATCGCAGAACGCGAAATGGAATTCATTGAAAAGAATGGTATAAAACTGATCTGCTGGGGAGATGCCGACTATCCATACCGCCTTGCAGAATGCTATGATGCCCCATTGGTTCTGCAGCATTTGGGAAACGCAGACCTCAATGCCAAACATATAATATCCATTGTGGGCACACGCCATGCCAGCGAATATGGCAAGAGCCTTTGTGAAAACTTCGTCACAGACCTCGCAAAATTGGCACCGGGCACCCTTATTATAAGCGGATTGGCCTACGGAATTGATGTCTGCGCCCACCGTGCCGCTATAAAGGCAGGATTGCCGACAGTCGGTGTACTTGCGCACGGACTTGACCGCATATATCCGAACTCGCACCGTTCGACAGCCAAAAGCATGCTCGACAACGGAGGACTACTGACAGAGTTCATGAGCGAAACAAATCCTCTGCCAATGTTCTTCATACAACGCAACAGAATTGTAGCAGGAATTTCAGATGCAACCATTGTTGTCGAATCAGCATCAAAAGGCGGTTCTCTTATAACGGCATCACTTGCACAAAGTTATTCGCGTGATTGCTTTGCTTTCCCCGGCAGGGTTAATGACCAATACTCGCAAGGATGCAATGAACTAGTGAGCCGAAACAAAGCAGCCCTCATAACATCGGCATACGATTTCGTAGAGACCATGAATTGGGAAACAAGCACAAAGGAAAAGGGTTTTGAGAACAGACAGACCGAACTCTTTCCCGAAATGAAAGACGAAGAAACAGACATCATAACAGCCCTCAAGAACAGCGATGACGGTTTACAAGTCAATCAAATGGTTGTAAAACTCAACATGCCCATAAACAAGCTGTTGCCATTGTTGTTTGAAATGGAGATGAAAGGATATATAAAGGCTGTAGCCGGTGGAAAATACCGTGTTGTCATAAATATATGACACAGGTTATTCAAAATAGAATGTCAGAATTATCATCTTGCTTGATACCCTATCGACAGAATCTGTAAACTTGAGCATATTGGCGTCGAGAAGGTCTTTTCGTTCTTTCTGCAGGATATCCAATGGACTAAAAGCAAACTTCAACTCAGGGATAAGCTTAAAGAAAGGCAGATAGAAATCGCATCCGAAACCGACCTCTATCATTGTATCAAAACGCTTAACAAGAAGTTGCTGGTGTTTCTTGACGGTAAGATTAACCATTGGACTTGCACCCATTGTCACATAAGGACGGTAATTGTTGAAACGCTCTGACGCGAACTTGACATGCAAGGGCAATGCTATGTATGTGGTTTTTATCTGCTGACGCGACAATTCACCACCCTTCTGCTCGCGAAAGACAAGGTCACTCTGACCGAAGTGCATTGTCGGCATAAGACGCAAGGACATATATGTACCCATACGAAGTTCGGCAAGTACACCTACTGTAAGGCCCGGACTATATTGCGTAACATCAGCGTACCACTCTTCACCGTTTTCTGTAACAAATCCGTTGTTGACCAGCTCCAAATCCTGCATATGCGTACCTACAAAGAAGCCATAGTGCAGACGACGATAATCAATATACGGCTTATTCTGCACCTTACGCTCCTGCGCAAACGTTACCGACGGCAACATGAGCAACAACAATATGTAGAAAATCTTTTGCAACATTCTATTTTATAACGTAATCCGATACAACTTATTGCCAAAACAATGAAAAAAGAGATAAAAAGCGTAAATGTAAAAATATGTTAAATAAACCAACAAGCGCTTGCTTGTACTCAAAAAGCACTATCTTCGTATCGGATAATACAAACTTAAACTTTAATACTATGGCTTACGTAATTTCAGACGACTGCGTTGCTTGCGGTACATGTATCGACGAGTGTCCTCAGGGTGCTATTTCTGAGGGTGAGAAGTATTCTATCAACCCTGAATTGTGCATCGACTGCGGTAGCTGTGCAAGTGTTTG
>JAGCLA010000035.1 GCA_017647225.1 Bacteroidaceae bacterium | reverse complement strand
CTTACTTTACACTTAAATTCTTCGTCAGATAAACCGACAAAGACCGTTGTACTGCTTGTCTGTATGGAATGGTTTCAAGGATCATCTTGCTCTCAAGAACTGCGCTACCGCGTTCATTTCCGAAAGCGAGTGCAAAGGTAGTACAATTTTCCAATACTACAAACTTATTCGAGTATTTTTTTGAAAAAAGTCGAGAAAAAATTAAGCACACAATAATTATATGTGCAAACAACCTCTTTTCAGGACTAAATCCTATAAAAAACTCTCAAAGTCGTACGCCACAATTTCAACAAAACCTTTAAAGCTAAAAACAAAATCGGCGACTCTTTGCACGGCTAAAGTAGCAATTAAATTTTAAAAACAAGAATTTTTCAAACTTTTTTTCAAAAAAAATCGAAGTTTTTGAAAAAAGGCATAAAAAAGGGGAATGAAGCCGACTTCACTCCCCCATTATATATAAGGTAAAATCATTTTGCCTTAACAATCTTTATCGGATTAAGCCCAACAGCTATTTTCTTGACAAGCATACCATCTGTATCATAAATAGAGACATCGCCATCGTTGATATAATCAGACTCTGTTACACAGACATACTCTCCTGCCGAGCAGAGTTTATATGGAGAACGAGGCAATTCCTGTTCCTTTATCCAATGAGAATCGACATCTCTTGAAACAATATTGTACGACATATAGGAAGGATTCCACGAAAAGCCATAAATAACACCTTTATTATAACAAGCCTCGGTTACACCTGCAAATTCTGTAATTTCAGAAACCGCATCATCTGCTGCATTAATATATTGCAACGTAGCAGGTACATCGACATAATTACCGACAGAAATTACAAAAACTCCTTTGTCAGCAGCAATAATCAAATTAGGATTAAGTACTACGTCTATTTTTTTAATCTCCTCGAACGAAAGCAAGTCGATAACAGAAACGGTCTTGTCATAGCCAACCGGCGTATTCCAATCGAGTCCTCCCGAATTGGCAACATAGAGTCTGTTACCAACAACTGCCAGCTGTTCGGGATTGCGTCCGACCTTAACTTTGGCTTCAACATTCAATGTTGCGGTATCAAGGCGTGCTACATGACCATTATAATAAGAGATATACACCTTACCTCCGTCAACAGCCATATAACGTGGCTGAGCTTCGCATCTTACTTGCTTTATTGACCTTACACAAAGATCGACCACCTCTATTGTCGATTCACCTGTAACCGAAATATACATTTTCGAGCCATAGACAACTATGTCGTTTGCGGTATTTCCAAGCACACGTCCATTCTGTTTTTCGAACAAACCCTGTTCTACAAGACCTGTTGCCGCATCATATTTTGTCAGCGACGAGTTATTGCTTTTCGCATCTCCCGAATTGAGAACATAATAAACGTCATTGACATCAAAATCTTTAGCATCAAAGTCATCACCTCCACCAAACGGAGTACACGCAACAAGAAAAACCGAAACAGTTACGATAAGAAGAAATACATTTTTAGTTTTCATACATTATATATTTATATTAAAAAGTCAAACGCACAGACAATCTCCACGAAAAACGTGGCATCGGATAGTAGCGTATAATCTCGTACTGCTTGTTTCCTATATTCAGAAGTTCCCCTTGCAAGCGTAACGAACATGCTCCTAAAGCAAAGTCCCTGTTCACAGAAACAGAATGTTCCATATAACCGTCAATTATATTGCGAGAGGTATTCTGAGGCAACATATACCTGTCGCTCACAGCTGTAAACATATAAGAGACATTAACGTATGGATTAAGATATGACAATGCAAACTTCCCCGAATGACGCGGAGTGTAAGGCAATTGATGACGATAGTTCTTTGCTGACGGATCGGTTATATCCACAGCATGCATAAATGAATAACCTGCGTCAAGCATTACAGACATTTTGCTTGCAACGGCTACTTGCAGTTGCGCATTTACATCGACACCAGCAATCTCCGCCTCACCAAAATTCAACATACGCCAGACATACATTGTAGGCAATGCGACAATTTTGTCGTGCACCCTGTTGTAGTACCCATCGACAACAACCGAAGCATACTCGACAACCTTATCAAACGACTCGTTCCAGGTAATACCCAAATTGTACTGCGAAGCTTTTTCCGGTTTAAGCCCCACATTACCAAGACGCAGATAATAGAGGTCGGCAAAAGTAGGCACGCGATAACTGTCCTTATACGAAACGCGCAATCGCAAAGGCAAGGAACGAAGCGGCTGAAAAGCCAAAGAAACCGACGGAGACAGACGCCTATACGGTTCAGGTGCTTCACCGTTCTTCACTTCATCGACCATATACGTTCCCAACAACGAGGCTGTAGCCGTAAAGCGTCTAACATTATACTGCACCGTAAAAACAGATATGGAGCTGATGCGTTCGGGCGCCTTGCCATCCTCGAAATTATTATACAGCGTAGAATATGTCACATCAGAAGTCAGTACGAGAGAAAGCCCCTGCAGTGGCGTACATTTAACACCAAGCGAAGCATAATACTCATTTTTCTCATTGGTGTCAATTTGTTTTCCCGATGCGTAATTTTGATTTACCTCTTTATAAACAGAATAGTGATAATCGTATTTCAAACGCGCTCTGATATCAAAAAAATCGTTCAGAGAGACGTTATAGAATGCCTGTGCATAAAAATTATCATCCCAAAGACGTTCGCGGTTTTCCTTATTATACATATTGACAGAACCGGGCAAGCCACGTTCCGAATTGTAGAAATTGATTTTCACTGCAAGGTCACCACCCCACAACTTTCCGAAGAGGTTTCCTTCGACATTAAATGATTGCACATCACTGTCACGACGTTTTTCGACACTCTTTTCTTGACCATTAACAAGGACAAACGGATACATGCCGTTACTTCTCATATAGTTGCCATGCAAAGAAGCGGCCCATTTTCCCGAAAAACAGTGGTCATAGTGCAATGCTGCATCAGCAAGCCCGAAAGAGCCTGTACCCAAACGTGCATATACTCTATTCTCAATAGGGCGTAAAGCATGCAACGACAGCAAAGATGATGAAGCGTGCTCAGTAGCACTCCTGAAGATATCGCTTTCGCCACTCATCGACAACGACAAAAGAGCGACATTCTCAAGCGAAAGACGACCTATATCGACCTGACCGCTTTGAGCATCAGCAAGCACAAGACCATCGTAACTGATCGCCGTATGCTTTGCACCAAGACCGCGCACCGAAACTGTTTTCAGGCCACCGACTCCGCCATAGTCACGGACATCAACACCCGTCATACGCTTTACGGCATCGGAAAGCGACAGAGCGCCTAAACGTAGAAAATCATCGTGTTCCATTACCTGTGAGGGTGATGAAGAGACGGTTGTCGAAGGTTTTGCCGACGAGACAACCTCAACCTCAAGCAACTGGCCATATGAGAGTGTATCGACAACTTGAGCCGACGACACGGAGAACGCAAAAAGCAATACGCATATAGCGCACCCCCACCTTTTATGTGAAACACTTGACATTTTTAATTATATAAAAGTCTTTACCCGAGACTAATTATAAAACAAAAAGGACAGGCAGGTCTTCTGGCTCATCTCTTCAACGGTGCCTTCCCACCAAACGGCAGTGGCAAACGAATACCGCGAATTATAAGATTTACAGCTACGGGTATAGCTCCGGACTTTAACCGGATTCCCTATTATTGACATGAGTAAGCAACCCATGCCACACCATTATCCGAGACAAAGATAACTATTTTTTTGCAACTTCTTATTTTTCCCGAGCAATATTATCAAACTAATTAAAATTAGTTGTATTTTTGCGAATAAACATATAAAAGACATGCTTACACTCGACAAAATTTATCACGCGTCGTATGTACTAAAAGATGTAATACGTCGCACCGAGCTTATCCACGCTCCAAACATCAACAAAAAGTGTAATATCTACCTCAAACCTGAAAATCTTCAGTTGACAGGTTCGTTCAAGGTCCGCGGTTCATACTACAAGATTTCACAGTTGTCCGAGGAAGAGAAGGCAAAAGGTGTTATCGCGTGTTCTGCAGGAAACCATGCACAGGGTGTAGCACTTGCAGCTACAAAGAATGGTATCAAATCTATCATCTGCTTGCCTGACGGTGCTCCAATATCAAAGGTTGAAGCAACAAAGAATTACGGTGCAGAGATTTGTCTTGTCGAAGGCGTATATGACGATGCATACAAACGTGCCATCGAATTGCGCGACGAGCATGGCTACACATTCATTCACCCATTCGACGATGTTGATGTAATTGCCGGCCAGGGTACAATTGCATTGGAGCTTATCGAACAGAAAAAAGATATTGACGTAGTCATTGTCCCAATTGGTGGCGGTGGACTCATTTCAGGTATCGCATTTGCTATAAAGTCACTTAATCCAAAGATTAAGGTTTATGGTGTACAGGCTGCCGGAGCGCCAAGTATGAAGAACTCTATCGACAAGAAAAAAATTGAGCGTCTCCCCGGCGTATCGACCATTGCCGACGGTATTGCGGTTAAAGAACCAGGACAGAACACCTTCAACTTATGCAGCAAGTATGTCGATGGCATTGTAACAGTAACCGACGACGAGGTTTCATCAGCAATACTCTCAATGCTTGAGCAGCAGAAAATCATCACAGAAGGTGCCGGTGCAGTGGCAGTAGCGGCTGCGATGTTCGACAAAGTGCCTGTTGAAGGCAAGAACGTTGTATGTATCGTATCAGGCGGTAACATCGACGTAAACATTCTTGACAGAGTTATCAAACGCGGTTTGATGACATCAGGACGCAGCGCACTCTTCAAAATCGAGCTTCTCGACAAACCTGGACAGTTGTTGTTGGTATCACGTATCATCGCAGAGCATGGCGGTAATGTTATCGGTGTTCACCACGAGCGCACAAATGCCAATACAGATATCAACGGTTGCTTCATTCGCATAAACCTTGAGACACGTAACTTTGAGCATACAAACAAGATCAAGGAGGCACTGAAAGAAGCAGGTCTTAAAATTTGGGATTAAAATTCAGCAAACCATTAATTTAAAATATAAAACTATGTTGGAAAAAGTTTATACAAGCAATGCTCCCGAGGCTATCGGTCCTTATTCACAGGCTATCAAGTGTGGTAACATGTTGTTCACATCAGGTCAGATACCCATCAACCCTGCAACAGGCAACGTTGAAGCAGAAGGTATTACAGACCAGGCTACACAGGTAATGAAAAACCTCGCAGCAGTTCTTGCAGAGGCAGGCACATCGTTTGACAAAGTTGTAAAGACAACATGTTTCCTCAGCGACATGGCAGACTTCGTTGCATTCAATGCTGTTTATGCAGAATACTTCACAAGCAAACCTGCACGTTCATGCGTAGCAGTAAAGACACTTCCAAAGAATGTTCTTGTAGAAGTTGAGGTAATCGCAGAACTTTAAGAAACAGTTTGATATTCAAATCGCGACAGGAATTCCTGTCGCGATTTTTATTGACTATAACAATAGATATGGCAGAAGAACTACATATAGCTGACGGCAATAAGGAAGAAAAATACGCCCTACTCTACAAACAGATAGTTTCACTCATAGAAGGCGAAAACGACACCATTGCCAATATGGCCAATATCGTAGCCATGATTCACAACACTTTCGGATTCTGGTGGACAGGATTCTACCGTGTCGTCAACAACGAGCTAATTCTCGGGCCATTCCAAGGGCCGTTGGCATGCAGTCGCATAAAGTTCGGAAAAGGTGTATGCGGTACGGCATGGGAGAAACGCACGACACAAGTAGTTCCCGATGTAGAACAATTCCCCGGGCATATAGCCTGCAGCAGTGCTTCGAAAAGCGAAATTGTAGTTCCCGTATCAGACAAGAATGGCAAGGTTACTGCCGTACTTGACATTGACAGCGAAAACCTTGCCACATTTGATGAAACCGACCGTGAATGGTTGGAAAGAATTGCCGACCTGTTCCAAGGCTAAACAATTCAGTCGTTGATTTTCATATCCTTTATATCAAATCCTCTCAACAGGTCTGCAACAGGCATACGTTTCTTTCCGGCAAGCTGAACATCGAGCAATGCCACATAACCGCCTTCAACAGCAACCTTCATATATGACTTGCCATCGGTAAGTAATGTTCCTGTTTCAACATTATGGCTACAGAACTCCTTGGCAACCTCATAGACCTTTATTGCAACAGCCTTACCGTCGGCATCGGCAAGTTCGAACCATGCTGCTGGATATGGCGACATACCACGCACAAAATCATAGATTTCTACAACGCTCTTAGTCCATGATATACGGCATGTATCGCGGAAGATTTTGGGTGCAGGACGCAATTCCAATTCCGATGCATACATTGCATCTTGAGCAATGGCTGTTACATTTCCGTTTACTATAGCCTCAACGGTGCGCATAACGGTATCACCACCCTGCAACATCAACTTGTCGTGAAGCGTTCCTGCATTATCCTTCTCGTCAATTGCAACCACGTCGCGATATATGACATCGCCTGTATCAATTTCGTGTTTAAGGAAAAAAGTCGTTACACCCGTTTCCTTATCTCCATTGATTATTGCCCAATTGATAGGCGCTGCACCTCGGTATTGTGGCAACAACGATGCATGAAGATTGAATGTGCCAAGACGTGGCATATTCCATACGGATTCAGGAAGCATGCGGAAAGCAACAACTATCTGCAAGTCGGCACGCCAGCTACGCAAGGCCGCCTGAAATGTCTCATCTTTCAATGACTCCGGCTGCAGAACAGGCAAACCTACCTCAACCGCATACTGCTTGACAGGACTCATAAGAAGTTGAGCACCGCGTTTATTTATCATTTTGTCGGGCATTGTAACAACACCGACCACCTCATAACCACAATCAGCACAAGCCTTTTGATTCTCAAAAAGACGGCGCAAGGGTTCTACTGCGAAATCGGGAGTACCCAAATATACTATTCTAAGTTTATCCATCATTTGTAACGATTTAATCCGATGTAAATTCCAACAAGGTCTTGCGATAAGCCGTAAATATAGCCGACTTTGATATAAAGCCTATATACTCGCCCGAGATATCCTCAACAGGCAAGTTCCATGCACCTGTATCCTCAAACTTACGCATTACAGCCTCCATAGGCTCAGTTATACAGAGTCTTTCAGGCACCTTGCGCATAAGCACCGCCACATTATAACGGTGGTAAAGTTCCTGACGGAACATTATATGTCTTATATCATCAAGATACAAGATACCGACAAGACGATTTCCTGCATCCACAACCGGGAATATATTACGACGTGTCTTTGCCACAACAGAAGTGAGCGCACCAAGATCCATATCGGGACTTATCTTCATAAAGTCGCGTTCGATAACATCGGCAACCTTAAGAATTGTAAGCACTGCCTGGTCCTTATGATGAGTAATAAGCTCACCACGCTGTGCAAGACGTATTGCATATATATTATTGCTGTCAAATATCTTAACAGTAAGATACGAACATACCGAAACAATCATCAACGGCAGGAAGAGAGCATATCCGCCGGTCAATTCGGCAATAAGGAACACACCTGTCAATGGTGCATGGAAGACTCCCGACATAAGCGCAGCCATACCAAAAAGCGCAAAGTTCTTGTCCGAAACAGGAACGCCCCATGAGGTCATATTGCAGATACTTGCAAAAAGATAGCCTGAAATACAGCCGAGGAAAAGACTTGGAGCAAATATACCGCCACAACCTCCTGCGCAATTGGTTACAGTCGATGCAAACGCCTTGAACAGTATTATAAAGAACATATATACCAATATATACTTGGCATGTCCGTAGAACAGAGAGTTATCGAGGATAATATTTTCAGATGTTCCGTTTATAAGCTGATTTATGGTTTCATAACCTTCGCCATACAATGGGGGGAAAAGAAATATCAACACACTCAATATACCGCCTCCGATAAGTAATTTGTAATAAGGATTGCTCAGTTTCTTGAACTGCTTTTCGATAGCTGTCGTAACGTGTGTAAAATACAACGATACCAGACCACATACAACTCCGAGCAGTATTACATATGGCACACGTGCAAGGTCGAAAGCGTCCTCCATGTGAAATTCGAACATCGCTTCCGTACCCATGAGAATGTATGACAATGTTGCTGCCGTAACACTCGAAATGAGAAGAGGCAACAACGACGACATGGTAAGGTCAAGCATCAGCACCTCAAGGGTGAATACAAGACCGGCAATGGGGGCCTTGAAGATACCCGATACAGCACCGGCAGCACCACATCCAATGAGAAGCATCATAACCTTTTTCTCCATCTTGAAAAGACGGCCAAGATTAGAGCCTATGGCAGAACCGGTCATTACAATAGGGGACTCGGCACCGACAGAACCGCCGAAACCGATGGTTATACCGCTGGCTATAAGCGACGACCATGTATTATGCCTTCTTATTTTTCCTTTTCGACACGATATGGCATAGAGTACTTTTGTTACTCCATGACTAATATCGTCACGTACGACTCGGCGTATAAACAACCCGGTTACAAAAATACCGATAACAGGATATACAAGATAGAGCCAGTTGAATGTCTGCGCATCAAAGTCACCGGTCAGCAGATGCTGTATAAAATGTATCAGGTGTTTCAGAGCAAATGCAGCAAGTGCAGACAGCACTCCTACAATAAGACTCAGTATCAGAACGAACTGATTCTGTGATATATGCTTTTCACGCCAGGCAATGAAACGTTCAAGCATTCCATTTTCCTTTGCCTTATCCATTATTCCCTTATTATTGAAACTGTTCCGTTCTTTGTCAACTTAATTATGCTTGACGATTTGGCCTTACCGAGTTCCAATTGCTTATAATTTACAACGTAATCGACCGCATCAATAATTTCAGGGCTTATTTCGCTGAAATTGTTCGGTGTCGGCTCACCGCTGATATTTGCCGATGTTGAAACGACAGCCTTCTGGAAACGGTAACACAACTCTTTCGAGAACATCTCCGATGTAACCCTTATACCTATGCTTCCGTCTTCGGCTATCAGATTTGGAGCAAGGTTCCTTGCACCGTCATATATTATAGTCAACGGTTTTGTCGTAAGCTCTATCAAATCCCATGCCACAGCAGGCACATCACCGACATAGCGTGCAAGACGGTCGGCACTGTCAACAAGCAAGAGCAACGCCTTGCTATCCTCGCGTTTCTTTATTTTATATACACGCTTGACAGCTTCAGGATTAGTGGCATCGCAACCTATCCCCCACACTGTATCTGTGGGATAGAGGATTACACCACCCTTACGCATTATCTCGACACATTTCTTTGCTTCATCTGCTATAGTACCCATAACGCCGTTTTTTTAGAATTCGCTTGTAAAATGGAAACGTATTGACTTGAAGTCGTTCTGCGCCATCTGCAACACATAGTTGCTGTCTGCAAGAAAGACATCACGTCCTTCGATATCCTTTGCCATATATTGATACTTGCGTTTTTTGAATGCTTCAAGCTCCGCAGCATCGTCACTTTCAATCCAGCACGCCTTGTAAAGACTTACAGGCTCCCAACGACATTTAGCGTTGTACTCGTTTTCAAGACGATATTGGATAACCTCAAACTGCAACTGTCCTACTGTACCGATAAGTTTTCTGCCGTTATGCTGATTTACGAACAACTGAGCGACACCCTCGCCCATAAGCTGGTCGATACCCTTTGCCAACTGCTTTGTTTTCATTGGGTCTGCATTCTCGATATATTTGAACATTTCGGGCGAGAAGCTTGGCAATCCCTTGAAATGCAAAAGTTCACCTTCGGTCAATGTATCACCAATCTTGAAGTTACCTGTATCGGGCAAACCGATTATATCACCGGGGTAAGCCTCTTCGATGGTACTCTTACGCTGCGCCATAAACTGGGTCGGTGAAGAGAATCGTAAATCCTTACCTAAACGTATGTGACGATAAGGGGTATTACGTACAAATTTACCTGAACAGATTTTACAGAATGCGACGCATGAGCGGTGATTAGGGTCGATATTAGCAGTTATCTTAAAGATAAAACCGGTAAATTTGGAATCTTCGGGCGACACCATACGCTCTACAGCCTGCACAGGACGCGGACTTGGAGCTATCTTCACAAAACAGTTCAACAATTCCTCTACACCAAAATTGTTCAGTGCAGAACCAAAGAACACAGGAGCAACCTTTGCATCAAGATAATCCTGCACATTAAATTCGGGATATACACCGTCAACAAGTTCAAGGTCGGAACGCAACTTATATGCCAAATCCTCGCCAATACTATTCTCAAGTTCGTCGCTGTTTACATCGATTTCCACCTTTTCGGTAACACGCTGCTTGTTAGGTGTGAAAAGATCAAGTTTCTGTTCGTATATATTATACACACCCTTGAAACGCGCTCCCTGATCAATAGGCCAGCTGAGCGGACGTACAGCTATCTGCAACTCGCTTTCAAGTTCATCAAGCAATTCAAAAGGATCGCGACCTTCACGGTCCATCTTATTGACATAGACAATAACCGGCGTATTACGCATACGACAGACAGACATAAGCTTACGTGTCTGTGTTTCCACACCCTTTGCACTGTCAACAACAATGATAACGCTGTCAACAGCGGTCAATGTACGGAATGTATCCTCTGCAAAGTCCTGGTGACCAGGAGTATCAAGGATATTTATCTTATAACCCTCATAGTCGAACTCCATTACAGAAGTGGTAACAGAAATACCACGCTGCTTTTCAATTTCCATCCAGTCGGACGTAGCGGTCTTCTTTATCTTATTTGACTTTACAGCACCGGCCACCTGTATCTGACCACCAAAAAGCAAAAGTTTTTCGGTCAGCGTAGTCTTACCGGCATCGGGGTGCGATATAATCGCAAATGTTCTGCGTCTTGCAATCTCTTCTTTTATATTGCTCATTCGTGAATTATTTTCGTTTTAATATAATCAATCCTCACTTTCAAGGTCCAGTTTACCCTCTTCTTCCTCTTTGAAATAGAGCGAGAGCATGGAAATGAATTTACCAATCTCTGCTGTAGCCTTCAATGTTTCTTCATTTATCTCTCTTTTTTGCAGTTTCATCAGCCACACCATGTAGAGAGCATCAAAACAATTTTCGAGTTCATTCTTTTCACGTCCCTCACTCTTTGTACGGAATTCTACTATAAACGGCAAAGCCTTATAGTATGCAGCCGAATAAAAAGGCACCTTAGGCGACTTCAAAAGACGTAAATGCAAATCGGTCAGGTTTATTATAACATTCTTGTTAATCTGCAGGTGTCCACTCTCCTTGACACCTTCCTGACGCATCATCTCTATAATATTTTCATACCACAGACACAATTCTGCAGAAGCTGCATCATCAAGTCCATAAGGTTCTACCAGACTCGTCTTCACTTTTTCAATTGACAAGCCATTGGCACGCAACAGGTCTTCGACCTGCCACATATATAGCAGATACTCCGCTATATTCTTTTTTCGAAGTTCTCTTGAAATAAACAAAACGGTAAAATTTAATGTAGTGACCAAACACCGGTATATATAAGCACTGCTCCAATCAAAGAGCCGCCCATTACAACACAACCGATAATACGGTTTATAATTCTTACTCCGCGTACATCAAAACGTTCTCTCAACTTGTTTACAACATAAGTGATAAAGAACCACCACAGTACTGCTCCACCAAAAATTGACAGATAACCAATGCACTGCATCGGGAATGACAACTCCGGCAACATGAAGTTCAGCGGAGTAAACAAGCCTAAGAACAAGAGTATTATGGTCGGATTAGACAATGTAATGAAGAAACCGGTTATACCATTACGCAAAAGGCTACTTTTATTATGGCTCACATTGCGAGTGTTTTTCATAGGGTTTGTACGATATGTATGCAAACCGAAGACAAACATAATTGTGGCACCAATGAGTTGCATCCACAAGAGTGTTGTCTGATTGCTGATTATATCGTAGAGGAATGAAAGTCCGTAACCCGTCAGCAAAGCATAAAGGATATCGCTTAGCGCGGCACCAACACCAGTCACAAAGCCGTGCGAGCGTCCCTTGTTCAAGGTACGTTGTATGCAGAGCACACCAACAGGACCCATTGGAGCTGAAGCAACAATACCTATTATCATTCCCTTCAGAACAACCTCTAAAACAGAGATCTGGGAAACTATTTGCTGGAACAGTTCGTTTATTTCATTCATAATGCAAAGTTTACATTTTTTTATGAAAAACTAACCTTTTGAACGGAACTTTTTTTAACAATTACAACCCAAAACATTTTATTCTATTGTTTCGGAATGTTTCGGCAAGTTTCTGTTAGCCAATATATATATCAAAACATCTGAAATTCCCGAAACTATAGCACAGATTCCAAGAATGACAGAAACAGTCTTCATTGTTCCGAAAGGATTGGCAAACAGAACCACAGACAACACAGCAAGCAACACAGGTGTAGCCAACAGCCCCCATTGCAACCCCACGCGGCCATAAGAAGAGAGGATAACATATATCTGAAACAATGAAAAGCAAAAAAGTGCAACAGCAAGCATTCCCACAAACAATTCAATAAATGTAATAGGGAATATGATCAGCCACAATCCAAAAAGCATAGAGCCGACATCTACAATAGACATGAGCACCATTGGAAACAGAGGAGCCCCTTTGCGTGTAGAATAGATATTGATTACCGAGATTAGTGCAGGCAAGAAAAATGCAACACCGACAAGACGCACCAAAAATGGCATAGCGCTATCCTTAAGGACAATAAGCAGTACACCTATAAGCACCGCAGAAAGACTTCTAATAACACTGTTCATAACAATATCTCTAAAAAAATTAATCATATATAGACAAACACCGGAGCTGACACTACAACCTTGCAAAATGCGATAATTTTACTTAATTATTTATCGGCACCCGGCAATGTCGCTTTAATTTTAACAATCCTGTGCTTATCCTTTTGTACAACCTCAAAAAGCACCCCGTTACACTCTATCTTCTCATGCAAGACGGGGAATTCACCCTTGACTTCAAGCAGAAGACCAGCAAGAGTATCTGCCTCACCTGTAAATTCTTCGAAATCGTCACTGTCAAGAGATGTTATTTTGTAGAAATCGGAGAGCATTGTCCTGCCGTCAAAAAGATATACATTATCTTCGAGTTGCTCGTACGAAGTGTCCGGCTCATCAAATTCGTCATTGATTTCACCAACAATCTCCTCTATGATATCTTCAAGTGTTATAAGGCCCGATATACCGCCGAATTCGTCAACAACAATGGCCATATGCACTTTTACCGTCTGGAAATCACACAGCAAGTCATCGATTTTCTTTGTTTCGGGAACAAAGAACGGCTGTCGCATCAGCGATTGCCAACGGAAATTCTCACCTCGGTCAAGATAAGGAATCAAATCCTTGATATAGAGCACACCTCGTATGTCATCTTGTGTCTTTCCATATACAGGAATACGGGAATACGCATTTTCGGCAGCACATTTCAGCACCTCGGAATAGGGAGCACGTATGCCAAGCATAACCATATCAAGACGCGATGTCATGATATTCTTAACCGTTTCGTCACCAAAACGGATAATACCCTCAAGCATTTTCTTTTGCTCACCGATTTCCTTATTGTCGGTCATCTCAAGTGCCTGTTCAAGTTCATCGACCGATATAAGACGGCTCTTCTTCGAAACAAGACGCTGTGTAAATGTTGTTGAACGTACAAGCAATTTGGCAAAGGGCGACAATAGAAACGAAAGCACAAAGAATCCTCTTGATGCAAAACGTGCAAACCTCATAGGCTTGCTCTTTGAATAGATTTTAGGCATCACCTCACCGAAAAGCAACAGCAGGAATGTCAACACAACCGTCAGCAGAAGAAACTCCAGCCATTCCGCATTGATACCGAAATCGAATATACTCAAGAAGAAGTAATTCAACAACATAACGATTCCGACATTTACGAAATCGTTTACAATGAGAATTGTAGCAAGCAACCTTTCCGGTTCACCTATAAGTTTCAATATCAACTTATCACGAGAAGACTTGCTTTCGCTCAGTTCATCAAGATTCTCACGCGATAAAGAGAAGAAAGCAATCTCCGACCCTGAAGCAAAAGCAGAAAACAACAGAAGGATTCCTGCCAGGACAAGAGCCACAACAGCACTGACAGAGGGAGGGTTTACACTAACCTCCGGCAATGCGAACAAGAAAGTCTGCACCAAGGCAGATACATCCATATCCAAATTAAAAAGAATTACAGGTTATCAAGAAACAGATCAGAAAGGTGCGCCCGAAGCAGAAGGAGTCGCTTCAGCAGCTACACCGCTCTTTGAAGAGAGCATCTCCATTGTTTCAGCAAGAATCTCAGTACGATATCTGCGGATACCGTTTTGGTCCTCATATGTATTTGTTCTTATCTTACCTTCGATGTATATACGGTCACCTTTGTGCACATATTTCTCTGCAACCTCGGCAAGACCACCCCAGAGCACTACATTATGCCACTCTGTACGTTCCGGCACCTGAGTTCCGTTCTGCAATGTATATGAGCGCTCGGTTGTAGCCAAAACCAAATTAGCAACAGCGACATTTCTGTCAAGATGACGAACATCGGGTTCTTTACCCACGTTTCCTATTAGAATAACTTTATTTACAGACATAAGTATTATTATTAAATTATTCTGCAAAAATATAAAAAAAGAAAGCAGCTATCAAGTATTACGCATTTTTTTCGTTGATAACGCAAAATTTACGACATAAAACGACATTTTGACCGACATCACAAGATTTGAGAGAATAATTATCACATATTTTACCAAAAAAAAGTTTATAAATTTCGGAGATAGCAAAAAAAGCTATATATTTGTAGTCCGAAAATTGACATTTGCATAAAACAACATAAATTCACAGAGAAAGATGACAAAAGCAGAGATTGTAAACGAGATTGCGAGAAAGACTGGAATTGAAAAATCTGTAGTTTTGACAACAGTAGAGTCCTTCATGGACACTGTAAAGAATTCATTGGCAAATCAGGAGCCCGTATATTTGCGTGGTTTTGGTAGCTTCATCATAAAGCACAGAGCAGAAAAGACTGCACGTGACATCCACAAGGAGAAGACTATTACAATACCGGCACATAACATTCCTGCATTCAAGCCTGCTAAGACTTTTGTAAGCGAAGTAAAAGAATAAATAGTGATTAATCAATAAAAATTTTTAACCATGCCTAGCGGAAAAAAGAAAAAAAGACATAAGATGTCTACGCACAAGCGTAAAAAAAGACTGAGAAAGAACAGACATAAGAGCAAGTAAGCTCGTCTGTAAAAAACACAAAAAACAAACTTGCAAGGAGAGTTAAAATGACTTCAAGTTTGTTTTTTGTTTTAAGGCAAGAGGGCTTGCCTGGAAAAAGCCCGACCAAATCAAAAAGATAAAGAATTGTGACAAGCGAACTGATTGTAGATGTTCACTCACAGGAAATCTCAATTGCCATCACCGAAGAGAAGCAACTTGTTGAATTCCAGAGAGAGAAACAGACAGACACATTTTCAGTAGGCAACATTTATCACGGTCGTGTAAAGAAAATCATGCCGGGATTGAATGCCTGCTTTGTTGATGTTGGTTCCGAAAAAGAAGCATTTCTTCACTATTCCGATTTAGGTCCACAATTTTATTCTCTTCAGAAATTTTTAAAACAGGTCACAAGTGACCGCAAAAAGAGTTTCCCCATTGCAAAGGCATCAATAATGCCCGAGAAGAAAAAAGAGGGAAACATTGCCGAAGCATTACAGACAGGACAAGAAATTCTTGTACAGGTAACAAAAGAGCCCATAAACACAAAAGGGCCAAGGCTCACATGCGAATTATCATTTGCAGGACGTTTCCTGATACTGATTCCCTTCGAGGACAAAGTATCGGTATCTTCAAAGATAAAGTCACCCGAAGAGCGTACACGCCTAAAACAGCTGATGCAGAGCATCAAACCCAAGAATTTCGGTATTATCGTACGTACAGTAGCTGAAGGAAAGAAAGTCGCAGAGCTCGACAATGAACTGCGTACATTGGTAGGCTATTGGGATTCGCTCGTTGAAAAGGTGCAGAAAAGCACAAAGCCACCCACAGTGGTACATGAAGAGTCGGACAGGACACTCGCCTTGCTGAGAGATTTGTTCAACCCGTCGTACGAGAATATCCATGTCAACGACATTGAGGTTTATAAAAGAATAAGAAACTACGTTTCAGTAATAGCCCCCGAAAGCGTTGACATAATAAAGCTATATCGTGGCGAATTACCGATTTTTGACCACTTCGGCATAACCAAACAGATTAAGTCATCGTTCGGACGAATAGTATCATTCAAAGGCGGTGCATACCTTGTCATTGAACACACCGAAGCCCTACACGTCGTTGACGTGAATAGCGGAAACAGAGCACGCAACAACGCAAGCAATCAGGAGGAAAATGCTCTTGAAGTAAACTTAGGTGCAGCCGACGAGCTTGCACGACAGTTGCGTCTTCGCGATATGGGCGGTATAATTGTTGTCGATTTCATCGACATGGACAAGGCAGAACACCGACAGGCCGTTTACGAAAGGATGACAGCAAACATGGGACGCGACAGAGCCAAGCACAACATCTTGCCGTTAAGCAAGTTCGGTCTGATGCAGATTACACGCCAAAGAGTACGCCCCGCAACAAATATGGAGGTAGAAGAGAGTTGCCCGGTTTGCAATGGCAAGGGCAAGATACTTCCTTCGGTACTGTTTACCGAAACATTGGAGAATAAAATTGAAACAATGGTAAAGACCATTGGCTTGAAAAGATTCAAGTTACATGTTCACCCATATGTCGCATCGTACATAAAGAAAGGATTCTTTTCAATGTATAGGAAGTGGCAGATGAAGTACGGAATAGGTATTCGTGTCATACCCGACCAGAAGCTGGCATATCTGGAATATCATTTCTATGACAAAGCCGGCAACGAAATTGACATGAAAGAGGAATCAGAGTTAAAATGATTTACTTCAAGTAAAGACCAAAAGATTAAGGGAAGAGCCTTGAGGCTCTTCCCTTAATCTTTTATATTAAAGACAACGTTTATCAGATACCCATTGCCTCTTTCATCGCAACGATTGTTGCATCAGCCTTTGCTACAGCGTCGGCATAGCAGTTACGGCAACCCATCTTGCCTTTAGCCTCCATATAGAACTTAATCTTAGGCTCAGTACCTGAAGGACGGACAGACACCTTGTGGCCGCTCTCTGTAAAATACTGCAATACGTTTGATGGCTCCGGCATATCAATATCGGTTACATTACCCTCACCGTCAACCTGCTTCATAGCCTTGAAATCCTTATAGCAGACAACCTTCTCACCGGCCATTTCCTTAAGAGGGTTAGCACGGAAGTTCTCCATCATCTGACGGATTTCGTCTGCACCACTCTTACCGGGTTTCACTACGTTTACAGTCACCTCCTTAGAGAAGCCATATTCAACATAGATATCCATAAGCATCTGATAAAGGCTCTTGCCATTATCCTTTGCCCATGCAGCAACTTCAGCAGCAAGGCTACATGCCGATACAGAATCCTTGTCGCGACAGAAGTCTTCAGCCAAGAAACCGAAGCTCTCTTCACCGCCACCGATATATTTTGCGATACCTTCATTATCACGGATTACTTTTGCAATCCATTTGAAACCGGTATAGCAGTCATACATCTTGATATTGTTCTTTTCTGCAATCTCTTTGATAACCTCTGTGGTCACAATAGTCTTTACAACAAACTCGTTACCGGTCATCTTGCCCAAAGCACGGTACTGAGTAATGATGTAGTAAAGGAATATCAGACAGGTCTGGTTACCGTTCACGATAACCCACTCGCCTTTGTCATCCTTGCAGGCAATTGCAAGACGGTCAGCATCAGGGTCAGAAGCCATTACAAGATCAGCGTCAATCTCCTTAGCAAGATTGATAGCCATTGTCATAGCCTCAGGGTTCTCAGGGTTAGGAGACACGACAGTAGGGAAATTACCGTCCTTTATCATCTGCTCCTCAACACAATGTATGTTCTCGAAGCCCCACTGACGCAACGATGCAGGAATCAAGACGCGTCCACAACCATGGATAGGTGTATAGACAATCTTCAAATCCTTATGACGTGCAATTACATCAGGAGCGATAGATAGTGTGTGAACCTCGTTAAGGAAAGCTCGGTCAACCTCTTCGCCTATAACCTGAATAAGTTCAGGATTACCTACAAACTTGATGTCTTCAACCTTAACCTTCTCAACATTCTTTATTGTATTCACATCGTGTGGAGAAAGCATCTGTGCGCCATCGTCCCAATAAGCCTTGTATCCGTTGTACTCTTTAGGGTTATGGCTTGCAGTGATGTTGACACCACTCTGGCAGCCAAGATAACGAATAGCAAAAGAGATTTCAGGAGTGGGACGCAAATCCTCGAACAGATAAACCTTGATGCCGTTAGCCGAGAATATGTTTGCTGTAATTTCGGCAAACAAGCGGCTGTTGTTTCTACAGTCGTGACCTACTACAACAGAAATCTGCTCCAAATCCTTAAAACACTCGTTAAGATAATTCGCCAAACCCTGTGTTGCCTTACCTACGGTATAGATGTTCATACGGTTGCTACCAGCACCCATGATACCGCGAAGACCACCTGTACCGAACTCAAGTTCACGATAGAAAGCATCGATCAGAGGAGTCTTGTCCTCGTTATCAAGCATAGCCTGAACCTCTTTACGTGTCTCTTCGTCATAATTAGGAGAAAGCCACTCTGTAGCCTTATCCGTTACCATTTTAATCAATTCTTGATCCATATGTTATAAGTTTTATGTATATACAACAAATAAACAACCTATAAATTATTCTTTCATCTTGGCAAAAATAAGAATTTATCCGAATAAAAGAAATATAAACAGTTTCTTTATTTTATTTCGGGAACCAAATATCTGTCACCTGTTTCTTCCGCAACCTTCTTCCAGAATTCTTTTGGATAACCCGGACGCACAATTTCACCGACCAATCCGGTATTTGAACGCTGCACTCTGCCGTTCACCTCTTTCTTCACGACAAAATCGTTATACTTGACAATAACCTTCTCGCCGAACTTCTTCCATTCAGCCAGAACATTTTCAGCACTTTGGCAAGTAAAATCGGTCAATATTTCCACTGCATATTTTGGAGATGTCTTTACAGCCTCAAGAGCCTCAGCCTCAACGGCACGACTCTGTTCATATACACTGGTTTCAAGTTCACCCTGCACTGCACGCATATCATCGATAACCATCGAATACTTCGGATATATCATATTCGACACCCAATTGAACACCCAGAACGAAGATTTCCAAGAAAATTCAACAGGGTCGGCATAACGTTCAGAATAACAGTCGGGAACTGTTGTTGCACAACAGTACACAGGTGTATATACAACCATATTGGCATCATCAGTACCGAACCACATAACACCGCCACACGCATTGGGCATGAAAGAACGCAACTGCGCAACAAAAGTGAACGCGGTCTGGAATGTTGAGATAGGACGCTCGTTGAAATACTCCTTTCCATCGACCTCACAGCTCAATGGCGATACACGATAAGGCATCTTGAACGGTCCTGCACCCAAGTCGTTTGTTATATCAAAAACCGTTCCTTCGTAATGGTCACGCATACCCTTCTGCATATCCTGCAATGACAAGAGGGCCTTAGGCTTGAAGTAGAGAGGCATCGGCTCTGCTGTTGCATCGCCTGAAGCCCATGCAACATATTTGCTCATGTCGGCATCGGCAAACATGTTAAAGAAACTCCACACACGCGCATCGCAATAACGCAGACCGCCGAAATCGGCCGGGCAATATGCTGCCGCAAAGTCAAAATCAGCATCAGAGTCACTATAATAACCCATTTTGCGGGCAAACTTTACAACATCTTTTGAATAGCGCACATTTTCCTTGTCCTTCATGTCAAACTTGCGTATTCTAGCCTGGTTCGCGTGAGCAGAAATGCAATCATCGGGGATACGTACCGCAACCCAGACTGCACCTTTTTCCTTACCGCCCTTACCAATAAGTTCCATCACCCACACCTCATTAGGGTCTGCAATAGAAAAGCTCTCGCCACTACTATAATATCCATATTCCTCTACAAGCGATGTCATCACATCGATAGCTTCGCGCGCAGTTCTTGAACGCTGCAAGGCAATATACATAAGGCTGCCATAATCGATGATACCTGTTGTATCGACCAATTCAGGGCGACCACCGAATGTGGTTTCTGCAATAGCCACCTGGTGTTCATTGATATTACCTACAACGTTATATGTAACACGCGCTTCAGGAATTTTTCCAAGAAGGACACCGCTATCCCAATCATAAACCTCCCTCATCGTTCCTTCAGGGTGAACTGCAGCCGGGAAATGAGCGACAAAGCCACTCATGCCATAGCTGTCGGCACTATATGTTATAAACACAGAACCATCCTTAGATGCTTTTTTACCGACTAGAAAGTTCGTACATGCATTTGATGCAACCACACCGAAGAGCATCACAAACAAACTCAAAACAACTTTTTTCATAGATTTATCTTATTAATACTCAAATTTCCTTTCATAGACAACCTCATTGCCACATTTGTCTGTAACAACAAGCCGCAAATCATATAAACCGCATTTTATATTCTCTCTTTTCAAATCCAATGTAATTTCAGAATTCTTGCTGTTGTATTCAAAAAGCACAAATTTCCCGTTCAATGTCCCCTTGAATTTCTTTAGCGAAGTTTCATTCTCCTCAAAAGAGAACTTCACCACCCCATTTCTTGACCAATTCTGTTCATCGACAGGTTTTAATACTGGCGCTACTGTGTCAACTGCGACATCGTAACATGCAATAGTCTTTATTCCGGCAGTTATCCACCCGTTTTCATATACCCCACCAACCGAAGAGGTATCATTCGGTTCAAGATGCCTGATATACAATTTGGACTTATCGACAGAGAGTTTTTCACCTACCCATATTGAGATTTTGGCACCTTTCAGCATAGGATATACCGTATCGGCCAAATTATATCGCCATGTAACTCCGCCACCACTCTCCTGCAAACCTACATTCAGAAATGCATTCTCAAACAGGACACCGCTTGGAATATCAAGACGCATACCAAGATAATTGACTCTATTGTGAGCGTTGCAATACAGCGTATGTGTACTTTTAGGCAATGCTACAGCACAACATCTCTTGCCACGTACAATAAAGATGCAGGAACTTACATTATCGTGATAGTCGCTCAAACGACACTCCACGTTATAATCGCGTTCTTCATCAATTGACAACCAGCCTCTCTCTTCACCGACATTTATCAATCTCAACGGATTGTTGGGCTCGACAAACATTTTTTGATACCACTCGTTGTTGTAATACAGACGGCCATAATCGACCCATGAATTGATAAGCAAATCCTCGTCAAACGAAAAATTATCCATTGAAGACTGGAAGAGCGTATCACCATCGACAATAAGTTCAATCTTGCGCACACCATACTTATTGGTTGTTCCATCCATAAAATCAAGTGTCCTTACACCGAATCCTATTTTACCCCACGCCTCGATTGTTTCCCCTATTGTATCATCAACAACATCGTATGTACGCGATGCGGCACTTTCAAAGAGTGCACCTTCGCCACTTTTGGGGTACACGGATATTGAGAAAGCCTTCGGAGGACGAGTATCGGCCAGACGCTCCTTATAAAAAGCCAACGGGTCATACAGTTCATTACCATTGGCATCACGTATCTCAAAATGCAGATGCGGTCCGAACGAATATCCGCTATTACCTGCATACGCCAGAAAATCGCCCTGCTTAACACGGAATTCATTTGATGCAAAATAGAGGTTTGTGTTGAAAACCTCGTTCCTGTATTGATATTGGTGCACACGCTTGCCCACCTCTACTGGGAAACGGTCAAGATGCGCATATACAGTCATATAGCCATTATCGTGCATCACATATAGAGCCTTGCCGTAACCGCCCGGAGTAACGGAAGCCCTGCATATATAACCATCGGCCACACATCTTATAGGCTTTCCCACAACGCCCCCGGTCTTGAAGTCAACGCCCGAATGGAAATGGTCGGTACGCAACTCACCGAAATTGCCGCTAAGATACAACGGAAAATCAAACGGCACGACAAACAGGCTGTCTGCACCCTTCGCAAAACAAAATAGGCATTGCAGACACAATAGCATTAATAAAAAGAAACGACTCACTCTCACATCCATATCACTTCATAAAATTCAGACGTTTCTTGATTTTATTGACAAGTTCCCCATAGCGCATCAAAGAATAGAGAGAAAAGCCACCCGAAAGAAGTACAGCAAGTCCACCCACTATCCATGACAGATATCCGTCCAAGGCAAAAAGTGAAAACATCACAGTCAACACAAACAACCCATTAAGCAGAATATTTTTTATTGCCAATTTCGACAGGTTGAATCCATATTTGAAATGAGATATGGAAAACGTTGTTAAAAAATCAATTACACGCACAAGGAGTATCGCAGCTCCGGCACCATTCAAACCATAATTCATATATCCCCACACTACAAGCACTACATTGGCAACATTATAAACTGTCTCTTGAACAATGAAGAGTTTTGTATCACCTTTAGACAAAGGCATAAAGGATATAGGATATGTCAAAATGTGGAAAATCAAACCAAACATTGCCAATTGAGTCATTCTCACAGCAGGCATAAAATCATTAGAAGATATTAATGGCAACAAATATGGCAACAACATTATTACACAAAGAATTGCCGGGATTTGAATAAGTGTATGTACCTCTATCTGTTCATTTACAATAGAATTACGCGCACGTTTATCAGCAAAAGCCCCGGACAGACGTGGGTAATATTCAGAATCGAGTGCCGCAAACAAAACCGACGGGAACATAGTTAAAATAAGATATCCGGTAGAAAAGAGTCCCAGTTCCGACTCACCACCTAAAGTTGATATTCTTTCATAAATCAACCACACAGAACACGAAACAAGTATTGTCGAATAAATATATCCGGCACCCAACTTCAACATATCGACACCATCGCGTAACAGACGAAACGAAAAAGGAGAAACCTTATACTTATACGATTTAAGCGTGTGGTACAAAACACCAGCCATCTGCAATAAAGCAATCAAGAATATCGATGGTACAATACCGGCGTATCCCAGCAAGCAATACATTGGAACAGCAACAAGAAGTGCGACAGCAGATGTCCATAAAGCATATATAGCCAGAGCATTGAGCCGTCTTACTCCACGCAATATAGCAACCTCACCACCTGATATTGATAAAAAAAGCAAAACAGGAGAAAGCATCACAAGATATAAATGTGAAAAGCCGATATTATCATCAAAAAAACCGGCAACAAGAGGAGATAAAAACAAGAAAAGAAACATTCCTATCAAGCCTGTCAACAAAGCCACACTTCTTGTAACCTTGACATAATACAAAACTTCATCTGAATTTCCATTTTCATATGTTGCAGACAATTTACGTACAGCGCTGAGCGAAAGACTAAGATTTGTACAATCGCTGAACATTTGAACGGTACGTGTGTACATGCTTATCAAGCCTATTCCGACAGTACCCAACAAGGTTGATGCGACTTTATTACGCAATAAATTTATAAAAGTCGAAATCACCTGAGCACCGCCAAACATCCCAAGATACTTGACAACACGACCATAGCCGCCCTTCACTTCTTTTTCGTTCAATTTACCATTCATTCAAGCAACGAATCGCTATACAGGATAAAATATCTTATTTTTTGCGAAGATAACAAAAAAACAGCTAAAAACCACACCCTCAAGAACAAAAGCCTTTATTATTCAAAATAAAACAAATTATAGTAATTTATAGTAAAATATATAGTATTTTATTACCTTTGCAATAAAGAGCCAATTCGTAAGAAAACAATGAAATTAAGCATCATAGTTCCGGTATATAAAATCAGACGATACTTGCAGAGATGTATCGAAAGCATACTACAACAGACCTACACCGACTATGAACTTATCCTCGTCGATGACGGCTCAACAGATGGATGCGCCACTTTATGTGACCGCTTTGCACAAGAGTGTGACAAAGTAAAAGTAATCCACAAGAAAAACGGAGGATTATCATCAGCACGAAACGCCGGTATTGCAGTTGCAAAAGGAGAATACATCACTTTTATCGATGGTGATGACACTATAGCGTCGGGAACATACTACTACAACATGCGTATTCTGCAATCAAACCCCGATATAGATATTTTAGAATTCCCTGTAACAAAGAACTACGAATCGCCCAATAGCGAAATACTCTCATTCAAACCGGAAAAGATAAGTGGCAATAAAATTTTCCCAGATTGGATTAGACGCAAAGGTTACGAACATTGTTTCTCTTGGAACAAAATATACCGTGCCGATTTATTCAATTTCATAAGATTCCCCGAAGGAGAGGTTTTTGAAGACACTTACATAACTCCAATGTTATATGAGAGCGCATATAATGTCTATTATTCCGATTGCGGTTTTTATTATTACTACAAGAATGAAGGAAGCATAACAAGCTGCTACTCGTTCAAGACACAATATTTACTTTTCAGAAACACAGTCTTATTATACAACAAGGTCAACGACACATACAAAATGTACGATGAGGCCAAGCACATCCTTTTAACATGCGTTGACCGCCTTACTGACCTACACCGTTGCAGCGATGGAGAAAAAAGCGAATACAGCAATGCAAGAAACATGCTCAAAGGGCATAAAATTGCAATTGGAGAACTATTCAAAATGAACATCTCCATAAAGCAAAAAACAAAATTCATCATTTATTCATTGTTCGGTGTAAAAGCACATTCTCTATTTTTTGCTGCCATACACAAGAAACTTTGCTGATACCATCATGTTTCTATCAATAATCATACCGCATTACAATATTCCTTGCGAATTGCTTGAGCGTTGCCTAAGAAGCATTGCAGCGTCAGGAT
This sequence comes from Bacteroidaceae bacterium, assembly GCA_017647225.1. Classification (GTDB taxonomy): domain Bacteria; phylum Bacteroidota; class Bacteroidia; order Bacteroidales; family Bacteroidaceae; genus HGM04593. The sequence continues at coordinate 12,367 of JAGCLA010000035.1, read as the reverse complement.
TGAACAGCAACGAATATGAAATCATCATCATTGATGACGCATCGGCTACCCCACCGACATGGGCAACAGTGCTCGGCACAAACATCAAGCTCTATATAAACGAACACTCAGGCCCCGGCGGTGCACGCAACAAAGGCATTGAAGTCGCAGAAGGAGAATATATAATGTTCGTAGATGCCGACGACCGCCTATTCAACAACGGAGAGATACAGCAATGCATCGACAAGATAAAAGCCGAAAGGCCCCATATCCTCCGTTACAAGTATCTCATAGAGCAAAGCGGAGAAACACAGAACCCTAAAGGAAGAAAAATAAAGTTCAGCAACACCATAAGCGGTGCATCCTTTATGAGAGAGAGAAACCTGCTGGGAAGCCCATGCACATATTTTTTCAGACGAGAACTCGCCGTTAAGAAAAACATCAGATTCCCGGAAAACATATTCCACGAAGATGAAGAATTCAACACAATTCTTCACTTCCACGCACAGACACTTATCGAGAGCAATGCAACCTTATATTGCTATTGCATACGCAAAGGCTCCACAACAGCAAACAAATCAAAGGAATTTGAAAGAAAACGCATTTCAGATTTCATACATATAGTAGAACGAATACACCGCTTTGCACAAGACAACAGCTATAAAAGCAATACAATCCAACAGAGAGCCATAGCGCACAAACTCGACACCCTTACCGTCGATGCAATACTCAACATGATGTATGCAGGAATAAGGGCAAAAGAGATTAAAAGAATATGCAAAGAAAAGCTCCGTCCACTTGGGTTGTACCCGTTGCGCAAAGCATCGTATTCACTCAAATACAGAATTTTCAGAGCAATAGCCAACACAACACCCGGCATATACCTGCTGAGAACACTGCTTCCAAAGCACAAACCCGCAAAAAGATGAGAATCCTACTTATTGGAGAATACAGCAATACCCACTGGACACTTGCCGAGGGATTACGTTCTCTCGGGCATGAAGTATGTGTTGTAAGCAACGGCGATTTCTGGAAAAACTACAAACGCGACATCTCATTGACACGTACCACATACAGCAAGCTCGAAGGCATATCTTACCTGTTAAAGACAATAGCCCTATTGCCCAAGCTACGCAATTACGATGTAGTACAGGTCATTAACCCGATGTTTCTTGAATTGAAAGCAGAAAGAATAAAACCCATATACCGTTTTCTGAAGAGAAACAACAAGAAAGCCTTTCTCTGCGCATACGGCATGGACACATATTGGATCGAAGCCTGTACCCAAAAGCCATATCTCTTCAGATATTCCGATTTCAACATCGGCGACACCCCCATTACGAACAGCTACACAAACGAGCAGATTGCCGATTGGCACAACACAAAAAAAGCCAACCTGAACAGATATATAGCCAACGACTGCAATGGTATCATCGCAGGCATGTACGAATACCACACAGCCTATATCGGCAAGTACCCCGAAAAGCTCACATACATACCATTCCCCATAGAGTACGAAAAAGAGAAGAATATAAAATTCTACACAAACGACAGGAAATTAAAATTATTCATCGGCATACAGAAAACACGAAGCATATACAAAGGAACAGACATTATGCTTCGCGCATTAGAAAGAATACAGAAGGACTTTCCGAATGATTGCGAGATTCTCAAAGCCGAAAACGTTCCTTTTGAAGAATATTCAAGAATGGTAAACGATTGCGACATTCTGCTCGACCAGCTATACGGCTACTCACCGGGTATGAACGCCCTGCTTGCAATGTCAAAAGGCAAAATTGTTGTAGGCGGAGCCGAAGAAGAGTGTTATCAGATACTCAATGAAGATGAATTGCGTCCAATGGTCAATGTCATTCCCGACGAAGAAGACGTTTATAACAAACTGAAATGGCTCATCGACAACAAGGATAAAGTAGCCAAGATGCAACAAGAGAGCATCGAGTTCATCAACAGACACCACTCACCCCGCAAAGTCGCAGAAAGATATTTGGATTTCTGGAACAGCAAATAAAAAAAAGAACCCGAAGGGTTCTAACTTAAGTAGCGCCTACGGGAATCGAAAACCGTGTTCGTAAAAAAGACAAGGTGTGAGAGGCATGTGTCCTAGCCACAACACTATCCGACATATCAATGAGAACAAATAAAAAAACAAGTCACTTTCGCAACTTGCTTCTTGTTGTAGCGCCTACGGGAATCGAACCCGTGTTCCATGCGTGAGAGGCATGTGTCCTAGCCACTAGACGAAAGCGCCAAATTTCAAATTTTCTTTTGCTACAAAGCTTTGTAGCTTTTTGTAGCGCCTACGGGAATCGAACCCGTCTTCCATGCGTGAGAGGCATGTGTCCTAGCCGATAGACGAAAGCGCCATTTGCAAAAATAAGCGGAAGCTGGGGGATTCGAACCCCCGGTACGGTTACCCGTACGGCAGTTTAGCAAACTGCTGGTTTCAGCCACTCACCCAAACTTCCATTTGTGTAGCTTACGCCCTTATTTTGCGATGCAAAGGTAGAACTAATCATTGGATTACGCAAGCATTAACAGAATTATTTTTCAAAAAAACAAAATTCTCTACCCTACACACCCAACTTTACCTCTTTATATTAGTATATGACAGAGCATTTTACTACTTTTACAAAATAAAATACGAATTATGCCAATTGAGATAAGAAGATACGACAATTCAATGAAGTCCGAATGGAATGCCTTTATCAAGGCAGCCAAGAATGGCACATTCCTGTTCATGCGCGACTATATGGATTATCACTCTTGCCGATTTGCAGACCATTCCCTAATGTTCTACAACGCAGGCAAGCTTTTGGCAGTTCTCCCGGCGAACATCAACAAAGAAGAAAAGGCACTTGTTTCGCATGGCGGCTTGACCTACGGTGGATTCGTCATGCACCCGGACACCAAAGCCTGCGAGATTATCGAAGTTGTAGAAGAGCTAAAGAGATGCATGCAGCATCATGGTATAAAAAAGCTAATTTACAAGCCTATACCTTATATATACAGCAAAGCACCAAGCGAAGAGCCTCTCTATGCCCTATTCCGTGCCGGTGCAACAATTTCGGCACGCACAATATCCACCACCATTGACAACAACGAACGCCTGAAGTTCAGCCAACTGCGCAAACGTTGTATTGCCAAGGCAACAAAGGCCGGTATAGAATGTAACGAATCGACCGATTTTGACGCATTCTGGGATATATTGACCGAGATACTCCAAGCAAGACACAATTGCCGACCGGTACATACGAAGGAAGAGATAAAACTGCTGCACAGCAGATTCCCGAACAACATCAAGCTACACACGGCAAACAATAACGGCAAGCCTGTTGCCGGCATTGTTGTATATGACACCGACACCACCGCCCATTTCCAATACATAGCAGCATCAGACGAAGGTTATTCGACAGGCGCTCTCGACAGGCTTATCCAGCACCTGATTGAAGAGAGATACACCCATAAACGCTTCATTGATTTCGGAATCTCGACAGAGCAAGGCGGAACAATCCTCAACGAAGGACTCATAAAGCAGAAAGAGGGTTTCGGCGGACGCGCCGTCGTCTATGACACCTACGAGCTCAATATCTGACCTTGTCGTCCTTCTCCCTCCATGCGCGGAACGGAGCCAAAGCCTCATCATGCAGGATATTCTCTACAGGCTTCTGACGTTTGTCGGGAGTAAGTTCCAACTCCCTATAGATAAAAGAGTCATCAAAATCAACAGCAGCCGCATCGAGCTGGTTAGCCCCATAGTATATTTTATCGATATGCGCCCAATAGATAGCTCCAAGACACATAGGACACGGTTCACACGATGTATATAGTACACAACCGCTCAAATCGAACGTACCCAGTTTTGTACATGCAGAACGTATTGCACTTATTTCGGCATGAGCTGTAGGGTCATTATTTGCAGTAACCCTATTGACACCCGTTGCCACTACACGGCCATCCTTCACTATTACAGCACCAAACGGACCGCCACTGTTCTTTACATTCTCAACAGCCAAGGCAATTGCCTGACGCATAAAATCCTCGTGTCCCATAACCAAATAATATAATTAATGCTGTATAAACAACCATATCAACAAATTGTTTATACAGCACAAGTGAGAAACTCTTTATTACTGAACAGCCTTGAAACTCATATCGAGTCCCTTAACAGAGTGAGTAAGGGCACCTACAGAGATAAAATCAACGCCACAGAGAGCATAATCACGCAATGTATCGAAGGTTATACCGCCCGATGATTCAGTCTCGAAACGACCGGCAACCATCTCAACAGCCTTGCGTGTTTTTTCGGTATCGAAATTGTCGAACATGATTCGCTGCACTCCACCCATATCGAGCACCTTCTGCAAATCCTCAAGTGTACGCACCTCAACTTCGATTTTCAGTTCCTTGCCACACTCCTTGCAATACTCCTTCGCACGCGAAACAGCCTGTTCTATACCACCGGCAAAGTCAACATGATTATCCTTGATAAGAATCATATCGAACAAACCTATTCTGTGATTTACACCACCACCGATGCGCACAGCCTCCTTTTCCATTATACGCATACCGGGAGTAGTCTTTCTGGTATCGAGCACACGTGTATTTGTACCTTCGAGCTGACGAACATACTTGCGTGTCATGGTAGCAATACCGCTCATTCGCTGCATAACGTTAAGCATAAGACGTTCTGTCTGCAACAAAGAACGCACAGCGCCGGTCACATACATGGCAATATCTCCCTTCTTGACCTCAGCACCGTCCTCAATGAGTACTTCCACCTGCAGATCCTTGTCGAAACGTGCAAAAATTCTCTTGGCCATCTCAACACCGGCAAGCACACCATCTTCCTTAATCAGCAACATATTCTTACCCATAGCGTCAGCAGGAATAGTAGAAAGGGTTGTATGGTCGCCATCACCTATATCCTCGGCAAAAGCCAAATCGATAAGCTTATCGATAAGTTCATCTTTTACATTCATAATCATAAGTTTTATTATCTATTTTATGCGAAGATAATATATATTTTAGGAAATAGGATATTTGCAGGCACAAAATTTAATGCCAAGCGGCAAAGCGCACTAAAACAAAGCCAATAATGTTGAGATGCAGGCAAGCAGGAAGATACGATTCTCCGCTACAAATCGACTCTGCAAGCAAACATTCTTACAGTTTATCAAGCAAAGTATTGTAGATAGATTTTAATATTCATATATTTGAAAAGAGATTCATGTTCAACATCCAAACACAAACAGTCATGAAAAGCAACACACTTCTTTTGGCAGTAATATCAGTACTTCTCCTTTGTACGCTATACATATCGTACAATAACCATGAGCAGATTCAGGTCTTGAGAGAAGAAAACTATAATATGTCGCTCAAGGTCGATTCTGTTTTGCAATTATGCAAAGAACAACCTCAACAGCCAGTAGCAACAGAGAGCGATGACGCGCCACAAACCACAGGAAGCAGATTTTTCGATTACTTTATCAAACTCGGTGAAGAAATAAGCGAAGATGTAAAAAAGCAGAGAATTACAGTATCTTCCAAATACCGCATTGAAGACAGATATGTAGAATACAAAATCGAGGAACCTGAATTCAAGGGCGACCAAGTCGGCAATGTAGTAATCGGCATCTTAGTCAAATACTCTGGAGATGTTTACTCTGCAAAAGTCAAGAGTGTAACAGGAATTACGAACGAAGATGTTATTGAGGCATGCAAGAAAGCAGCACTGAAGACCGAGTTCAACTACGACCCGAACCACGATTACGATAAAAAACAACCGGGAACAATAACATATACATTCACGGCAAGATAATACAAACCACACCGGCAGTGATAATAAATAACGACTCGCGAGCATCCTCGCGAGTCGTTATTTAATTTATTTTTCCATCAAGAAAAGATATTCTTTATTCTTGCCGGTATCATTCAGCCATTCATTCGTCCAACTGAAACCAGCCATGACATTCTTCTTGTAATCAATCTCTTGGGCAGATATCAATTTGCCATGACAATTAATAATATCGTACAGCTCTTGTTTTGTTGCTCGTCCGCCCGAACTGTATGACAATAAAATGTATCTTGCGTTTGTCTCGGCAATGAGTTTATCTATTGCCTGCATAGCTATAAATTTACCGTTATCGCTTTTCCTGAACTCTTCAAACACCGAAGCCGATAGCGTATCACGCGAGTCATCACGTCTGTTTACCTTTCCGAACAGTGTAGGTTTGTCATTCAGAATTATTGTCTTCCAAATGTGGTAATATGAAGCATAACGCACTCTGCTTGGAGGCATCTTTTCATTATTTGAGCCGTAAGGAGGGTCGAAATATACCAAGTCGTGATAATCCTTTATAGCATCAAAAACGTCCCCTTTCAGCACTTTGTTTTCAGTAGTAATGGGGAATCGTTTGGGTAGCTCAAGCTTCATTGTATTATACGACCTTGGAGCCCACCCCGACAAGTATGCTGCAAAATGCCCCAGCGTGTTATCCACAGCATCCATAGCCTTGATTAAGCTCGTAAGAATGACACATTTGTCCACCCATTCAAGATTCAGTTCGTCAATCTTATCGCGAATTGCATCCAGCTTTTGAGTATTATGTATTTGGAAAGGCATTTTGCCTTTGTCGCCTTTTCCTCCGTAGTGTTCTGTAAACCAACCGTCATAACCATCAAGGCTATTCAAGTAATCGATAATTTCCTGATAAAACGAATCACTTTTACTTGATATAAGGTAACAATTTCCAAACACCTCCGACCACTCCGATATGTCATTACAAGTTGTGTTATACCCCAATTGCGAAAAAGCCTGAGCAACACGTGTCGTTCCTGTAAATCCGTCCAAAACAGTATTGATATCCAAATTTTGGATACTTTGTATTATATAAGGGAGCAATTTTAATTTTGACCCGGTATATTTTATTCCTTCCGTTTTAGGTATATCTATTTTGTCTAATTGTGACAACTGCATATCATTTGTCAATTATAAAGTCTATATTCTTTTGAAGAATAGCACATGCATCCTCATGTCCCTTTTCACAAGCATTAAGAGCCAGTCTTAACAATTGCACCAACGTATCATTATGTTCATATGATATCCAGCCATCTGTCAAACTGTTAAAGTAAGAAGAAGCATTGACCGTATGCGTCCAAAGACCTCTTTGAAGAGCATTTGCCTCAGCATCGCCATATCTTACTTCACAAATGTATTTCCCATACTCGTCTATGAATACATAGATAGGGAATTTCCTTCCCTTATAATCTTTTAATCCTTTTGAATCAAAATCATATTTTTTCTTCTCCGGAACATATAATATGCGTCTGGTGTTTTGAACAACAGCATCAAAGTCAAAAACCATTATATTGCATTCCATTGCGGATTCTTTATAAATAAGAGGCATAACATTTACATGCGACAGCCCTGCAAATGCCTCGCTACGGAAAATTTCCAAAATAGTTTCAGGGTCCTTTATATCTTCACCATACTTTAACAATTCCGGAAACATTTTAGCCTCCTTGTCAGTAGAAAGCTGAAGCGGCCCGTCGCCATACGCTTTCAGGCTAATAGGGATTTCGGTGTTTGTCGCTTTATCAATAACTACAATATCCTCCTCATGTTCCTTTGCTCGGAACAAATCTTTACCCACATGCTTGCAATCATAGTCATACATGAACTGATCAATGAATTCAGCTATACCAATTTCAGCCATATCGCCATGCGTCTTATTTCCAATAAGCCTCATAGTGAATATGTTTGACAACGTGTTAATTATCAAGTCGGGGCGAGCCTGATAAAGACGTTTGAAATCCTCTTGAAAATCCTTGTATGTGAGTCCCATATAAATTATTTCATTTGCATTGTAACAAAATACAAGCCATAGGCTCGTATTCCATTCTATCAAAGCAACAACGACGTACTGACAACCGTTTTGCTATCAGCTGTAAAGATATAGAATATCTTGCAATATAAAAAGAAATGACGGAGTAAATCCGCTATTTCCCGATATGCCACACAGCCCGTTGTATAAAAGCGATTTGCCGACACAGCAATACAACAGGCTTGATAATCATATAGCAAGTTCGTGAAACAAAACTCGTTTTTCTTTTGGTGGTTAGCTGAATTCGATAAAAATAAATATCTTTGAGGATATGAAAATTTATGTTGATGATATAAAACCATTAAATTTATGCAAACAGATACATTCAAAGATAAGGTTGTAGTTATAACAGGTGGTGCCAACGGCATAGGCCGATGCATTGCTGATGAGTTCCGCTCCCGAGGTGCCATAGTCTATGTGATTGACAAGCAAGAGGGAGAGCATTTCGTTGGGGATATCTCCAAGAAAGAGGTACTGGAAGCCTTTGCAACCGAAATTTTGAGTAAGCACAACCGAGTGGATGTCATAATAAACAACGCCCTACCACTGATGAAAGGCATAGATGAATGTTCATATGAAGAATTTCAATACGCCTTGAGCGTGGGAGTGACCGCACCATTCTACCTTGTCAAGCTTCTTATGCCTCACTTGGCAGAAGGAGCATCAATAATAAACATATCCTCGTCGCGCGACCGTATGAGCCAACCGCAGACAGAGAGCTACACAGCAGCCAAAGGCGGTGTAGCGGCACTTACTCACGCATTGGCTGTTAGCCTGTCGGGACGGGCAAGGATAAACTCCATTTCTCCCGGTTGGATAGATACCGCCTACACCATTTACGACGGCCCCGACGCCATTCAGCAGCCTGCTGGCAGAGTAGGTAATCCCATGGACATTGCCAATATGGTGCTGTTCCTCTGCTCCGATAAGGCCGGATTTATTACCGGCGAGAATATCTGCATAGATGGCGGAATGACCAAGCAGATGATTTATCACGGCGACTGTGGCTGGAAGTTGGAGAAATAAATATTCAGACAATTATGTTAGCATACACATACATAGAAAAAAGAATGAAAGAAGAATGTTTGATATGTAGTGCTCCATTGAAGTATTTGGAAAAGGAAGTTCTCATGGAGTGTGCTATTTGCCATAAGAAGGAAAATAGCAAGACATGTTGCGAACAAGGGCATTACGTCTGCAACGAATGCCACACAAAGGGTGTAGATGCCATTTACAAGCTTTGCCTTGACGAGACCTCAAAGAATCCGATAGATATTATGGAGAAGATGATGGCAATGCCCTTCTGCCACATGCACGGGCCCGAGCATCATGTGATGGTAGGAGCAGCTTTGCTGACAGCCTACCACAATGCCGGAGGCGACATCGTACTTCCCGATGCATTGGTAGAGCTGATGAAGCGAGGCAAGCAGGTTCCAGGTGGGGCTTGTGGCTTTTGGGGAGCCTGTGGAGCGGGATTAAGTTCCGGCATGTTCGTTTCCGTCATCTCACACTCCACACCATTGACTATCGAACCATTTGCTTTGTCGCACAAGATGTCGGCAGCATCGTTAGGCAAAATTGCCGAGGTGGGTGGTCCACGATGCTGTAAGCGAGATTCCTATCTGTCCATTCAAGCAGCCATTGATTTCGTGGAAACGAATTTCTGTGTATCCATGGACAAATCTTCCGTAGTATGCAGACATTTCGGCAAGAATAACCAATGCATCCGAATGCGTTGTCCTTTCTTTCCCAAGCATCAGTAAAGACTAATTTTTAATTGTATTCATGAGAGTATTGATATTATGTACAGGTAATAGTTGCCGTAGTCAAATGGCACATGGATTTCTTCAGTCGTTCAATCGTGACCTGGAAGTGCATTCTGCAGGAACCAAACCGGCTGAGAGGGTGAATCCCAAAGCTATTGAAGTGATGAACGAAGTAGGTATTGACCTATCCAACCATAACCCCAAAAGTGTAGAAATATATCTCAACGATGAGTGGGATTATGTGATAACTGTCTGTGGCGGAGCCAACGAGAGTTGTCCTAACTTCATTGGCAAAGTAGGCAAGCGACTACACATTGGTTTTGACGACCCTTCGGATGCAACGGGTACGGATGAATTTGTGATGAAGGAATTTCGTAGAGTAAGGGACGAAATCCAGGAAAAGTTTAAGGAAATCTTCTTATAATATTGTATGCAACCACCAAAGATAGACAGTTCAACCAAAGAAGAACGACGTGCTTATGTGCTTGAGGCATGGAAGTGCCTGAACGATTGCGAAGCATGCGGCAAATGCCGCATCCTCAAAGGAAGAGATGCCGAAACACTCTACGCCGACTACATTGAAGGCAAGCGGAGTTACATTGATATTACATTGGAGATTCGGAATAGTTCCTTGCGATAGCAATGCGATTGATTGCACGCATGCCATACTAAGTGTTTAGCAGAAGACAAGCGGGATTTTATAATCTCCATCGCAATGCAAGGTACACACCTTCCGATGTAACATTATCAGGACTATAGTATATAGTTCCTATCACTCCTGCAGAAAGACGCTTATACACCTTTACAAAGAATCTTGTTTGTGAATATATGTCAATTGGAGTATTCATTTCATGCGTTTTCCACAGGTCGGTATAATGTTCAAGAATAAAATATTTCCATTCCCACCCACCAACAACAGAAAACTGAGCTCCCAAGCCTAGACGTTGCCTCCACATTGCGAGAGGTTCGAGCGCAAGATACCCATGTTTGCTATAGACACAGTAGGCAGCACCCAGATATGCGGTACTTTCATAAAACGAATTAGCTACAGTTCCTCGATATTCAGCATGAATGAATATTGGTTTATCCCAGAACTTCTGTTCCCAGAAAAACTGTCCATAAGCCTCTGCACCACCGCCACAGAGTCCGGTCAGTTCGGCATACGCATACCCCACATGGTTTTTACCAATTGAGGTTGTTTCGGAAAGCACTTTACCGGAACCATCCAAAGGAGAATACAAAAACATTAAAGATGATGAAAGATCATTCTTCTCCTGTGCCACCACTTTAAAGCACGGAGCCAACAAAACAGATACAAAGAAATATAGAACAACTTTCTTCATGCAATTACAGAATTAAAAAACAATTCAGCTATATAAAACTATGATATTCAATACTTTTCGTAAACCCCAATATTGCAAGTATTTCATTGTAAATACTGCTGTGGTTCGGGTATTGCCAATTACTGTTAACTAAAAACCTCTATATATCACTTCTTTGAAAGCGGTGCAAACGTTCTTGGTACGATTGCTTATACATGCGTTTAACCTTCTCCTCCAAAAAAGAATTCTCGATGAGTTCGTAAACCTTTGGCTGCTCCGTTGCAAACAGTTCAATAATAGAGGTTAACTTTTTAGGTAGAACTCCTATGCGTGTTCCAAAAGTAATGAAGTCGTCTTTGCATGGGTGTAATGTTCTCGAATATACATCCGAATAGGCTGATTCTGGTATCAGTCCGTCTTGCAATGCAAAGTCCCCGTCATTGACATGTATGGCGGTGTTCATCAAATCGTATGCAGGAGTCAATACGTAGTCTCCGCCATCGGTCTCTTGTAGTGAGAAGTTTTTCAGGTGTGCATCGCCATTGCTGAAAAGATAATTGAAAACAACAAGCGTGAAATACTTCGCCATCTCAACTTGCCATGCAGAAACATTTTGTTTCAAGAGCTTCGCTATGTCCTCATAGCTACCCGAATATTTGAAGTCACTACCGCTATTTCGCTCGGTTTTGCCTGCTATAGAAGCAAAATCATCTTGCCTAATTTTAGAACCATCAGCTCTATAGTCAAACCTCTTAGTTATGTAAAAGGGATTGTCATCTGCAAAAAAAGCAAGTGCATTCGCAGCTGTATTGATTTTATACACCTGGCTTGCAATCTGCATGGTCAGATGCTCATTTGCCGGGATATTATTCCTGAAGCGAAGACTCTTATATTCGGGAATAGGTTTTATAATATATCGACCAGATTCTCCTTCAGGTGTGATTATGATTTTACCTTTCTTGGTTATAGCAGATATCTTCTCCTGTACACCAGAGATAGATATTTTGTTTATTGATGCTACAATCTCACGTCCGGTGTCATCGTTTATCGTTAAGTCCATTATATGACTAACCTTTTTGCCTCCGAAAACTTTTCGCAGGCACGAAGGACTATATGTATCGAATCCCGGTGCAAGTGTACCAGGACAAACGTCTATCTTTCTCATAATTTCTCTATTGTTATAGCACCTATAGTATCGTGCTTTGCTGTTGCCAATAATAAACCGAATGAATCTTTTTCATCTATTCTCAATGTCATGCACTGAGTTGCCTTGTTAGCACCTTCAGAGAGCATGTTGTAGAAGAATGGGAATAGTTCATCAGAAACATACTCCTCCTTGCGTTTAGGGAAAGCCAACGATATTGCACGCATCTCTGGATTGATAAGATACTCATCG
>JAGCLA010000034.1 GCA_017647225.1 Bacteroidaceae bacterium | reverse complement strand
GCAATCGCAACGGGATATTCTTGTAAGAAATCCCCTAATTTATACCCCGGAGGACATTGGGTGGTGACGGTCGGGTTTTTGCCCGTCTGTTCTATATTTTGGTTGAAAACGGTACGAACATTTTCCGGTTTGATGACCATTTTGGCAATGCCATCCGTTTTGTTGATTTTGACTTCATGAGTATATCCTTTTTGTACATAACTTTTGAAGTCTGTGTAATTCACTTCTTTAGTGATACCAGCACCATCATGGTTTCCTTGGTAAAGCATAATTCCCAAACCTGCAATGATGGCTATGTAGAGCCAGTTCAAATTGAACCGTGGCATGTTTTTTTTCTTGTTATCTTGTGACATAGTCTGGTAAAGTTTTTTCTTTTTTGTGCGAGTGTGTCACTCTTGTTCCTCTATATGAAGTGAAGGGGCTAATCTAAGTCGGGTATTTGTTCGAGATCTGCATCGTCCCAAAGATGTTCGATGTCGTAGTATTCTCGGGCGTCAGGAACGAATACATGTACCATCACAGTTCCGTAATCCATCACAGTCCAAATGGCATTTTCACGTCCGGCAATGCCGGCTGGCTTTTCACCGATTGTTTTACGAACATAATCTTCTATAGAGTCTGTAATGGCTTCTACTTGTTGAGGTGAGCCTGCTGTGCAAATGACAAAATATTGACAAGGAGCTGTGCGAATGCTTTCTAAGTTGGCAACGACGATGCTACGTCCTTTCTTCTCCTGAATTCCTTCAATAATAGCTTCTACTAATTCGTTTTTTTTCATCATGTATTATTTCTATCTCTTGTTTCATTAATCCATGCAAAGTTAGGCAAAATCCTTGATATTTTCTGTTTTATAAATGTTGAAAAATGTAATTCGGAAAAATAAGTGGCTCTTTTCGTCTTTTGGGGGATGCTCTTAGCGGCAGGTGATTGATTTTACTGCTCTTCTGTTTGCTCTTTTTCAATATCTTACCTCTTTTATACTCTTTTATAAACCAAGAGGGGGTGTCTCAAAACGAGGCATCCCCTTTCATATGGCCCTTTTTGTTCTCAATTTTCAGTTTTTTTGTTCATACAGCCAAATTATCTGCATTCTCCCAAAATATTCGATTTTCGGGATACACAAAATGAAAAAATCGGCAATAACGTCCATTTTTGTCTGTTCTTCCTCCGTTTTCCGTTGATTTTGCAATCTTTTGTGCCATTTTCTTGACGTTAAAAGCAATAGCAAAGAAGGTAAAGTCCATTGTAACCTTGTCTTTACCCATGTGGCGGAATCGTTTGTAGCTCATATTGGCCTTCATCTGTCCAAAAACAGCTTCAGGTTCTATACATCGTCGCCCCCTGTGTCTGAGCCCTTCTTCTGAGGTAAGTCGTTCTGCTGCTTTTCGCTTGTATTCCTTGAGCCGATGATTTACCTCAATTACCCTTTGGGGGCTCTTGGATTTATAACACAAGCATCTTAAAGGGCATCCCTCACAGTTCTGCGCACGATACCTTATATTTTCGCTGATATAACCAGAGGCTGTTTTGCAATGTCTTGTACCTATGCGTTCCATGTGCTGCCCCATAGGGCATACATAATAGTCCTCTTTCTCATTGTGATAGAAGTTATCGGAGTGAAACGGATTGGGAGAGTAGCGGGGACGATGCTCAATGTGGAAACGATTGTATTTTACATAGGCATCTATACCGGACTCCTCCATAAAGCGGTAGTTCTCCTCTGATCCATATCCGGAATCGGCTACTGCCACAGAAGGCAGATGTCCGTATCGTTCATGGAATGAGTGAAAGAAGGGTATCATTGTCAGTGTGTCGGTAGGATTAGGGAACAATGCAAAGTCGGTGATGAATTGGTTTTCAGCTGAGATTTGAAGATTATAGCCAGGCTTGGTCTGACCATTGTTCATAGCATCTTCTTTCATTCGCATAAACGTTGCATCCTCATCGGTTTTAGAGTATGAGTTGCGATCACCTAGTTTTTCTAGTTTGTCATTATATTCCGTAAGTTTGTCAGCGTGTTCTTTAAGTTGCTTTATCTGTTTTTTCTTTTCGTTGATGGCTTTGCGCTCTTCTTTTGTCGCAGGTTTAGACTCCTTTAGTGTGGCGTTCAATTCGTCTGCCAGAGTTCTCAACTCTGTGGGGGTGATGCTCTGCGGTTCTGGCTCATTGACATTCTCTTGAGCGATACACTCGTCTATCTGAGCCAGCAATATCTTGATTTTCTCAATCAGTTTTGCGCGGTTGGTTTCTGTTGTCTTACGCCATACAAAGGTGTATTTATTGGCTTTGGACTCAATTTTTGTTCCATCGATATATTCTACTTCAAGGCTAATATAACCTTTTGCAGCCAGTAGTAGCACTAGTTGGGTGAACACCTCGTTAATCTCCTCCTTAACACGGTTGCGAAAACGATTGATGGTGTTGTGGTCTGGCTGTTCGTAGCCTGCAAGCCAAATAAAATGAACGTCCCGTTTCAACGCAGACTCTATCTTACGACAGGAATAAAGGTTGTTCATGTAACCATATAGAATAACCTTAAGCATCATCTTGGGGTGATACGGACAACGACCTGTTTCTTTATAAAGCTTCTTGAAATGACCAAGCTTCAGTTCGTCTATGACGCTGTCAATAAGCCTTACCGGATCATTGTCTGCTATATCCTTATCCAAACGCTCAGGAAAAAGCAGGAGTTGCTTGGGATTGTACGGACGAAAATGTGACTTTGATGACATATAATTCATTGTATGTCATAAAGTTACTAAATATTTTAAACATAACAAAGCCCCGGCTT
>JAGCLA010000033.1 GCA_017647225.1 Bacteroidaceae bacterium | reverse complement strand
GTACGACATATGATCGGTCCCTTATTAAGGCGATTGATAGCGTTGGGGATCCACCTCTTCCCATCCCGAACAGAGAAGTTAAGCCCAACAGCGCCGATGGTACTGCAAAGATTTGTGGGAGAGTAGGTCATCGCCACTTTTAATGAAACGAGCTTTAGTTAAACACTAAGGCTCGTTTTTTTTTATATATAAGTGTCAATGCCCTCCTCTCCTTGTGGTGCCGTCTAGGGTGAGAGCGGAAAAGTGAAAACGGAGAACGGAAAACGGAAAACTGAAAACGGAGAACGGAAAACAGAGAACTGAGAACGGAAAACTGAGAACTGAAAAAGAGATCCCTCGTCGCAAGCTCTGTCGGGATGACAAAGACGCGGAGGGACGTGGAATGAAGGATGACAATTTAACGATGATCTCATATCGACCGCATGAGAATGTTGCGATTGAGTGAGTGAAATAAAACTTGTTTTGATTTCACAACGAGCATTAGCAACATCGCCGAATGCATCATATCTCAAATTCGTTCATCGTTAAACTTTACACTCTACACTCTACCCTAGTATCTAGGATTACTAGGGTAACTAAAATTGCTAAGCAACTAGTAATATAACCAAATAGGAGTTCTTTTCAGGAACTCCTATTTGGTTATTCAATGGCTATCATTCTGTTTATTTTGTTTTCTTTGCTCTTTTCTTTCTTTGGTATATGTATCTTTAATACTCCATGCTTTACTTTGGCTTCAATCTTTGTTGTGTCGGCATCGTCGGGCAAAATCAATGTCTGCTGAAAGCGTGTATAGGAGAATTCGCGACGTAGGTAACGGCCTTTGTCCTCGCATTTTCCTTCTTTGCACTTTTCGTCTTTCTTTTCTTCCTCGCAACACTCTTTACCGTCTTTTTCTTCGCAATTGCAATTTCTCTCCATTGTTATGGTGAGGTCGTTCTCGCTGTCGATGTGAATCTTGAAATCTTCTTTTCTCATTCCTGCTGCCGCAACTTCAACCTTGTACTCTTTTTCTGTTTCTATAACGTTGATGGCAGGTACTGTACTGCTGTTGCGTACCAAAATGTCGCTGTTGAAGAAATCATTGAAAATGCTTGGAATCCATGTCTGATTACCGCGTTTCACTAACATACTCATATACATTAAATT
Source organism: Bacteroidaceae bacterium (assembly GCA_017647225.1). Classification (GTDB taxonomy): domain Bacteria; phylum Bacteroidota; class Bacteroidia; order Bacteroidales; family Bacteroidaceae; genus HGM04593. Next base: position 46,538 of record JAGCLA010000033.1, on the reverse strand, counting down.
AAACTGTTAAACAATAAACAGCACCGTAACCACGCCAAGGCAATAACGACCCCTATATGATGCAGGTGAAGACCGGGTCGCAGTCTCTCTTTGAGTGACTTATTGAGTGCCTGCCGGTTTCGGTGCTGTCCTTGCTTATACAATGCAATTTTCTGTGCTTATGTTTTCTTGTACCTGCTTTTTTATGATTTATTTGTACTCATAAAGCAAACGGACAACTCACTGAGAGTTGTCCGTTCGCTTATTGTGTATTTATGTTCGCTTATTGTGTATTTATGTTCGCTTATTGTGTATTTATGTTCGCTTTTTTATATTTGTGCGATACCTTCTATCTCTACAAGAAGTTCAGGGCGGCAAACATCGGCAATGAGGTAATGTTTGGCAGGTGCAGGGTAGTGGATGTCCATGAAATCCTTGACAGCTTCGATATCTTCTTTTTGTTTCACATATATGCGTAGCAGTGTGTAGTGTGAACCGTTGTTATCTGTCGGTATATTTTCTTTTGACACCAGCTTGTCCATTATCTCCATTGTTTCAGCTGTCTGTTCTGTGGCACTGTGGCTGTTGATGCTCTGCTCGCCTTTTATTGCGGCTGTACCGGAAATGAAGATTGTATCGCCAAGCAGACGCGCCCGTTCAAACTTTGGGGTTGTCTTACAACCTACCTCTTCGATGGTTTTGCCGTCAAGTACGTTCTGTGAGTAATTGTGAGCCGCTATCTGCAATGGATTGTCAATAGGTTTGTTGTTGTCGAAATTCTTTACTGCGTTTATCTCAACCATGACACCTCCTGCATCAGCACCAATGCCGGTTGCTGCAGGGTAACCGTTTGACCAATTGCTCTTGTTGTAGAATATGGAACGTGCATCGTTGAATTCCTGATAGTTCTGACTACCGTCGTTGAGTATGGTAATGCCCTGAATGTAGTTCCATTGGCGATATATGTCGCTTGCTTCCATTCCATTGCTCTGCAACAGCTTTTCAATACCTTTGAATATGTTGCAGGCTTGCTCGTATGTGCTTTTTGACATATCGTCGGGGATTATGCAACCTGTCAGCAATTCGGTGCAATCGCCTTTTTTCAATACAATGAAATTACGATGATGCTCAATGGCTACCGAATCCTCACTCAAATATGTTACCTCGGCTATCAGTCTGCCTGTGTAGCTCTCTTGTGCTATGTAGCTTATGAGCGGAGTGCTTTCTGTGTAAAAATCCTTTACCGCGCCTTTGAGTGTGTTGATATTCTGTAAATACTCCTGATTGTCCTTTGGTTTGCTGAAGAATGAAATTTTTATAATGTTCTTCACCTCTATTTGTGAAAGCACAGACAGACACATCTCCTCTATTGTGCCTGTAACATTTGACGATACTATTATGTGTGCTTTACTGAACATTATTCCTTGCTGTATTTACAGACGCGAAATTACAAAAATATTCTGTATTTAGGAGTGGATAGAACTGTTAAGTTTATTCTTTTGCTTAAAGCAACTTAAAGCGCAATCTCATTGTACCATTCTCCCATGTGTGGCTTATGATTTTGAATGTACCGATTTCACAGGTGTTGCTTACATGTGTGCCGATGCACGCACAGGTGTCGTAATCGCCGACACGAACAATTCGTAGAGTCGCACTCGCATCTACAGGCAACTTACTGAGGTCAACTTCGGCAGGAACATTCTCTCTTGAAACAAATTCAATTGTTATGGGAAGGTTCTGCTTTATAACTTCGTTTACCCTGTTTTCAATTTCGGCTATCTGCTCTGCTGTTGGCTCTTGCAGTAGGGTGTAGTCGCATTTGCTTTTCTTTCGCTCAATATGGGCATTACGGCTGCGTTCACATCCGAACATTCTGACCATTGTCTGGTTCAAAATATGTTCTGCTGTGTGCATAGGCGCGATTGACACATCCTGAAACTTAGCTGCTGGTTGATTAATTTCCATAATGTCTGTTATGTTTATACAATGTATCTTTTTCTAAGGTATTCCAGCCATTCTTTCTGCTCTTTCCGCTTAAAATGTGAATTTATGAGCTTAAACAAGGATTCATAAGTTAAGTCTATGAAACTGTTTCTTCCTTGCTCAGTAAGCAGTTGTTTATATTCGGGTACGGCATATTTATGGAGGTGTCTGTTCCCCTCGGGGTAAAGGTGTATGTAATGAAATCTTTTGATTTCGCCTTTTTTCAACATAGAATATCCTAATATATGATTACGCCATATTTGTCTTATGTGGTTTGCTTTAATGAATGATTTTGTATCTAAAGACGAAATGAAATAATTTGACTCTTCGCTCACTTGTCGGTATGTTCCGTTGGGATTCTCAATATCCTTTTTCTCCTTATCCCCAATCCGATAACCGTTTTCAGTGTATTTTATTTCAATTCCAATTCCACCAATGGAGCCGTCTATAGAAACGTATTCAATGAATGTATCAAACGATGTGCCATCATTTAGATATTCGCTTTTATCTGCATCTCCAGCAAACTCAATTCGTATTCGGTTTATCTTGGATATACCTCCGCCAATGATTTCGTTGAATAATTCTGTTGTGGCACTCATATCTTCCTCCATTGGAGTAAATATGTTGTAGGGGATATGCTCACTTCGTAGCATATTCGAAAACAATGCAGAGAACTTGAACGATTTGACTTTACTTTTAATAAGTTCTCTATAGGTCTCGCAAAATATAAGTCCTTGTTTAGCTGCATCTGGAGAAAGAATGACTTGAGGATTTTTCTCGTCATAGAAATCATTTAACACATTTTCTCTATATGCAAACTGATGAGCACGTGCTTTTTTTTTGAATTCATCGTCGTAGCGATATGTTTTGCCTTTTCTCATTTTTAATTCGTGATTTTGCTCTCCTTTATGCATAGGCGGGTATTCTGCCTTGCCTTCGGCGAAATTGCCGGCGCTCGGCATAATGCAATCAAGCTTGCTTTCTGCACTCGCTGAACCGCAATTTTGTTTATGGTCGTTGAGTTGTGGAGTTTCTGTTGTCATTTATTTCTCTTTTTAATTGTTGCAAAGATATGCGTTTTTTAGTAATGGAATTGATTGAATAGCTCTATTTAGTGTATAAAAGAATTTAGGTATTCGCTAATAGTCCAACAGACGGCCGTAGTCGTTCCATTCTCCATACATTTTTCCTTTGCGGGTTTCTTCGATAAGGTGTGTCAGGGCTTTATTGTATGCTGCCGGGTATTTTGTCCTGCTGAAGGCTATGTTGTATGTCCTGATTCTTTGATATAACGGGTGAAATGTCTTGAATTTACTCCATACTCTCGCCTCTTTGAGGGCTTTTTCTATTTCTGTGTCAATCTTGAATTTTTTTATATCCATTTGAGGCAGAACGGCTCTTCCGGCATCTGTCATCATACCTAATTTTTCCAGTCGTCTTACACGTTCTTTGTTCAACTCTGTCCAGCAACTGTTCTTTCTACGGGGTGAAAACCGTTGCATGGCTATGTTGTTTATTGTGCGAATGGTGCTGTCTATCCAACCGAAACACAATGCTTCTTCTACTGCATTGAGGTAGTAAAGGATTCCATCATCTGTTGGCTTACCGCGTTTTAATATAATCCAGCACTCTTTTTCTTGCATAGCGTGTTCCGACAACCACTCTCTGAACTCTTTGCGTGTTTTTATATATAGGATATTGGAATAGCTCATTGTGTGTGTGCTTTTGCTTTAAAACAAGCAGAATACTGTTGCTGTGCTGTCAACAGTATTCTGCCCTGTGTTTTTATGTGAAGAATCCTTTATTTGACAACTATCTTTTTGCCACCTACTATATAGATTCCGCTTTTGGTTATTTTATTGATCTGGCGGCCCTGAAGGTCGTAAATGAATTTCGCTTTTTCGTTTTCACCTTTTACCGTTTCAATAATTGTTACATATTCTATTCCTTGGAATTGGCGATAGAGTGCAACGTATGCATTGTATTGTTCTTCAGTCACATTACCGGCTTCTACATCTGCTGATGCTGGTGTGATAATTCTGCCCTGAATTAATTCAAGAGATTCCTGTGTCAGCGCCTCTGTTCTTCCTTCATCGGCTCTGATAATTATCAATTCGCATTTGTTTACTAGTCCGGCAAGCTGTGCTGTATAGTCTGTAACTTCAACGATTTTCCATGTTCCGTTATAACATAATGCATCAACATCTTTTGCATAGATACATGGGTTGCTCCAATTTTCTTTTTCCTTGTTCGCTGGGATTACTTCTGCGCACAAACGTTTTGTGCCGAATGAAGCTTCGCGTGTTGTAATCTCTGCTCCTGATTCTGTAGCTGTGAAAGCATTCTTTATCTCCATAAACTGGATTACATACCACTTTTCTTCGTCGTCGGGGAATACAGAATTGTTGCTCTTGCCAACTTCGCTCTCTTCGATAAATGTTACAGGGTTGTTCTCATTGTCTTTATCCCAGAGACCTACACCGCGGTTTTCTCTACCACCCCAAAGGTTCATTGAAATGTTTGTGTTACCTTTTGGTTGAATCTCGTAACCGCCTGAGTGTTTGCTGTTTCCTGTTGGACTAATGATGAATTTGCTTACACCGGTTGGCTCTTTCAAAGCCTTTACCATTTGATTCTTGTCAGCAGAAGTTACACAGAGGGTATATCCTTTCTTGTTTGTGAAAGTATAACCATCTGTTTCGTTACCTGTAATCTTCCATAACTGTGCATCGTCTGAATTGCGTCCTCCTATATCTGAAATTAGAACAGTACCGGGAACGTATGTGATATTTCCTGTCGCTTTTGTAGCTTTTTCAATCTTGACCGGTGTTCCGGCATTTGCCATTACAACACCTTTGTTGTAATCCGGCATAGATATTTCCTTGCCGGTGTATGTGTTCTTTATCAAATAACCGTTTCCGGTACTTACGAATTGCCATAATTCCTCCGGTTCAACCTGTGGGGTGTAGTGGAAACGAACTCCGTTGTCATATACATACATTGTAGAGCCTGCATACTGACGCTTGTAGTATGTTGATGCAGAAACAATCTGGTATATCTTGCCTTCCTGTGGCTGTACGATTTCTGCATTTTTGAATGCTGTGATGGCTGCATTAAGATCTGTTACTTCTTCACCTGTTACAGCATTGAGTGCTGCTTGCAGTGCATCGTAAACATCTGCTGTTGGGTAGCCAACTCCACCACGGATGCTGTTTGCAAGTAGTTCTTCAGCTTCCATAATAGCTGTTTCTGCAGCTGTATATTCTTTTGGCTCGATGTAGTGCTTTGCGTATGTATATCCGAGAGCATCAAGTATCTCGTCGTGTGTCTGCAAACGCTCGTAGAAACCTGTCCAGTTCTTCTTGTCGCTTGGCAACCAGCCAACCTCGGCAAGTGCTAGCATACGTGGAAGTAACTGATATTCGAGTTCTTCGTTGTTGTTGAGTGTTTCAGCCCAAAGGTTACATTGTGCACCCCAGCAGAATTCCTCTTTTCCTTCAAGGCTTGTTAGCGGATTGAGAGAATATACTTTCTCAACAGTATTTACACCCCAACCGCCTTCATAAGGCTCATCAACGAGTGTCTGGTTTTCTGGAACCTGCATAAAGTCAATGTAAACATGTGAGTATGGGCAAAGGATGCTGTAGAAGCCTAAATCTGCTGCTTGTTTGGCATATTTTGCACCTCCTTCGTTCCATGCCATAATAACTGGTTTAACCTTGTTGTTTGTATTCCAATGTTTAAGCACTTCATCCCAAACAACAATGTCTTTACTGTTCTCGCCCAATGTCTTCAAGTATGCGCCAAGTTCTTCTACGAGCCAAGACTGCAACTCATGAACACCGGCAAGACCTTCTTCTTTAACGCGGCGTTTGCAGTCTTCGTTTGTTTCCCACTGTCCTGTGGGGCACTCGTCACCACCTAAATGTATATATGGGAATGGGAAGATTTCAGCTACATTGCGGAGTACGCACTTCAAGAAATCGACAACTTCATCTTTACCAATATTAAGAACATCTGTTGATATACCTCCCCATATACGTACTGAATACTCCTTAGTGGGGTCGCAACTGAATTCCGGATATGCTGTGACTGCAGCCACCATGTGACCGGGGAGGTCAATTTCGGGAAGAATGTCAATGTTACGCTCTGTTGCGTATGCTACGATTTCGCGGAGGTCTTTCTGTGAGAACCACATGCCACGACCATATTCTGTGTCGTCGAAGAATGCTGCTCCGTCACCGTTGCCTGCGAATGAACCGGAACGGATAGAACCAACCTCGGTTAATTTAGGATATTCGGGAATCTCAATGCGCCAACCTTGGTCATCTGTTAGGTGCCAATGCAAGCGGTTCATCTTATATAGTGCCATAATGTCGAGCACTTTTTTTACTTCCTCCTTGTCAAAGAAGTGACGTGATACGTCCATCATGAAGCCACGATGCTGGAATTGAGGATTGTCTTCGATGACAACAGCCGGAATACTCCATTCAATGTCGTTCTTTCTGTCTGCGAAGAATTCGCGTGGCAATAATTGGGTAAGTGTCTGCAATGCATAGAACTCACCACCAAAATCAGCGGCCTTTATCTCAATTCCGTTCTCATTTACCTTCAGTGTATAACCGTTTTTAGGAAGGTTGCTGTCTCTACCGAACCATATTTCACCTGCAGCAGGTGTCTCTTCGGCATTCTTAAGTGTAAGTTCTATGCCTGAAGATTTCTTCAACTGTGTTGCGAAGTTTTCAAGATGGAGTTGCATCGAATCACTGTTACAAGCAATGTATTGGAGATTTTTGAAATCAAGGTTGTTATTGCTTACAGTTATATTCTGTGGCTGTGGAATGATTGAAATTTTGTTCAAGTTCTCGAATAAACTACCTTCTACAAACTTTATTGGGTTGTTCTTGTCGCCTTTATCATAAAGGCCAATACCTTTTCCACCGGTGCCTTCCCAAAGGTTCATAGAAATGTCCAGATTTCCTTTTGGCTGAATTTCATAACCACCTACACTCTGTTGGGTTTCAGTGATAAAGAATTTGTATGTATCGGGGATGTCGTTGCTTGCTTCTGAACTGTATACTTCAAATTCTCTGAATTTGAACCACTTGTCTATTGCTGCTGTAAAAAGCAGTCTGACATATTTTGCATCAACGGATGATACTTCGCATGTAAGCATGTTGTCAACAAGATCATTTGCTGTAAATGACTTTATGTTGTTCCATGTACTGTTGTCTGTAGAGTATTGCAATTTTGCACCAGCCGGCTGGTCGTTTGAGTCAAAATAGAGGCATATCTTTGAAATTTTTGAAATCTTTTCGAATTCAATGGTAACATAGTCATCAACTTGCTGATTACGTGCTGTCCACCAAAGGCTGGTAGTGTTTCCATCTACAATATTGTATACATTGTAATTTTCATATTGATTGATGTTTGTGGTAATATTGTAAGGTGACAAAACACCTTCTTTAGGAGCTGAAACTTTTACTTTTTCGTCCTTTTTGGCTGAACTGACAAAAAGCATTTTGCCCTTTTTGTTTGTAAATGTGTAACCGTCTGTGTCGTTGCCGGTAATTTTCCACAATTGGCCATCACTGCCGACAGGTGCAGTTGTGTTAATCTCTGCATTGTCATTCTCGTCTGTCAAAGCGTAGCCGCCATTCATGAACTGAATGAGATACCATGTGGTGCTCTCATCGGTACTGATTGTCGGGAAACCTTGTGAAAATGCATAAGCAAAACTCATTGTGATGCTTAGCATGGTAAGTAAAAGTTTTCTCATAATTGTATTTAGTTTAGTTAAAAATACTTGTTTTATGCAATTATGGCAAATGTAATAAAAAGTATTAATATTATTAATAATATGCTCTAAAATAATTTTCAGTATGTATAAAAATGCATAAATAGTGAATAAATGCTTGTTTGTAGAATAAAAATGCAGAAAATAGTTGTATGAACGTATTCTTTTTATATATATTTGCAACGAACGAAGAAATAGTAGGAATAGGTTAGAATTTATAATAAATGGGTATAGGTGCTATCAATGTTGTGTTTGCTCAAAAAGAGCATGTGAAGTATGCCGAACGTATATGCACACTGATTTATGAGTCGGCTCTGCAACGTGGAACGGGTATTGCAAAGCGTTCTGAAGAATATATATCGGCAAAAATTGAGGGTGGAAAGGCTGTCGTGGCTCTTGATGGTGACAAATTGGTCGGTTTCAGTTATATCGAATGTTGGAGTCATGGCGATTATGTGGCAACGTCAGGTCTGATAGTTGACCCGGAGTATAGGAATTTAGGTTTGGCTGCACGTATAAAAGAGAAGACTTTTGACCTTGCGCGTCTGCGTTTCCCGTTTGCCAAATTGTTCAGTATAACAACGTCGCTCCCGGTTATGAAACTTAATTCACGTTTGGGATACAAACCTGTGACATTTTCTGAATTGACCGATGACGATGAGTTCTGGGCTGGTTGCCAAGGTTGTTGCAATTACGATATACTTCAGCGAAATAACCGTCGTATGTGTCTTTGCACAGGTATGTTGTACGACCCTAAGCAACCGTTGGAAAAGCAGTCGTTCTTCTCTCCTTATTGGATGATGTTTAAGAATAAAATCAGTAAAATTTTTCATTTGAAATAAATATACTAAGCATATGGAAAAGAAAAAAGTTGTCTTGGCATTCAGTGGAGGTCTTGATACCTCTTTCTGCGTTAAGTATCTTGCCGATGAGTTGGGGTATGAGGTTCACACCGCAATAGCCAACACAGGCGGTTTCTCTCCCGAAGAACTTTCGTCGATAGAGGAGCGTGCCTATCGTCTTGGAGCAAAATCGCATGCAACGTTGGACGTTACTCAGGAGTATTACTCAAAGAGTATCAAATATATGGTGTTCGGTAATGTATTGCGTAATGGAACTTATCCAATATCGGTTTCATCGGAGCGTATATTCCAGGCAATTGCCATTATAGAATATGCCAAGAAAATCGGTGCCGATTGTGTTGCTCATGGCTCTACGGGTGTCGGTAACGACCAGGTGCGTTTTGATTTGACATTCCAGGTTCTTGCACCCGAAATAGAGATTATAACTCCTACACGTGATATGGTTCTGACGCGTGAATATGAGATTAATTATCTTAAGGAACGCGGTTATGTAGCCGACTTTACAAAGATGGAGTATTCTATAAACAAAGGTCTGTGGGGAACAAGTATCGGTGGTAAAGAAACATTACATTCGGAACAGACTCTTCCCGAAAGTGCCTATCCAAGCCAAGTAACGGCGACAGGCGAGGAACGTCTGAAACTTACATTTGAGAATGGCGAAATAACCGCTGTCAACGGCAAGGCTTTTGACGATAAGATAAAGGCTATTTGCTGTGTTGAAGAGATTGCTTCCAAGTATGGCATTGGCCGCGACATGCATATAGGTGATACAATTATAGGTATCAAAGGACGTGTGGGCTTTGAGGCCGCTGCTCCAATGCTTATTATCGCTGCTCATAAGATGCTCGAAAAGCATACGCTTACAAAGTGGCAGTTGTATTGGAAAGACCAGATAGGTACATGGTATGGCATGTTCCTGCACGAAGCCCAATATCTCGACCCTGTCATGCGCGACCTTGAGGCTTTCCTTGAGAGTACGCAGCAGAATGTTACGGGAACTGTTGAAATAATTTTACGTCCTTACGGCTATACCTTGGTGGGTGTCGATACTTCATTCGACCTTATGAAAACCGACTTTGGTGAATATGGTGAGGTCAACAAGGCTTGGACCGCCGACGATGTGAAGGGCTTTACAAAAATTATGGCAAACCAGATAAAGATATATCATAACGTACAAAAACGTAATAACAAGTGATGGTAAAGGTTGGTATCATAGGAGGTGCAGGCTATACTGCCGGCGAATTGCTTCGCTTGCTTATAAATCATCCCAAGGTGGAGATTGTCTTTATCCATTCGACAAGCAATGCCGGTAACCATGTTTGTGATGTGCATGATGGCCTGTGGGGCGAAACCGATTTGTGTTTCAGCGCCGATTATGACCTTACGGCAATTGATGTATTGTTCCTCTGTTCGGCACATGGCATGAGCCGTAAATTCTGGGAAGAGAACGATATGCCTCAAGGGCTAAAGGTTATTGATTTGGCACAGGATTACCGTGATGAATCCGATGGCTATGTATATGGCCTGCCCGAAATAAACAAGGAACGTGTTGCATCGGCAATGCGTGTCGCTAATCCGGGTTGTTTTGCCACTGCCATACAGTTGGCACTGTTGCCTTTGGCTGTTGCCGGGGAATTGAAAAACGAGGTACATGTAACTGCAATAACAGGTTCTACCGGTGCCGGTGTAAAGCCTACTGCAACGACACATTTCAGTTGGAGAAACAACAACCTGTCGGTTTACAAAGCTTTTGAACATCAGCATCTGCAGGAGATTGGCCGCACATTATGCCGCTTGCAACCAACGTTTGACAGTGATGTGAATTTTGTGCCTATGCGTGGCGATTTTGCACGCGGAATTTTGGCTTCCGTATATACTGAAACTTCGCTTACAATAGAAGAGGCGCGTGTTATGTATGAGGATTTTTATCGCGATGCGGCTTTTACGTTTGTTGCCGGCAAGAATGTCGATTTGAAACAGGTTACAAACACCAATAAGGCTATCGTGTGGTTGGAGAAACATGGCTCAAAACTGTTGATAGTGTCTGTTATCGACAACCTTTTGAAAGGTGCTTCGGGACAGGCGGTGCAGAATATGAATATAATGTGTGGCTTTGATGAGCGTGAGGGATTGTGCTTGAAGCCTGTCGCATTTTAAGAAATTGAACAATGGAACTTTTTGATGTATATCCGCTTTATCCAATAGAACCTGTCAGTGGCAAAGGCAATTATGTGTACGACGCTGCCGGACAGGAATATCTTGATTTGTATGGTGGTCATGCCGTTATCTCTATCGGGCATGCCCATCCGCATTATGTCGATGCAATATCAAAGCAGGTCTCGGCTTTGGGATTCTATTCCAATTCGGTTGAAAATTCTTTACAAAAAGAGTTCGCGCAACGCTTAGGTAAAGCGTGTGGTTATGAGGATTATAGTCTGTTCCTGTGCAATTCGGGAGCAGAGGCCAATGAGAATGCTATCAAATTGGCATCGTTCCATTTGGGCAAGGAAAAGGTACTTGCTTTCTCGCATGCATTTCATGGTCGGACATCGGGTGCTGTTGCAGCAACGGACAATCCCAAGATAGTCTCTCCGTTCAACCGTACGGCGAATGTGGAATTCGTTCCTTTGAACGACCTGCAGGCTGTTGAGGAGAAGCTTGAAGAGGGTGGCTTTTGTGCTGTCCTTGTCGAGGGCATACAGGGTGTTGCCGGTATCCAGATGCCAACCGATGATTTTTTGCGTGGCTTGCGTGAGCTGACAAAAAAATATGGCGTGTCGTTGATATTGGACGAGATACAGTCGGGATATGGACGTACAGGTGAATTCTTTGCTCATCAGTGGGCTGGAATAGAGCCCGACATAATTACTGTTGCAAAGGGTATTGCCAATGGCTTTCCTATGGGTGGAGTGCTGATAGCTCCTCATTTCGAGGCGTGGCACGGAATGTTGGGAACAACTTTTGGAGGAAATCATCTTGCCTGTGCTGCTGCGTTGGCGGTGCTCGATGTCATAGAGAACGAGAAACTCATCAAGAACGCAAACATGATTGGTGAATATCTTATTTCGGAGCTTTGCAAAATTCCGGGAATAAAAGAGGTGCGTGGCAGGGGACTGATGATTGGTATAGAACTTGATAGGCCGGTGGCTGAGTTGCGTCGTCGCCTCTTGTTTGAAAAGCATATATTTACAGGCGGTGCCGGTGCTTACACATTGCGTCTGTTGCCGGCATTGAGTATAGGTCGCAAAGAGGCTGATTGTTCCCTTGTGGCATTTAAGGAGTTGATTAACGAATAACTTGATTTTATGAAAAAGTTTACATGTGTCGAAGATATTGGTGATTTGCGCCTTGCCGTTGCAGAGGCGATGGTGGTAAAACGTGACCGTTTTGCCTTCACCGAATTGGGAAAAAATCGTACATTGTTGATGATATTCTTCAATTCGAGCCTGCGTACCCGTTTGAGTACCCAAAAGGCTGCCATGAACTTGGGTATGAATGTGATGGTACTCGATGTCAATCAGGGCGCATGGAAACTTGAAACGGAGCGCGGAGTTGTTATGGATGGCGACAAAGCGGAGCATCTGCTTGAGGCCATTCCTGTAATGGCATCGTATTGCGATGTGATAGGCGTACGTGCATTTGCTCAACTGAACGATAGGGTCGAGGACTATGAAGAGCGTATAATCGAACAGTTTATCCGTTATTCGGGACGTCCCGTATTCAGTATGGAAGCTGCAACGCGTCATCCGTTGCAGAGCTTTGCCGACCTGATAACTATTGAGGAGCATAAAACAAAGGAACGCCCAAAAGTCGTAATGACATGGGCACCGCATCCAAAGGCTCTGCCGCAGGCTGTGCCAAACTCTTTTGCCGAATGGATGAACGCTACTGATTATGAATTTGTGATTACTCACCCCAAAGGGTACGAGCTTGCTCATGAATTTGTGGGTAATGCGAAGGTTGAATACGACCAGCGTAAGGCTTTTGAAGGTGCCGATTTCATATATGCAAAGAATTGGTCGGCATACGCCGGTGCCGATTATGGAAAGGTGCTTTCGACCGACCGCGACTGGACTGTCGATGCAGATAAGATGGCTTTGACAAATGATGCTTTCTTTATGCATTGTCTGCCTGTACGTCGAAATATGATTGTTACAGACGAGGTGATAGAGTCAGCTAAGAGCCTTGTTATCCGCGAGGCTGAAAATCGTGAGATTTCGGCCCAAGTGGTTCTTAAACGCATATTGGAGAACTTGAAATGAATATGAACGATATAAAGCAGATAAATGTAGTGAAAATAGGCGGTAATGTTATTGACAACGCCGATGCTTTGGAACGTTTTGTCAATGATTTTGCCCAATTGCCCTCACCCAAGATATTGATTCACGGTGGTGGTAAGCTGGCTACACGCTTGAGCGAGAAACTTGAGATCCCTACTCAAATGATTGACGGCCGTCGTGTCACTGACCGTGATACTTTGGACGTGGTGACAATGGTATATGCAGGGCTTGTCAATAAACAGATTGTTGCGAAATTGCAGGCTGCCGGCTGTAATGCAATTGGCCTTTCGGGTGCCGATGCCGATGTCATTCCGGCAAGACGTCGTTCGCCTATTCCGGTTGATTTCGGTTTCGTAGGTGATATCGATGCAGGAAACATAAATACGGATTTCATTGCAACATTGTTGAAGTCGGGCGTTACGCCTGTCTTCTGCGCCATTACACATGACGGCAAAGGCTCTCTGCTCAACAGTAATGCCGACAGCATAGCATCGGCAGTGGCAGTTGCTTCAGCTGCAATAGCCCCGACATTCATGCATTTCTGCTTTGAAAAAACGGGTGTCATGCGTGACGTTGATGACTCGACTTCACTGATAAAGGAGATTACGCCTGCGTATTATGTTGAATTGCGCGAATCGGGAGTTGTGAACAAGGGAATGATTCCTAAAATTGACAATGCTTTTGCGGCTGTCAAGTCCGGCGTGAAGAGTGTTACGATAAAACATTCCGACAATCTGTTGTCGGATATCGGTACGGTGATAAAACTTTGAATACTATGAAAAGCGTTACTTCACACGATGCTGTCGCGTTGCTTGAAAAACTCATAGCAACCCCTTCGCATTCACGCGAAGAGAATGTCACCGCAGACATTCTCGAGGCTTTCCTGCGTGAAAGAGGAGTCGATGTGCAACGCATATATAATAACGTGTGGGCAAAGTGTGCAAAATACGATTCTTCAAAGCCTACATTGTTGCTGAATTCTCACCACGATACGGTTAAACCTTCACCGGCATATACTATTGACCCATATAAACCGATTTTCAGCGAAGGTAAGATATATGGTCTTGGTAGTAACGATGCCGGTGCTTCGTTGGTGGCATTGGTTGCGGCTTTCTGTAACAATTACCAGGCAGAACACTCCTATAATCTAATACTTGCACTGACAGCAGAGGAAGAGGTTATGGGCGAGAAAGGTATGCGTGCCATGTTGCCGGAGTTTGAACGCTTGGGCATAGGCATTGATATGGCTCTTGTCGGAGAACCTACAAGTATGCATGCCGCTGTAGGTGAGCGTGGATTGTTGGTCTTTGATGCAACTGCGCGTGGAGTGCGTGGACATGCGGCACGCAACGAAGGTGAAAATGCATTATATAAGGCAATTGCCGATATTGAACGGTTGCGTAATTACAAGTTTGAGCGTCGTTCGGAATTGTTAGGGGATATAAGTATTGCCGTAACAATGATTTCTGCCGGTACGCAACACAATGTCGTTCCTGATGAATGTAAATTTGTCGTTGATGTAAGAACGACCGATGCATATACAAATGAACAGACTGTAGAGTTGTTGCAGTCGGTGGTGGAATGTGAATTGATACCGCGTTCAACACGTGTGCGTGCTTCGGCAATTACTGATGAACACCCTTTGGTGAAGTCGGCGGTGGCTCTTGGACGCGAATGTTTTGTATCGCCTACAACATCGGACATGGCACTTATGCCGTTCCCGTCATTGAAGATGGGAGTAGGGGTGTCGGCACGTTCACATTCGGCAGACGAGTTTGTTCTTGAAAGCGAAATAATAGAGGGTATTGGACTTTATGAACAGTTGATAAATGAATTGGATAAACAAATATAATAGGATATGAAACTTTGGAGTAAAGGGTTTGAACCCGATAAGATGATAGAGGAGTTTACCGTTGGAAATGACCGTCAGCTCGATTTAAGACTTGCCAAGTATGACGTTGAAGGCTCTATGGCGCATATCCGTATGCTTGAGAGTATCGGTCTGCTCGAAACTGATGAACTGAAGGTCTTGCTTGAGGCTCTTGAGGAGATAAAAAGTACGGCCGAAAATGGCAACTTTGTCATTGAGAAGGGAATAGAGGATGTGCACTCGCAGGTGGAACTGATGCTGACACGCAAGTTGGGTGATGTTGGCAAGAAGATTCATTCAGGACGTTCACGTAATGATCAGGTGCTGGTCGATTTGAAATTGTTCCTGCGCGATGAATTGAAGAATATAGCCTCTCGCGTTGTGACGCTTTTTGAACGTCTGCAAAAGCTGAGTAACGAACATGCCGGGGTGTTGATGCCCGGATATACTCACCTGCAGGTGGCTATGCCTTCATCTTTTGGTTTATGGTTCGGTGCTTACGCCGAATCGCTTGTCGATGATATGCAAATGGTTGTGGCTGCGTATAGGATAGCAAATCAGAACCCTCTTGGCTCTGCGGCAGGATATGGCTCGTCGTTCCCCTTGAACCGTCGAATGACAACTGAATTGTTGGAGTTTGAGAATCTGCATTATAATGTAGTGGCTGCGCAAATGAGTCGCGGCAAGACAGAACGTGCTGTAGCATATGCAGTTGCAGCCTTGGCTTCCACGCTTGGTAAAATGGCAATGGACGTATGCCTGTTCATGTGCCAGAATTTTGGGTTTATAAGCTTCCCAGATGAACTGACGACAGGCTCGAGCATCATGCCACACAAGAAGAATCCTGATGTCTTTGAAATAATGCGTGGCAAATGCAACCGTTTGCAGTCTGTCCCCAATGAGATTACTCTGCTTACTGCTAATTTGCCGTTGGGATATCATCGCGATTTGCAGTTGTTAAAAGATATCATTTTCCCTGCCACGACAGAAATCTGTTCTTGTCTGGATATGTGTGACTTCATGTTGCAACATATAAGAATCAATGACAATATCGTTTCTGACAGCAAATACGACTATCTTTTTACTGTAGAAGATGTCAATCGTTTGGCTTTGGACGGTACGCCTTTCCGTGATGCTTATCGCAAGGTGGGTATGCAGGTGCAGAACGGTGAATATAAGCCTACAAAGCAGGTTAATCATACCCATGAAGGCAGTATCGGAAATCTTTGTAATGACGAAATAGCTGAAAAGATGCGTCAAGTGGTAGGGCAGATGAAAATTTTTACTACCTTTGTGCCGAACAGTTGAGTCTTTATAATGAATCGTTTAGGGAGTATATCGTTGTTTTTTGTTGTCTGCATGCTGTTAGCATGTTCGGGCAATAAAGACGAATATGCTGTTCAACCGCCAAAAGGTAAACCTAACAAGATAGTATATTGGGATTGCAAGCGTGAATTCAATGATATGAATGATACGCATCTGAAGGCTGCAAAAAAAATAGGCATAAAACCTTTGGAATCGCAGAATGACATTGTTTCTGCCTCAAAGAAACTATATATGATAGGTGGCCCATTGCGCTTTGGAGAACCGTATGTGGTTGACAAACTCTCCCATTCTTCGCCATTTCTTGTCAAGGAGGCAGTAACCCTGTTGCACGATATAGGTCAGGCATTTCAGGATTCATTGAAAAACAAGCATCTTCCTCCTTATAGTGTGGTTGTGTCGTCGGTGTTGAGAACTGACGAGGATGTGAAGAAACTCTCGAAACGCAATATCAATGCGTCGCAACGCTCTGTGCATTGTTACGGTACTACGGTTGATATCTCATACAAACGCTTTATGAAGCATGATGATGAGGGCAAGGATGCCAAGCAGGTACATCTTAAAGCCGTTCTGGCCGAAGTGTTACGCGACTTGAAGAAAAGTGGACGTTGCTATGTCAAGCATGAGGTTAAACAAGCTTGTTTCCATATAACAGCAAGGGAATAATTCTGAATTATTCCCTTGTTTGCTTTTTGTAAAATACTATTCAGTCGGTGTTTGCTCCGTAGTGTCTGACCTCGTCAATTACCTTGAGCAGGTATTGGCCATATTGGTTCTTGAGCATCGGCTGTGCAATACTGCGTAACTTTTCTTCAGTTATCCAGCCTTTGCGGTATGCAATACCTTCAAGACAGGCTATTTTTAATCCTTGTCTTTTCTCTATGACCTCTACAAAAATTGAGGCTTCTGCCAATGAGTCGTGAGTTCCGGTGTCAAGCCATGCAAAGCCACGTTTGAGGGTTTGTACCTTTAGCTCTCCATCGTTCAGAAAATGCTGGTTGACTGTTGTAATCTCAAGTTCGCCGCGTGCTGACGGTTTGATGTTCTTTGCTATTTCTACAACTTTGTTAGGGTAGAAGTATAATCCAACCACGGCGTAATTCGATTTCGGATTAGTTGGCTTCTCTTCAATTGATAAGCAGTTGCCGTTGCGGTCAAATTCGGCAACTCCATAGCGCTCGGGGTCATCAACCCAATAACCGAATACGGTTGCTTTCTTATCCTCTTCTGCGGCACGTACAGCCTCTTTGAGCATGCCTGAAAAACCATAACCATAGAAAATGTTATCACCAAGAACAAGGCATACTGAATCGTTGCCGATAAATTCTTCTCCAATTATAAAAGCCTGTGCAAGGCCGTCGGGAGAGGGTTGCTCGGCATATTCAAAGGTTACGCCATAGTCGCTTCCATCGCCTAACAGACGCTTGAAACCCGGTAAATCCTGCGGAGTGGAAATAATGAGAATCTCTTTTATTCCGGCAAGCATTAGTACTGATATAGGATAATATATCATTGGCTTGTCATATATAGGAAGCAACTGTTTGCTGACTCCTTTTGTTATAGGGTAGAGGCGTGTGCCTGACCCTCCGGCTAAAACTATACCTTTCATTTTTTTTAGGTTTTTATTGGATTGATTTATTATTTGCGCCTTATTCTAATCTGTATGGCTTTGTCAATAGGCTTGTCGTTTATGACAACAAGGTATCCGCCGCCACCGGCACCTGTGATTTTATAACCTTTTACATTGTTCTTGTATTCGTCAATAGCAAGTTGGACATGTTCCGATATCATGTTCGGGAACATAGCTGCTTGAGCTTTGAATGAATCGGTTGTTGCCTTTCCCCATGCGTCAATGTCCTTTGCGAGCAAGGCTTTCCAGCAATCTTCGGCTGCTTTTGCAAGGCGTTTTACACTCTCTTTGTCTATATTTGTAGTGGCAAGAACGTCATATTCATTGTCGCGAGGTGCCAATGGAATAAGCCAAAGGTTCTTTTCTATAAAATCGAGCACATCGTCATCTTTTACGCTTTCGATGCTTGACGGCCAGTAATCGTTGTCGTAATTCAGTTTGTTAAGGCATGGCATGACAATGCCGATAGCGTCTTGTGAACCGCTTGTGTATGCTCTTCCCGGTGGGTTTTCGTAGCGGAAAACCATTTTTGCGAGTGTTTCGCGGTCTCCCGCCGGGATGTCGATATGCCACATTTCGATAGCTGCCTTACGTGAAGAGGTACTCATACCGCCTCTGTTGTTGAAATCGTAATCGGGCTCAATGCTTATTGTCAGTACCGCTCCCGGGTAGTTCTTGCTGACGAATGGTTGGTCGAGCCATCCTCCGGCAAGGTCTATGCGATATGGAATTTTACACTCCTGACGCAATGCTGTTGTTGAGCGTGTCGGTAAACCGGCTTCGGGTATTCGCTGGCTTACAACCAGTTCAATGCCGTTCTCCTCGCAGAATCTCTTTTTTCCGGGAGTGTAGCCGTCGCTGTTTACAAAGAATATATCAGGTTTAAGCGCTTTGACATCTTCTGCGAAATCAAGAATTCCGCTACCGCTGTTAATAAATGCATCTTTTACGTAACGTATGGCTTTAACCATATATAGGCGCTCCTGTTCGGTGTTGATTGTCTTACGGTCTTTAAGGTCGTGGATGGTTGCATCTGAACCTATGCCGACATAAAGGTCGCCATATGTAGCGGCCTCTTTGAAAAATGCAACATGTCCCGAATGGAGCATATCGTAGCATCCTGATACAAAAACTTTCTTGTTCATTACTGTTTGGCTTTTCTATTGTTTGGTTTTTAATAAAGTATATAAATACTAAAAACCTCTTTTTTGTTTGTCCCCAAAATAACTACAAACGAGTGAAATATGCAAAATTTGCTTTGTTATTTCATTTTGAGTGTAGCATATTTTTGTAGAATTATCTCAAAGATACAATAAAAAAGGTTATTAACTGCTTGAATTATTGCATTTTTGAGCGTTTTTTCTGTAAAAACATATTTTTTTTGAGATTTTTTGCAAAAAAAAAGTCATTTATGCCTTGATATTGTGAATTTTATTATCTTTGTGCATCATTAACCTTAATAACGAGAATATTATGAAAGAACTTATCGAGAAAATCCAGGAGACTTACGCTGCATTTGCAGCAGACGCAGCTGCTCAGGCTGAAAAGGGTAACAAGGCTGCAGGTACACGCGCACGCAAGGCTTCTTTGGAGCTTGAGAAGGCTATGAAGGCTTTCCGTAAGGCTTCTCTTGAGGCTGCTAAGAACTAATTTGCTCTTAGTTTGCATTTTTGAATAAAAGTCACCCTGGTGACTTTTATTTTTTTGTATATAATCGTTGTTGGCAAAGGATATGATAAATGTTTTTATATCTTTTGCCAATATTTTTTTTAATAAGGAAAAAAAGTGTTATTTTTACAAAGTTTTACGTATGCGTGTATGCGCACGCGAGAGATGTTGGTGAAAATCAATAACTAATTTAATATAAAATATCTATGAAAAAAAGATTTGTAACAGCAACACTGGCGGCATTTTTCATGTCGTTGACTTGTGTTGGACAGAACTTTGAAGGATTTGCCTATGGCGATGTTGATGCTCCTCGTGGGTATAATTATGTCAAAGGACAAGAGGCCGGCTTGGTGGAGTGGGAATCTCCTGAAGAACTTTCTTTGAATAAGGAACAGCCTAAAGCATGGTTCTTTAATTTCAAGAGTGAGGAGAATGCACGTAAGGTACTTCCCGAAAATAGCGAGTATTACATTTCGCTTGACGGTACTTGGGATTTTAACTGGGTTGCAAATCCTTGGGAGCGTCCTGCCGATTTCTTCAAAACCGATTTCGATGCTTCGGCTTGGGATAAAGTGCAGGTGCCAATGAACTGGAATGTGTATGGCCTACAGCCTGATGGTACACAGAAATACGGTACTCCAATCTATGTGAACCAGCCTGTAATTTTCAAGCACCAGGTTGCTGTTGGCGACTGGAAGGGTGGTGTGATGCGTGAACCTCAGCCATTCCATACTACATATAAGTTCCGTAACGAGGTCGGCTCATATCGCCGTACATTCAATGTTCCTGCTGATTGGAACGGCCGCGAGATATATTTGAACTTTGACGGTGTCGATTCGTTCTTCTATTTGTGGATAAACGGCAAGTATGTAGGTTTTTCAAAGAACTCACGTAACCTTGCGTCATTCAATATCACAAAATATCTTGTTGAGGGTGAGAACCTGATTGCAGTAGAGGTTTATCGTAACAGCGATGCTTCGTTCCTTGAATCACAGGATATGTTCCGTTTGCCGGGTATCTTCCGCACAGTGTCATTGACATCAAGAAATCCTGTGGAGTTGCGTGACATTCGTGTACGCACAGACCTTGATGCACAATACAAGGATGCTGTTGCAAACATTGAGGTTGACGTACGTAACCTTACAAACAAGAAGGCTAAGGATTATCAGGTAAAAGTTCAGCTCTACAAGAATGAACTTTACAGCGACAATAACGAGATAGTAGAGGGAGCTACAGCACGCAACGCGGTTGCGCAGCTTGCAAAGGGTACAACAGCTACTGTAAACATTGCTCTTCCTGTTGCCGATCCTGCAAAATGGAGTGCCGAAGAACCAAATCGTTATACCCTTGTTGTCTCTTTGCTCGACAAGAAGGGACGTACAGTGGAAATGGCTTCGACATATATGGGATTCCGCGAAGTTGAAATCCGCAACACAAAGGCCGAAGATGATGAATTCGGTTTGGCAGGACGTTATTACTATCTCAACGGCAAACCTATCAAGATGAAAGGCGTAAACCGTCATGAAAACAGTCTTGAACGCGGTCATGCCGTTACACGTGAACAAATGGAGAAAGAGGTTATGCTTATGTTGCAGGGTAATATAAACCATGTGCGTAATGCTCACTATCCTGATGCTCCTTACTGGTACTACCTCTGTGATAAATATGGTATCTATCTTGAGGATGAGGCTAACATCGAGAGCCACCAGTATTACTATGGCGATGCTTCGCTTTCTCACGTGAAAGAGTTCCGTAATGCTCACGTTGCACGTGTTATGGAAATGGCGCATGCTACAATAAACAGCCCGTCTGTATGTATATGGTCGCTTGGTAATGAGGCCGGCCCCGGTAATAACTTTGTTGAGGCTTACAAAGCATTGCATGCTTTTGACCCATCACGTCCTGTGCAGTATGAGCGTAACAACAACATTGTGGATATGGGTTCTAACCAGTATCCTTCTATCGGTTGGACACGTGAAGCAGTAAAGGGAAAAATGGGTATTGTCTATCCGTTCCACATTTCGGAGTATGCTCACTCAATGGGTAATGCTGCCGGTAACCTTGTTGATTACTGGGATGCTATCGAGAGTACAAACTTCTTTATAGGTGGTGCTATCTGGGACTGGACAGACCAGGCCTTCTGGAATGTTGACCCAAAGACAGGTGATAAGTATATGGGATATGGTGGTGACTTTGGTGACCGTCCTAATGACCATACTTTCTGTATGAATGGTATCATGTTCCCCGACCACTCTCCAAAACCACAGTATTTTGAGGTTAAGAAGGTATATCAGAATGCGGGAATCAGACTGCTTGAAAACGGTGAGGTGGAAATTTTCAACAAGCGTTATTTCAACTCGCTTTGTGACCTTGATGTAAAGGTTTCACTTTGGGAAGATGGTAAGCAGATCGATTCTTACTATATGCCGGGAATGCATATAGCTCCTCGCACAGCAAAGAGCTTCAAATTACGTTTCAATGTTTCTGCTTTCAAGGCCGATAAAGAGTATTTCGTAAAGGTACAGCTGCTGCTTAAGAAGGATATGCCTTGGGCAAAGAAGGGATATGCACAGATGGAGGAGCAACTCAAGTTGCAGGATGCAGTAAAGGCTGCTTTGTTGGTTGATGCTGCAAAGAATTCACAGAAAGTTGTAGTTAAGGAAAACAAGGCTGAAGCAATAACCGAAATTACAGGAAACGGTTTCTCTATTTCATTCAATAACAAGACCGGTGTTCTTAACAATGTAGTTTATGGCAACACTATAGTGTTTGAAAAGGGTAGCTCTATGACACTCAGCGCATTCCGTGCTCCTGTCGATAACGATATCTGGGCTTGGAACCGTTGGTTTGCACTTGGCCTTTACGATTTGAAGGACGAGGTAATATCATTCGTGTCAAAGACAAACAATGACGGAACAGTTGTTCTTCAGTATATCGTACGTACTCAGGCAAAGCACCCTGGTCGTCGTATCAAGAACGAGGATAACAGCTTTACTGTAAAGGACGATGCTCGTGAACTCGGTGCAAATGAGTTCCATTTCATCTCTAACAGAATATGGACAATCTATCCTGACGGCTCTGTTGAACTTAACAGCTCTGTAACAGGTAGTGATGCAAACACCATGCTTGCACGTATCGGTTATATGATGCAGTTGCCTACTGAATTGAAGAACTATACATACTACGGACGTGGTCCTTGGAACAACTACAACGACCGTCGCACAGGTGCTTTCATTCAGCAGTATGCAAGTACAGTGGCTGACCAGTTCGTCAATTTCCCAAAACCACAGGACATGGCTAACCGCGAAGAGGTTCGTTGGGCAGCACTTACAAATGATGCCGGTAACGGTGTAATCTTTGTGAATACATGTGGTCTTTCTACATCGGCTCTTCCTTGGAACGATGTTGAATTGACCGAAGCTGCTCACCCTTATCAGTTGCCTGCGTCTTCAGGTACTTGGTTGCACCTCGACAGTAAGGTCAATGGTCTTGGCGGTAACAGCTGTGGTCAGGGTGGTCCACTTGAACATGACCTTGTAAAGGCCGGCGACAACAGTGTCGGTTTCATCATGCGTCCTGTAAAAGCTGGTGATGATTATGTAGCTCTTGCCAATGTCGCATCTTCTGGTGTGTTGCCTGTTGTACTCAAACGCGACCTTCGCGGTATCGTTACCATGAACTGTGCAAAGGAGAATGCCGAGATATATTACAGAATTGGTAAGAACGGAAAGAAAATGCGTTATACAGAGCCTGTAAATATGAGTAAGGGTGGTGATATCACCGTATGGGAAAAGGCTACTCCTGCTTTGGCGGCAACATATAGCTATGAAGAGATTACATCAATTCCTATTACAGTAGCTTTCTGCTCAAGCCGTGAGCCGGGAAATGAGGCTGAGAAAATGCTTGACGGTGACCCTACAACTATATGGCATACAATGTATTCTGTTACTGTTGCAATTTATCCTCACTGGATTGATTTCGATGCCAACGAAGAGGTTGTGATAAAGGGATTCAAATATACTCCTCGTCAGGACGGTGGCAATAACGGAAACATAAAGGCTTACAAGTTGCAGGTTAGCGCTGACGGTAAGAACTGGAGCGATCCAGTTGCAGAAGGCGAATTCCCATACAGCGCTGAAAAGCAGACTGTGATATTCAAGAAGCCTGTTAAGGCACGTTTCGTACGATTCACAGCTTTGAGTTCACAGAACGGTCAGGACTTTGCTTCAGGTGCCGAATTTGAATTGATTAAGGAGTAATTTAATACCAAACAGAGGCTAAGCCTCTGTTTGGTGTATTTTATATGTATTAAATATGGAGGTTATAAAAACGGATATTGACGGCGTGGTAATAATAGAACCACGTATGTTTAAGGACGATAGAGGTTATTTCTATGAATCGTTCTCGCAACGCGAATTCGAGGAGAATGTTTGTCGTACCACATTCGTGCAGGACAATCAGTCCAAATCGTCTTATGGAGTTGTACGTGGTTTGCATTTCCAGAAACCACCATATACCCAAAGCAAGCTTGTACGTTGCATAAAAGGTGCAGTGCTTGATGTGGCTGTAGATATCCGTAAGGGGTCTCCAACCTTCGGTAAGTATGTTGCAGTTGAACTGACCGAGGAGAATCACCGTCAGTTGTTTGTTCCGCGTGGTTTTGCACATGGCTTTGCTGTGTTGAGTGAGGAGGCTGTTTTCCAATATAAGTGTGATAACTATTATAATAAGGAGAGCGAAGGCTCTATTGCTTGGAATGATTCTACATTGAACGTTGATTGGAGAATTCCTGCAGGTAAAGTTGTTCTTTCTGAAAAGGATAAATTGAGTAAGGAACTTGCTGATGCTGATTTCCTGTTTGATTATAACGAAAAATTGTATTGACTATGAATATTCTTGTTACAGGAGCCAAGGGACAACTTGGATGCGAAATGCAACGCCTTGGGGCTGTTTCTCCGAACAACTATATATTTACCGATGTTGCAGAATTGGACATCACCAACGCATCGGCTGTAATGCAGGCGGTAAAGCAGTGGGGCGTAACCGCTATTGTGAACTGTGCTGCATATACAAATGTCGATAAGGCGGAAAGTGATGAGGCTATGGCTGAACTTATAAATGCAACGGCTGTAGGTCATCTTGCTGCTGCGATGAAGGAGGTAGGCGGAACACTGTTCCATGTGTCGACAGATTATGTGTTCGGTTGTGATGGCAATACTCCACGTCGAGAAGATATGCCTCTTAATCCGCTCGGTGTGTATGGACGCACCAAACTGCATGGTGAACAGGCTATTCTTGAAAGCGGCTGCAAGGCATTGATATTCCGTACAGCATGGCTGTATAGCGAGTTCGGAAACAATTTCCTGAAGACAATGTTACGCCTTACCGCAGAAAAAGAGCAACTGAATGTCGTTTTTGACCAGGTTGGCACTCCTACTTATGCAGGCGACCTTGCACTTGCGATTTTCTCAATTATCGAGGCTGGTGTATATGAGGGTAATGAGGGAATTTATCACTTCTCGAACGAGGGCGTATGCTCGTGGTATGATTTTGCCGTTGAAATAGCAATTGCGGCGGGTAATACAACTTGCCGTATAAATCCATGTCATAGCAGTGAGTTTCCGTCGCCTGTGACACGTCCCTCATATTCAGTTTTGGATAAAACAAAAATAAAGAATGTATTCGATATAGATATCCCGCATTGGAGAGAGTCCATGGAATACTGTATAAAAAGAATTAAAGCAAACAGATAAAATTAAAAATATGAAACGCTCTATAATTGTTACCGGTGGTGCCGGCTTTATCGGTTCTCATGTTGTCCGTCTTTTTGTAAACAAATATCCGGAATACAACATTATCAATGTCGATAAGCTTACTTATGCAGGTAATCTTGCAAATTTGAAGGATATTGAGGACAAACCGAACTATACATTCTTCAAAGCCGACATCTGTGACTTTGATGCAATGTATAAGCTTATGGTTGACAACAATGTCGATGGCATAATACACCTTGCTGCCGAGAGCCACGTTGACCGTTCTATCAAAGACCCTTTTACATTCGCGCGTACTAATGTGATGGGCACATTGTCGTTGTTGCAGGCTGCAAAACTTTACTGGGAATCATTGCCCGAGAAATACGAAGGAAAACGTTTCTACCATATCTCAACCGATGAGGTATATGGTGCGTTGGAATTGAGTCATCCCGAGGGTATAGAGCCTCCTTTTACAACGACTGCATCATCGGGAGAGCATCATCTTGCTTATGGTGAGGACTTCTTCTATGAAACGACAAAGTATAATCCTCACAGCCCTTATTCGGCTTCAAAGGCAAGCAGCGACCACTTTGTCCGTGCATATCACGATACATACGGTATGCCTACAATTGTTACCAACTGCTCAAACAACTATGGCCCATATCAGTTCCCTGAGAAATTGATTCCGTTGTTCATCAACAATATCCGTAATCGCAAGCCATTGCCTGTCTATGGCAAGGGTGAGAATGTGCGCGATTGGTTGTATGTTGTTGACCATGCACGTGCAATAGATGTAATTTTCCACAACGGTAAAATTGCCGATACATACAACATCGGTGGCTTCAATGAGTGGAAGAACATTGATATCATAAAGGTTGTTATAAAGACTGTTGACCGTATGCTTGGCAATCCCGAAGGATATTCGCTCGACCTTATTACTTATGTTACTGACCGTGCCGGTCACGATTTGCGTTATGCCATTGATTCGACCAAGTTGCAGCGCGAATTGGGCTGGGAACCAAGCCTACAGTTTGAAGAGGGTATAGAAAAGACAGTGCAGTGGTATCTCGACAATCAGGAGTGGATGGAGAATATCACAAGCGGTGAATACGAGAAGTATTACGACGAAATGTATAAAGGAAGATAATTCTCAAACAATAATAAAAAAGAGGTCTTTATTGCTAAAGACCTCTTTTTGTGTATTAGAAGATTCTTATTGAATAACCCAGTCTTGCATAGATTGTAAGGTTGGCGGAACGTCCGAAATCATCGGTTTTTGAGTTACCGAATATGTCGGCCAATCCATAGTAGTAACGTCCTTCCACGAAGAAGTTGCCGGCTCTTGTCTTCCATTCAACACCCAAACCGCCGGCAATACCATAATCGAATTTGTTCTCGACTTTCTTGCCATATATAGGTCTTAATGCGGTAGGGCGGTTCTCAATGGCCCAATCTCCTTTGTAATACTCTTTTTCGTTGAGGAAGAAACCGAATTGTGGGCCAAGGTTTAGGAAAAATTGGAAACCGCGTTCTTCTTTACCCCATGAAACGTGTGCGAAAAAAGGTATTTCCACGTAATCGAGAACCCTGATATAGCTGTTCTGTGTGCCGTCGTCAAAGTCCTCTTCCCAACCTCGTTGCGAGAAGTTTACCTCCAATTGTGTGGCACAAATCATGCTGAAATACTTCTCGCTTGTATAGCGTAGGTTAAGACCTCCTCCCCAGCCGTTAAGGAAGTTCTGGCGTATGGACGGCTGAAACTCCATACTGTTGAAGTTCATGCCTCCTGCAACACCAAGCTCGAACCTCTTGCGTGGCTGTTCCACCTGTGCGTTTGCGCAAACGACAAGCAACAGGGCGAATATAATTGACGCTAATCTCTTCATTGCTCGAAGTCTATCTTTTCGATTCTGTATTCAGGTGTGTAGTGAATGAAATTTACCTTTTTGTTAATCATTGCACCTTTGTTCAGCCTTTCAAACATAAAACCGGTCTGTATTGGAGTGAATCCCAAATCGTTGATTTTCTCCGGAAGCTGGCTACCGTAGATGCTTGTTGCGAGCAGGAAGAAATATCCGGTATCATAACCGAGCATGCCATATCTTGGATAAATGTTCTGTATGCTGCAGTTATATCGTTTGATATATTCCTCCTGGAAACGTGTCACTTCGGGAATTGAATAGTGGCTGTAGAAAGTTGCATAGAAATATGTTTCAACCTCGTACATCTGTTCTCGTGTGTCCTTTGCATAAATCTGCCATTCGGGATAACCGAACAGTTTATAACCCGGAATGTCTAATGTATCGATGATGTTGGCCTGCTGTAATGTAGGTAATAATGTGTTTAGCATTGCAGCCGATGACGATGTAGGTATGATAACATTCTCCTTGCCTTCGCGAAGATACTCTTTAAGGGTCAAGAGTGTTGTTTCCTCTGTTGTAAGGTTGCTCAACGGAACGGTTGTGTTAGGAACAGAGTTGATGTCAAGCTCGTCGGTCAGTTTGGCTATGAACTCTTTTTTGTTGCTCTTTTCGTTTGCATCTTCTACAAAAATGACATTCGCATTTGTGAAAGTGTTCATGAAATGCTCTACAACGTTAGGGATAATATATGATTGTAGAGAGTTTACGCAATAGACCATAGGGTTGCGATAGATTTCATTGTCCTTGTTTGTGAATGGTATCACAAGCGGAATGTTTTTCTCCAAAGCGAATTTTGCAAGCTCCTTGTTGTGGGTTGGGTACATGGCGCCGATTATCAGCTCCATATTGTCCAACGCGCCGCTTGTGAATAATTCGCTCAGGCTTTTTTCCTGTGGTCCCGAATCAAATGTGTTTATTTCGAATGAATATCCCATGCCTTTGAGTTTTTCGACAGCCATAAGGAATCCTTGATAGTATTCTATCATTCTTCCCTGTTCGCTTGGCGCATAACTGTCGAGTAGGAATGGCAATACAATGGCAACTTTGAGTACTCCGTCGTTGTAGTTCTTTATATTGGGAATCTCGTTTCTTGTGCCTGTATGTGTTCTGTCGTTGTTCGATTTTGAGTTGTCGCTCTCTTTGTTCACCTTCTTGTCCTGAGGGATAATGATAAGCCTGTTCTTTTTAAGTGTACCGTTCTCTAAGCCGGGGTTGGCTGCGAGTATATCTTCAGGAGTGCTGTTGTATTTTTGAGCGAGGCTTTCCAATGTCTCGTTCTTCTTGACAATGTGCTTAATGGAATGTTTATATTGCGGTTTCTCTTCCTGTACAGGTGTTGCCTTCTCCTCTTTTTCGACATTTGCCAATATCTCTGCATTTTCGGCAATGCGAGGAATGCGTATGGTTTCGCCTACGCGGAAATTCGATGTTGACAAGCCGGGGTTTGCATCGCAGATTTCCTGTGGTGCAATGCCGTACAACTTACCCAGACGATAGAGCGTTTCTCCGCTTTGTATAGTGTGGTATATTTGTCCGTCATCATTTCTCTTTATGACGGTTTTGGGGGCTTTTGCTTGTGTTGAACGGGGAATCCTCAACTGCTGACCGACAGAAAGGGTGACGGCGCTTTCGGGGTTCATTTTTACAATCTCCTCCACAGTAGTGTTGTATAACTTTGAAATGGAGTAGAGTGTCTGTCCTTTGATGACAGTGTGTGTTATAATGCTGTTTTCCTGTGCATTGACGGCTGTGTTTATTGTCAATGCGACAAGCAGAGTGAATATAAGCCTGTATCGTGTCATATCTTGGATTTTGTCCTGATTTCCTAAAATGATTCTATTATTTTGCGAAGATACAATTTTTATATTTAAACAATCTCTTATTATTGGTGTAAAAAATGTTTTTTTCGCGGTTTTTTCGATTAGAATTGTTAATTTTGCTATTCATGAATAAGGTTTTTGACGGTGTTGTACTATTTCCGCCCGAAATACGTTATTTATAAAAAGAATCTCTGTATGAAAAGATATTTGTTATTGCTTTTTGCACTATTTATAACTCTGTCCGTCTATCCTCAGGCGGTGCAGCCGGAAATACCAGAGCCGACAGTGTCTGTTACCGAATCTGATGGTTTAACAACTGAACTTGCTCCGGGTGATGAATTTTCGGGCGAAGCTCCCATAAAATTGAAACTTTCGGCAAATGCTGAAGAGGTCGAGGGCTTTTCGCTTGTGGTTGTGTGGACTTTTACCAAAGAGGGAGAAACTGAACCATATCTTACACGACATGATGCGGAAGTCGAAATCGATGTTAAAACAAGCGGAGCAATAATTATACAGCCTGAGATAACATATACAAGCTTGGAAAACAGCGATGTTGTTTGGCCTTATGGTGCTGAAGAGTTTGAACCATTCCGAATAATCCTTGCAGAGTCATCGCTCGAAGTGCCTAATGCTTTCTCGCCCAATGGCGACGGAATAAATGACTATTTCAATGTCTATAATGCAAAATCGATAGTGTCGTTCCATGCGGCTATATTCAATCGTTGGGGACAACAGCTCTATTCTTGGGGGCTTGACGGTATCGATTCCAAGGAGAACGGCTGGGACGGAACATACAATGGCAAGCCAGTTAAAGCAGGTGTCTATTATGTTGTTGTAAAGGCGAAAGGTGCCGACGGTATTGAGTATGAATTCCGTAGAGATGTGAATCTCTTGCGTGGATATGATGAGAGCGGAAATTAATTGGTTGAAAAGTGGAAGAGGGAAAAGGAAAAATAGAGGTTTTTGGAGCGCGTGTCCATAACTTGAAGAATGTGGACGTTGAAATTCCGCACGACTCATTGACGGTTATAACCGGCCTTAGTGGTAGCGGTAAGTCTTCGTTGGCTTTTGATACGATTTTTGCCGAAGGTCAGCGTCGTTATCTTGAAACGTTCTCGACTTATGCGCGTAATTTCTTAGGAGGATTGGAACGCCCCGATGTGGATAAAATCACAGGCTTGAGCCCTGTTATCTCGATAGAGCAGAAGACCACAAACAAGAATCCGCGTTCTACGGTAGGAACCACTACCGAAATTTACGATTATCTTCGTCTGTTGTTTTCGCGTGCAGCCGAAGCCTATTCTTACCTGTCGGGTGAGAAAATGGTGAAATATACCGAAGAGAAGATTCTCGAATTGTTGTTGGACGAGTATGACGGCAAACGTATATATATGCTTGCTCCCCTTGTGAAGTCGAGAAAAGGTCATTACAAGGAACTTTTTGAACAGCTGATGCATAAGGGATACCTGAATGTGCGAATTGATGGTGAAATGTGTGAGCTGTCGCGCGGCATGATGATCGAACGCTACAAGAATCACGACATTGAAGTCGTTGTCGATAAATTAGCTGTTGATGTAAAGGATACCCAACGTCTTAAGCAGAGCCTTGCAACAACAATAGCTCAGGGTGGCGGTCTTGTAATGATAATGGAAATGCCGTCAGGGAAAATACGTCATTACAGCAAGCATCTCATGTGTCCTGTTACAGGACTTTCGTATAAGGAGCCTGACCCACATAATTTTTCTTTTAATTCTCCACAAGGCTTTTGCCCTAAGTGCAAAGGCTTGGGCGTTATAAGCTGCGTCGATGTCGATAAGGTCATTCCCGACCGTACGTTGTCTGTATATGACGGTGCATTGGCTCCGCTTGGCAAATACCGACGTTCTTCAATCTTTCAGCAGATAGAGGCTGTCCTTTCACGTTATGATGCGGAATTGAATACACCTGTGGAAGAGTTGCCCGATGAAGCCATTGATGAAATTCTTTATGGCTCTCCTGTGCCGTTAAGGTTGAACAGCTCGTCAGAGATGTTTTACGATAGCATATCGACTTACGATGGTCTTGTAAAATACATACAGTTGCAGAAGGACTCAGGTGTTTCTGCAAAGGAGTTGCGCTGGGCAGAGCAGTTCTCGGCAATGCAACCATGTCCTGAATGTGGTGGAGCAAGACTGAACAAGGAGGCTTTGCATTACCGTCTGAATGGCAAGAATATATATGAACTTGCTTCGATGGATCTTTCACAGCTCTATGAGTGGTTGAACGATCTTGACAACCATCTGACCGACAAGCAACGTTCGATTGCCGGCGAGATAGTGAAGGAGATACTCTCGCGCATAGGCTTCTTGCTTGATGTGGGACTCGGCTATCTTTCGCTGAACCGCGCTTCGGCCTCATTGTCGGGTGGTGAGGGGCAGCGCATACGTCTTGCGACACAGGTCGGCTCACAGCTTGTCAATGTCTTTTATATTCTTGATGAGCCGAGTATCGGTCTGCATTCACGCGACAACGACAGGCTTATAAATTCGTTGAAATCGTTACGCGACCTTGGCAATACAGTCATTGTGGTTGAGCATGACCGCGATATAATGCTTTCTGCCGACTATGTCATAGACCTTGGCCCGAAGGCAGGACGTAAGGGTGGTGAGATAGTCTTTGCTGGCACTCCTGAGGAGATGCTGAAAGGCGATACCATGACAGCACGTTTCCTCAACGGCGAAGAAAGAATAGAAGTTCCTGCCAAAAGGCGCGAGGGTAACGGTAAAACCATAAAAATTTTCGGTGCAAAAGGAAATAATCTTAAAAATGTCGATGTCGAGCTGCCTCTTGGTAAGCTTATATGTGTGACAGGCGTTTCGGGCGGTGGCAAGTCCTCGCTGATAAATGATACTCTGCAACCGATTCTTGCCAAGCATTTTTATCGTGCATTGCGCGAGCCGTTGCCCTATGACAGAATAGAGGGTATCGAGAATATCGACAAAATTGTTGATGTTGACCAGTCGCCTTTGGGGCGTACTCCGCGTTCAAATCCGGCTACATATACAGGAGTCTTTGCTGATATCCGCAATCTTTTTGTCGATTTGCCCGAAGCAAAGATACGTGGCTACAAGCCGGGACGTTTTTCGTTCAATGTAACGGGTGGCCGATGCGAAGCGTGTGGCGGTAACGGCTATAAGTCATTGGAAATGAATTTCCTCCCCGATGTAATGGTACCTTGCGAAGTGTGTCATGGAAAACGATATAACCGTGAAACGCTTGAGGTGCGTTATAAAGGCAAATCTATTGCCGACGTTCTTGATATGACAATAAACATGGCAGTGGAATTCTTTGAGAATGTTCCTGTCATACTGAATAAAATCAAGGTCTTGCAAGAGGTCGGCTTGGGATATATCAAACTCGGTCAGCCTTCGACAACCTTGTCGGGTGGAGAGAGTCAGCGTGTCAAGTTGGCAACCGAACTCTCTAAACGCGATACCGGCAAGACACTTTATCTGCTTGACGAGCCTACAACAGGTTTGCATTTTGAAGACATACGAGTGCTTATGAATGTGATTAACCGCCTTGTCGATAAAGGAAATACGGTTGTCATCATCGAGCATAACCTTGACGTTATAAAAATGGCCGACTATATAATCGATATGGGACCTGAAGGCGGTCGCGAAGGCGGTATGGTTATGGCGACAGGCACACCCGAAGAGATTGTAGCCAAAGGAGTAGGGCATACAGCGCCATATTTGGCAAAAGAACTTGAAAGATAAGTTTTTCGGGTTTTTTGAATTATGTAAATAGAATATGAATATACAAAAACAGGGGCAGGGTGTGGAGTCTGCCGTTAATGACAGCTCTGCAAGCAGAATATCGATTTTTCAACGTCCGTTCTGGGTGGTTGTTTTTGCGCTTACAGCGGCAATATCGTGGGGTTGGGCCTATCCTCTTATAAAGCTCGGTTTTGAGGAGTTCGGCATAACACAAAGCATGACTGCCAACAAAATACTTTTTGCAGGCGTACGTTTCTTTATTTCGGGAGCACTTATCCTGCTTATAGCGCGTCTGTTCGGTCGCAGTTTTAAGGTTGAAAGTACGGGAGGTGTGTTCTATATCCTTCTTTTCTCGATACTTAACACATCGTTGCATTATGCCTTCTTCTATATAGGGCTTTCGCATAGCGACGGCGCACGTGCGGCAATTCTCAACTCTTTAGGTGTGTTCATGCTCGTTCTGCTTGCTTGTGTTTTCTTCAAGAGCGATAAGCTGACACTTCGTAAGATAATAGGTTGTTCGGTAGGCTTTGCTGGAATTTTGGCTCTTAACCTGAACAGAGGTGGCGGCGGTGAGTTTACGATGATGGGCGATGGAATGATTATCCTTAATGCCTTCTGTTCGGCTTTTGCTGGTCTTATGACACGTGGCTTGAAAAGGTATGCCGATGTCTTTGTCGCAACTGGCTATAGCCTTGCAATAGGTGGCTTGTCATTGTTCTTGCCTGCACTTATGCTTGGCGGAACATTGCCCGTAGTGACATTTACGGGTATCGTGATACTTGCTCTTTTAGTGTGTATATCAACACTCGGCTTTGCTTTGTATAATAAATTGCTAAGCTGTAACCCTGTCGGCAGGGTAGCGATATTCAATTCCTTGATACCTGTTGTAGGTGCTGTTACATCGTGCCTGTGTCTTGCAGAGCCTTTCTATTGGAAATATATTATAGCGGCAGGCTTGGCGACAACAGGAATATACATTATCAATAAAGGAAAGAGATGACAAAAATTTTTGTCATCTCTTTCCTTTATTTTTCAATCTCTTGATTTCTTAATTGAAAAGTTCGTCGCGTTGCAGGTAGGCTATAATTTCGCCTCTGTTTACATGGTCGCCTTGCTTTGCGCATATTTCCACAACTCGTCCTCCAAGTCCTGTTGCTACAGGCTGAAGCTCTCCCCAAGGTGTGATGATTGTGCAGAACAGCTCGTCGGCAGAGTAGTGTCTGCCTATTGCAGGAGATGTGGATTCGCCTTCGACAACAACTTCCCACACTATCTGTCCTTTTTCGGGAGCAGTTATTGGGTCAGCTTTTGCATGCTTTATGGCCTTGATGTCTTCAATGCTTATACCCTTGCTTGCCATTTCGCCGTCTTTGGCTTTTTCAATGTCTGCAAGGAAACGCTCTTTGGCTACGCCGCTCTTGTAATCGCGGTATTGGCGTTCGTGCATGGCAAATTCCCAAAGTTCTTCGTCGTCGGCTCCTGCGTCCCAACCGAGTTCCTGCATCTCCTTGCGGTATTTGTCAAGAGCGTCGGGGTAGAAGCTCTGTGGGTCAGCATCGGTAAACTCGAAACCTTTCTCTTTGGCAAGTTCCTTGATTTCGGGAGCTACATCTCCGGGGAGGCGTCCGCTCTTGCCGAGAATCATTCCCCACATACTCTCGTCCATACGGCTGAAACGTGGCTCGTCCTGCGCGCGCGATAGAAGGTTCATTAATGCGATGTTCTTTACATACTGGCTGAAAGGAGTTACCAATGGGGGATATCCTACTCGTGGCCATACATAGGCAACTTCGTTGAACAGCTCAACCATAAGCTCGTCAAGAGTGTATGTAGGTTTGCCTTTGCTTTGCAGAATACCGTTTATACCTTTGTGGACACCTGCGAGGTCGGACATCATTGAACCCATCATACCGCCCGGAAGTCCGCTTGTCAGTAGTAGGGAACTCATCAACTTGTTGTTGTTGTCCATGAAAACACCCATCCAGTCATCAATGAATTCCTGTGTGAGGCTGCGCACCTTCATGTATGCGTTCATGTTTATCTCTGGCACTTTGAATCCTGCGTCCTTGAGCATAGCCTGAACGCTGATGATGTCCGGATGAACCTTACCCCAAGACAACGGCTCCACTGCGGTGTCAATTATGTCGCAACCGTTTTTACAAACCTCAAGTATTGACGCCATAGATAATCCCGGGCCACTATGTCCGTGATATTGTATGATTATTTCAGGGTGTTTCTCCTTGATTGTCTTTACAAGACGTCCGAGGAAGTCGGGGCGTCCTATACCTGCCATATCCTTTAGGCATATCTCTTGAGCGCCGGCTTCAATAAGTTCGTTGGCAATGTTGCTGTAGTATTCTACTGTATGGATAGGTGATGATGTAATACATAATGTAGCCTGAGGAATCATTCCTGCCTCAAGTGCATATTTGATTGACGGTATTATGTTACGCGTGTCATTCAAACCGCAGAATATTCTTGTGATATCGACACCTTGCGCCTTTTTTACCTTATACATCAGTTTTCTGACATCTGCCGGTACGGGAAACATTCTTAAAGCATTCAATGCCCTGTCCAGCATGTGTGTCTGTATGCCGGCTTCGTTAAACGGTTTCGTAAAACGTCTTACAGCGTTGTTAGGGTTTTCTCCAGCCATCAGGTTGACTTGCTCAAAAGCTCCACCGTTGGTTTCGACACGTGAGAAGCATCCCATCTCGATGATAGCGGGTGCAACTTTTTCAAGCTGGTCGGCAAGCGGTTGGAATTTGCCTGACGATTGGAACATGTCGCGATAGACCAAACTGAATTTAATTTCCTTTTCCATATTAGCTACTTGTATTTTCTTTATATGCAAAAATAGTGTTTTTATTATAATAACCTATTTTTATCTGTTTTTTTTATTAAAAATGCGAGTGTTGATAAATTCAAATTTTTGTTCAAAATATGCTTAAAAGAGCTGTTCTTGTGGTAAAAAATGAAAATGCGAGGTGTTTTGCGGTTAAATTACTATTAAATTTCGCCCCTATATTTCTTTTTTTACCCAATATAAAATAGTTTTACCAATACAACCAGCTCTGTAGCGCATAAAATAGCATCTTTTGAAATGATGTGCGAACTTTGCAGCGGAAAATCTGAAAAACGGATTTTGATTTAGAAACAAAATGTTTTTATGAAACACTATTTATATTACGTTGAACAGGCAATCAAGGATAATTGGAACAAACCGGCCATTACCAACTTCGGTGCTAACAGTCTGATGTATTCCGATGTCGCAATAAATGTTGCTCGATTGCATATAGTATTTGAGAAATGTGGTCTTAAACAGGGCGACCATATAGCAATATGTGCCCGCAGCTCGGCTGAATGGTGTGTTGCCTTTCTTGCAATAGCTTCGTATAAGGCTGTGGCTGTGCCCTTGCTTTCGGATTTTATGCCCGAAAATGTATTGAACCTTACAAAGGCGTCGGACAGCCGTCTGCTTTTTGTTGATAAGAGCGTGCTTGCAGGCATGCAGCGTGACAATGTGCTTGAAGGTTTCGCCAAAATAGATAATTTCATAGGTCTTGTCGATATTGTTACTCTTGACGCTGTTGAAGGTTGCAAGGGTACATATAATATAAAACAAGGTGAAATAGACAAGATATTCGAAACACGCTATCCTTGCGGAATGAGTGCCGATGATGTAGAAATGAACAATGGCGAATTGGACGATTTGGCAGTGATAAGCTACACTTCGGGTACAAGCAGTTCTCCGAAAGGCGTAATGCTTTTGTCAAAGTCTTTGTCGGGAAATGTGGAAATTGCCCGCGAACTTGTTCCCATAGCTGTAAAGGAGCCCGGAAATACACTTTCAATTTTGCCGTTTGCGCATATATTTGGTCTTGCATTCGACTTTCTGTTCCTTTTCTCTTGTGGATGCCACATTAATGTCTTTACCGAAAAGCCTGTGCCAGCACGTCTGTTAAAGGCACTTGCAAGTGTAAAGCCTTTCATATTCCTCACAGTTCCGTTGCTTATAGAAAAGGTGTTCCGTTCAAAGGTTATACCTACTTTACGTAAGCCTGTAATGCGATTCCTGCTTGCGATACCCGGTCTTCGCCGTATCATTCTTGGAAAGGTGCGTTCGAAAATTGTGGAAACATTTGGCGGTAACCTTGCAAAAGCCGGTTTCTTTATAGGTGGTGCTGCGATAAGCAAGGATGTTGAGAAGGTAATGAAGAGCATCAGAATACCTTTTGCTGTCGGTTATGGCATGACAGAATGTGGCCCTCTTATCAGCTATGTTGCTTCGGCTCATCCGACTATCAATGACAGGGGTGGTGTTGTGCCGAACCTTGAATTGCGTATTGACTCTGACCGTCCTTCGAAATTCCCTGGTGAGATACAGGTGCGTGGTGCGGTTGCAACCATAGGCTATTATAAGAACGAAGAGGCTACAAAGGCTTCGTTTACAAGCGATGGCTGGTTGAAGACAGGTGATATGGGTACACAGGACCGCTTTGGCACTGTCTTCATCAAAGGACGTTGCAAGAATATGATTCTTACAGGTAGCGGACAGAATATCTATCCCGAAGAAATCGAGGATATGATAAACCGTCTCCCTTACGTTGCCGAAAGCCTTGTTGTTGGTCGAAATCATGCCATAATAGCCATAGTAGTCGTTGACTATGATGCTGCAAAGGCAGCCGGTATGGATTCGCAGCAGGCCGATGCTGCTGTTGACAAGTCGGTGTTGGCTTTGAACTCAAAACTTCCTGCCTATAGTCAAATAGCGCGTTGCGAATTGCGTAACACACCTTTTGAGAAGACACCAAAACAGAGTATAAAACGATTTATGTATAATTGATACTAAAACTACTATATTATGAAACACTTCTTGTCTTATGTTGATGAGTCAATCAAAGCGCACTGGAATTCTCCGGCTTTGAGTAATTATGGAGCAAACACCTATACCTATGGTGAAATGGCTTCTGAAATAGAAAAGATGCATTTGTTGTTCGATGAATGTGGCATAAAAAAAGGTGAAAAAATTGCAATTTGCTCACGCAATTCAGCTGAGTGGTGTGTTGCTTATTTTGCTGTAGTGACATACGATGCTGTATGTGTTCCTTTACTTGCCGATTTCCTTCCACAGAACATTGCCGATTTGACTCGTCTTTCCGACAGCCGTCTGTTGTTGGTTGACAATTCTATATATGCAGGTCTTGAGCGCGATAAGGTTATTCCACAGTTCGAGGGCTTTGCCGATTTCTGCGGTCTTGTAAATGTTGCAGGTCTTGATGTTCTTGTAAACTGCAACAACAAACTTGACGAAGTGAACGAGAAAATTGCAAAAGCATTTGCAAAGCGTTTCCCCAATGGCGTGACACCAGAGGATATCAACTACAAGAAAGATGATTTTGATGCGATATCGGTTATCAGCTACACTTCTGGTACAAGCAGCTCGCCCAAGGGTGTGATGTTGTCGGCACGTTCGATATCTTCAAACGTACAGTTTGCTCGCGACCATATTCCTGCAAGTGAAAACGACACATTGTTGTCAATTCTTCCTTTGGCACACATCTTCGGTCAGATATTCGACTTCGTTTATCCTCTTACATGCGGTTGCCACGTAAATATATTTACAGAAAAACCAATTCCTGCACGTCTGCTGAAGGCACTTGCTGAAGTTAAGCCTTTCATGTTCCTTACCGTGCCTTTGCTCATAGAGAAGATTTTCCGTGCAAAGGTTATGCCTAAGTTGCAGAAGCCTGCAATGAAAGTGTTGCTTGCAATCCCCGGCTTGAACTCTATTATATATAAGAAGGTACGTTCAACACTTGTTTCAACCTTTGGCGGTAACATCGAGAAGGGTGGTATTATCCTTGGCGGTGCAGCCTTGAACAAAGAGGTTGAAAAGGTTATGAAGAAGGTTAAGCTTCCTTATTGCGTTGGTTACGGTATGACCGAGTGCGGTCCTCTTTTGAGCTACAAGAGATGGCAGGATTTCGTAATCCGTTCTTGTGGTGCTGTTGCTCACCCCGGTGTTGAAATCCGTATCGATTCAAGCAATCCTTCAAAGATACCCGGCGAGATTCAGGCAAAGGGTCCTTCTGTAATGAACGGTTATTATAAGAATCCTGAGGCTACAAACGCTACATTCACAAGCGACGGCTGGTTGAAAACAGGTGATATGGGTCTTATGGACAAGAACGAGAATATCTTTATCAAGGGTCGTTGCAAGAATATGATTCTTACCGCAAATGGTCAAAACGTATATCCCGAGGAGATTGAAGACCTTGTAAACCAGTTGCCAATGGTTGCCGAGTCTTTGATTGTTGGCCGTAAGCATGGCTTGGTTGCTTTGATTGTTCCTAACCCCGATGCTGTGAAAGAGGCTGGTCTATCACCTGAGGAACTTCAGAGAATCATGGAACAGAATGTTTTCGAACTCAACGAAAAGCTTCCTGTTTATAGCAAAATTACAGTATGCGAAATCAAGAATGAACCATTCGAGAAAACTCCAAAATTGAGTATAAAGAGGTTCATGTATAAGTGATAACTTGTTGTTTATGTGAAAATGAACGCGCTTCTTTTGAGGTGCGTTCATTTTTTATGCTTATATTCGCAGAAATTGATTAGTAAAAACTGTCGAAAGAGTTAATATGTGTTAAAAATATATCTATTTAATACTTTTGACTAATGTAAAACTGCACATTTTGGGTTAAAATGTGCAAAAAAATGATTGTGGTTTGAAAAAAAATATTGATATTTGCAAAGTTTTAATCGCGGCGCCTGTTGAAATTTTGCGATAACAGGTCAAAAATATGGCATTTATAGAATAATCAAACTAACACTATATGAGACATTTTGTAAGCTATTTTAATGATTCAGTAAAAAAACATTGGGATTTACCAGCAGTTACAAACTTCGGAAAAGAGACTTATACTTATGCTCAAATGGCCGAGGGAATTGAGAAATATCACATACTTTTTGAGGAAACAGGTATCAAGAAGGGTGATAAAATTGCTATTTATGCCCGCAACTCTGCTGAATGGTGTATTGCCTATTACGCAACATTGACTTATGATGCAATTACAGTACCATTCTTGCCTGATTTTATACCGTCAGCTGTTGTTGAACTTGCAACATTCTCTGAGTGTAAGTTGTTGATTGTCGATGATGTAGCTGCAAACGGTTTAAGCGCATCGTCAGACCTTTATGACAAGTTGGGAGAAACAAAAGATTTCGTAGGTGTTGTAAATCTTTATGGTATCAAAGCCGTAAACGATGCATGTGGAAAGGTGGCGAATATATGTGAAAATATCGACACGCTCTTCTCTTCGCGCCACCCTGAAGGCTTGACTCCCGACAGAATCAACTATTATAAGGAGGAGCGCGATATGAATGCTCCTGTAGAAATCAGTTTTACATCGGGTACAACAAGTGCAACATCAAAGGGTGTTGTTCTTCCGGCTCGTTCATTGTCGGTAAACCTTCAATTCGGTTTCCGCGAGATACCGGCCTGTGTTGGTGGTCACATCTTTGCAATTCTTCCAATGGCTCATATGTTCGGACAGACATTTGACGTTATATTCCCATTGTCAAGCGGTTGCCACGTTCATGTAATGCCGGGCAAGCCAACTCCTGCACGTCTGTTGGCAGGTCTTGCAGCTGTTAAGCCGTTCATGTTCCTGACAGTACCTATGGTTATTGAGAAAATTTTCAAATCAAAGGTATTCCCTGCAACACGCCAATATCCTGCAAAACTGTTGCTTAAGATACCAGGATTGAGAAGAATTGTACTCAACAAGATACGCAAATCATTGCTTACAGCATTCGGTAATGGATTTACAACAGGTCTTATCATCGGTGGTGCAGCTCTTAACCGCGAGGTTGAGGACTTGTTGAAGAGCATGAAGTTCCCTTATGTTGTGGGTTACGGTATGACAGAGTGCGGTCCGCTTATCTCTTATCGCGACAAGAGCGAGTATGTCAAGTATTCTTGTGGTACAAATGCTCACCCGATAGAGATACGTATCGATTCAGCCAATCCTCGTCGTGTGCTTGGTGAAATCCAGGTTAAGGGTGACGCTGTTATGCTTGGTTACTACAATAACGAAGAGGCTACAAAGGCTGCTTTCACAAGCGACGGCTGGTTGCGTACAGGCGATATGGGATTGTTCGACGCAAAAGCAAACCTCTTTATCAAGGGACGTTGCAAAAATATGATTCTTACAGGTAGCGGACAGAATATCTATCCCGAAGAAATTGAGGATAAGATAAACAATCTGCCATATGTTATTGAGTCACTTGTTGTTGGTCGCAAGAATGCTATTGTTGCTCTCGTGGTTGCAGACTATGATGGTGCAAAAAAGGCCGGCATCAACGAAGAACAGCTCGAGAAAATGGTAAACGAGAATGTACTTGCATTGAATTCAGAACTTGCCGCTTACAGCAAGATCGGTTACACCGAGATTCGTCGCGAGGCGTTTGAAAAGACTCCAAAGCAGAGTATCAGAAGATTCATGTATTCATAATATAAGAAACTACTGAAAAGTGGAATTCTTAAATCAAGGGCGACGATTTAATCGTTCGCCCTTATTACGTAAATAATTATGAAAATTACTGTAATACAACAGGATATAGCCTGGAAAGATGTCGCGACAAATATAAAACGTCTTGAAAGACTCGTTGCCAATGCTTCACATGCCGACCTCTATCTTTTCCCCGAGATGTGTTCTACGGGGTTCTGTATGCAACCTCAAGGTGTTGCCGAGGATGTTGATGGTGAAACGGTAAAGTTGATGAAACGCTTGGCTGTAGAGTACGATGCTGCAATGGTCGTGCCTGTAATGACACACGAAGGCGGTAAATACTATAACCGTATGTATTTTATTACCCCCGACGGAGTGCAAGGCACGTACGATAAGCATAACCTTTTTGAATACAGCGGCGAGGATAAGGTCTTTACACCTGGTGCAGGCAAGGTAATTTGGGAGTGGCGTGGAGTGCGTTTCCGCCCGGCTATATGCTACGACTTACGTTTCCCTGTCTTTCTTTACAACAGAGCCGAATATGATGTTCTGCTGATTTCGGCAAATTTCCCCGACAGCCGTATGCTTGCATGGGATACACTTGTGCGAGCGCGTGCAATAGAGAATATATGTTATGTTGCGGCAAGCAACAGGGTGGGTGCCGATGAGTATGGCACATATAAAGGACACAGCGTTATTCTAAGCCCTTATGGAAAGACATTGGCACGATGCCGTTCGCGCCGTCAGGGAAGCATAACGGTGGAGCTTGACAATGAGATGATAGCGAAATTGCGTGTAATGACAATGCTTAATAAGTAAACGATTAACGATTAGCGAGGAACGATTAACGATTGGCGAGGAGCGATTAAAGGCTTTGCCTTCGACTACGCATGACCTATCGCTGCTCACATTCTCGAAACTTCGTTTTCACTTCGTGCAATCTTGGCTACACTCGTTGCGTGTGAAAATAAATTTTCACTCACTCGCTTTCACAAGTTCTCCGTTCTCAGCTCTCCGTTTTCACCTTTTATAATGCTCTCATATTCCGGGATTTCCTGTAGGAATGTATAACTCTGTTTCTCGTAATCCATTTTGCAACAATAGTGCTGCATGCCGTTGCTGATTATAAGATAATCGACTTTCAAGACAAGGTTATACCTTGAAATCTGCGCGAACACCTCTTTTGTAATTTTTACCGTAGGTGCTTTGTATTCTACAATGACTCTTGGCTGCAACGCCTTGTCATATACAACCGTGTCGCAACGTCTGTTGGTATTGTTCAGCTTTATTGCCACCTCATTGGCTGTGAGAGCTGTGGGGTAACCCTTGTGTTCGACAAGGTAATTCACAAAATGCTGACGTACCCACTCTTCGGGCGTCAATGCAACGTAGCATTTACGCAACGGGTCAAAAATATGCTGTTTTCCATCGCGTTCGCATATTTTTGTTTCGTATGTAGGTAGGTTTAACGCTGACATTTTACTATCTTTGCAATGTAAATATTGCGAAAATAGGCTACGTTCGTTGAAAGATAATAAAGTAAACTTTATATCTCACTCGCTTGCACTATCTTTGCAATGTAAATATTGCGAAAATAGGCTACGTTCGTTGAAAGATAATAAAGTAAACTTTATATCTCACTCGCTTGCACTATCTTTGCATAATTGTACCGCAAATATAGGATATATTATCCGAATTTCGTGTCTTAAAAAGGAAATATGGCAAAATATACTTACGAAACCGTAATGTCGGAACTTAAAAGTGGCACTTTCCGTCCTGTATATTATCTTATGGGTGAGGAAGGCTATTTTACCGACCGAATAACCG
This sequence comes from Bacteroidaceae bacterium, assembly GCA_017647225.1. GTDB lineage: Bacteria > Bacteroidota > Bacteroidia > Bacteroidales > Bacteroidaceae > HGM04593. The sequence goes on along the minus strand of JAGCLA010000033.1, from coordinate 3,546 downwards.
ATTATATAGTTGAGAACGCACTCACAGAGGTGGAGCGCGATTTCAACTTGACAGTATATTATGGTCTTGATACCGATATAGATACTATCGTCACAGCTGCCAAGCGTTTTCCTATGATGGCAGAGCGTCAGGTAATTGTTGTCAAGGAGGCACAGATGCTAAAGAATATCGATTCTTTGCTCTATTATCTTCAGGCTCCACAGCCTACAACGGTGCTTGTCTTTGCACACAAGAACGGCTCGCTCGACAAACGTAAGAAGGTTGCCACCGAACTTGAGCGTAATGGAGTGGTGCTCGACTCAAAAAAGATGCGCGACGACCAGCTTCCCTCTTTCATCAACAGCTATCTGCGCGAGAAGGGGCTTGTTGCCGACAATAAGTCGGTGCTTATGATGCGCGAATCGGTAGGAGCCGATCTTGCACGTATGGCAGGTGAGATAGACAAGTTGGCAATAGCCTTGCCACAGGGTAGTGTGAACATCACCCCCGAACTTGTCGAAGAGCATATAGGTATAAGCAAGGAATACAATAACTTTGAGTTGCAGAATGCACTTGTGAACAAGGATATACTCAAAGCTAACAAGATAATACAGTACTTTGCACGCAACCCAAAGAAAAACCCCATACAGATGACATTGGCTCTGTTGTTCGGTTTTTTCTCGAACGTGATGATGTGTTACTATGCACCCGACAAGAGTGAACGCGGAGTAGCCGAGTTCCTTGGCTTACGCAATGCGTGGGGTGTAGGTGACTACATAAAGGCAATGAAGAACTACCGTGCCATGCACGTTATGGAGATATTGCATCTTATACGTCTTGCCGATGCGCAGTCAAAGGGAGCCGAGGGAGCGCAGTTGCCCGATGGCGAGATAATGCGCGAACTGCTGTATAAGATATTGCATTGATGTTTTCAGGTGTCGTGTGCGTGAAACACCTGAAATTATATTGAAAAACTTTTAATAATGATAAATATAAATCTTAACGGTTCAGATATTGCTTTTGAACAGGACGGTCAACTATCGTTTGACGAAGAACAGCATCTCTATTCGCTAGGCGATGTTGTGATGCGTTCGGTGAGCAATGTCGTTGGAATGTTCTTTAGAGAATTTGATGCAGTAGGCATCAGCTTGAAAAAATGTTGCGGAAACGAGGCTGAAGCAGCCAAACTACGCGAGTCATGGGAGTGTAAGGGTGCTGTTGCCAGCCAGGCCGGAACATTCCTGCATAAACAGATTGAGGACTACCTCAACGGCAAGCATGTACCCGACCTGTTGTGTGATGTCAATTTCAAGGGCGACAACATCTGTCTTAACGAAACACTCGATATATCGCGCGAATGGAGCTATTTCAAAGCATTCGAGCGTAATGTATCGTTTAAGCCTTTCCGTACCGAATGGCGTGTGTTTGATGCCGAAGCGCGTGTGGCAGGTACACTCGACCTCGTATGCGCGTGCGATGACGGTACTTATGAGATTTACGACTGGAAACGTAGTAACAAGATCGATCCTACGGAGCGTAACCGCTGGGCAAGCGGTCTGAACGGCCTTGAACACCTTACCGATACATCGTATATCCATTACTGTCTGCAACAGAACTTGTACCGTTATATTCTGCAAAAGAATTATGGTATAAAAATCAGCCGCATGAATCTTGTCGTTCTGCACCCCGAATTGCCGACATATAGGGTAGTGCCTGTTCCTCCAATGGAACGCGAAGTTGCGATGATAATACAGAGAATAAAGTAATTGGTGTTATTGTCATATTGAGCGAAAGGGGGAGATATATACTTTACCGCAGTAACCCCGATATTCAACGAAGTGAAAAGTGGTATAAGCTTTCACTTCGTGCAACCTTGGCTACGCTCGTTGCGTGTGAAAATGATTTTCACTCACTCGCTTGCACAAGCTTTCAGTTCTCAGTTCTCAGATCTCCGTTTTCAGCTTTCACTTCGTGCAACCTTGGCTACGCTCGTTGCGTGTGAAAATGAATTTTCACTCACTCGCTTGCACAAGCTTTCACTTTGTGCAAACTGCTCTTGCTCGGCATAGTAAAAGTAAACATTTCCTCTGCTCTCGCTTAACCGCAGTTTCCCGTTTTTACTTTTTACTCGTTTTTTTTGATTTTTTTACAAAAAAAATGTTCATTTGTAACAAGATCACTATTGTCCACTAAAACAGGGAAATCTTAAAAATATAATAAAAAAATGTACATTTCAAAATCAAGATTTATCAACTGGACAAGATGTCCGATGTATAAAATGTAACATCATTAAAAAACGATATTATTATGAATGCAAATGAAGTAGAATACGACGGTTTATTTTACAGAATAAATCCAGAAGAAAAAACTGCAGTTCTGTCTAAATCGAATAGCGGCAACCCGTTATTTTGTCAAGAACAAATGCTATTAGATTTCAAGATACCCTCTGTTATGTACTATAACAATGAGGAGTATACTGTTATTGGAATTGGTGATAGAGCCTTTATGGAGTGTCACGCATTTGCGTCTGTAGATATCCCCACCTCTGTTTCTTTTATGCTCCGAGACGCCTTTCTCCATTGTAAATCACTTAAAAAGGTTATTATTCGTGGAGGCGTAGAAATTCCTTTGTTTAAAGGTGTGTTTAATGGGACGAGTCTGAGTGATATTCTATGGTATGGCGATAATGAAAAACTTTACTGGTTCTTAGAGCGTATGGTATCAAATGAATCAGTCTATCACCCTGATTACGATGCTATGACCATTCATATCAGGAAGGATAGTAATATAGCAGATAGATTTTGGTCACTTGAAAAGCCCTTTAAAAATTTTGAAAATGGTTTGGAAGCGAAATTTAAAATCGTAAAAGATTTATAAAGGTAATATGAGTCATAAAAATATATAAGTGGATTACTATAAGAAGCGTTTTCCAGCCAAAATGCGTAGGCTTCTCATAGAAGAAGGTTCTGATTTGCCAGTGAAATCATAAAACCAGAATAACCTAAAACGATAAATAACTATGAGGAAATACCATCCAGGAGAGTTCGATGCAACGATGCAATTTTACAATCGGATTAGGCCTAACGAAGACTAACATACTATCAACTGATTGATACGATTGGAGGATCAGCAATTGGGGAACTAAATGGAACGCATACGAAACAGACATTAATTTATTAATTAGAAGGTAAAAAAGCAATATCGAATAAAACTGTAAAAATTATTTTCATACTATGAAACATATGGCAAATTATGAGATTAAGGATGAAGTAGCCGTCTTTCATGAGGGGGTAACAATGATTAAAAATAAAACTTTCAAAGACTGCACCTGGCTTAAGGGTGTAATAATTCCTGCATCGGTAACTGAGATTGAAGCAAATGCTTTCTGTCGTTGTACATCGCTTGAGAGTATTGTTGTGTTAGAGGGTAACCCTGTGTATGACTCTCGCGAGAGTTGTAATGCCATAATCGAAACAAAAACAAACACTCTTACCTCTGGTTGCAAATCAACAGTTAGTCCCGAGTCGGTAGTAGAGATTGGAAAGAGTGCTTTCTCCGGTTGTACCT
>JAGCLA010000032.1 GCA_017647225.1 Bacteroidaceae bacterium | reverse complement strand
GGATGCAAGGGTCTTACAAGCATTGAAATCCCCAATAGTGTTACAAGCATTGAAGATTATGCGTTCCGTTATTGCTCCGGCCTTACAAGCGTAACAATCCCTAACAGCGTTACAAGCATTGGAAGTTCTGCGTTCTCAGGTTGCCCCGTCCTTACAAGTATTGTAATCCCTGATAGCGTTACAAGCATTGGAGACTGGGCGTTCTATGAATGCTCCGGCCTTACAAGCATAACAATCCCTAACAACGTTACAAGCATTGGAGAACATGCGTTTAGTTATTGCCGTAGCCTTACAAGCGTAACAATTGGCAACAGCGTTACAAGCATTGGAAATGGGGCGTTCAAATATTGCTTCGGCCTTACAAGCGTGATAATTGGTAACAGCGTTACAAGCATTGGAGAATATGCGTTCAACGCTTGTAAATCTTTACAGTGCATAGTTATTCCTTCATGTGTGAAGAATATTTACGCTTCCGCCTTTGCTGGAATTCCAAATCTTCAAGTGGATATATATAATGAAGAGGGTGAGGTGTTAATTTATCCCGCTGCTTTTGAGAAAGATGCAAAGATAAATTATCTTGGCAAAAAGAAAGTAGAGGAGGATAAAACTACAAAAGTAGCGAAAACGTCAAACGAGGCCAATGATAAAAAAGAGGAACATGCTCCCGTAATTGATTTGGACAAGTTAATAGATGCAGTTGTTGCCGATGGTGTGATAACCGACAAGGAACGCAGTGTTATATTGAAAAAGGCAAAGGCCGCCGGATATGATGTGGATGAGGTTGAAATTCTGCTCGATGGTAAACTTGCCGAGAAACAGAATAACGTTAAGGTGGTAGCTAAAGAACTTAAGAAAACACCTGCAAAGAAAGAGGCTGCACCAGTAGCTGAAGTTGTAACTTCTGAAGAAAAAAATGGTGAGGGGGGAAGAAACTATTCAAAATATTCGGTGAATGGTGCCGGCTCGTATGGCAAAGGCCGAATGGTTGAGGCTGTTGTGAACAAATATGTTGAGCTGAACCCCGGCACAACGGTGCAGAAGTTGAAAGAGGTGTTCCCCGAGCATTTGCAGGGCTGCAACTTCATCAAGGACTCAAGCGAGAGAATCACCGACATAAAGCGTTACTATGAATCGGCCTTGCCTGGCGGCGCTAAGTTCTACATAAGCAACCAGTGGGGAGTGCAGACCGACGGTTTTGTGGCTTACGTGAACGAAAACATTGACGGTATTACGGTAACAAAATTATAAACAAATAAAAACTTAAAACTATGAGCAAAGAGTATTACAAGAAAAGAATTATTGACCTGCGTGCTGATATTGCAAAGGAGAAAGAGGCTAAGAAACGTGATAACGAGAACTATGCACGTTGGATTAAAAATGCATCTTCGCCATCGAGCAAAGCAAGCTATCGCAAGAGTAAGATTGACGCGGCTGCACGCCACGACCGACAGATTGAGTACCTGAAACGCCAGATCGAGAGCGCGAAGGATAGCCTTAAGCGTTGCAGGTGATTGGGGATATGGTAGTATTGGCTTATATAATAAACCTGTTGGCGCCGGTAGTCAACTTCCTTGGGATGCTTGGGCTGTGTGCTTGTGTAATATATGATGATCTTCCTGTTCTTCTATTTTCCGGCATTATGGCTGTGGTAGGACTGGTGTTCGGTATATTTGCCTACAGACTGGATATACCGCCTCGTTGGACGTGGTCGAAGTCGAAAAACGATTTGTTCCGTTTTTCGGTAACGGCGGTCTTGGGATATGCCGGTAGTTTGGCTATGTGGCCTGGCGCAATATATTTGATTAAGGTGTTGGCCGAGAAGGTGGCCAATGTTGCATGAGTGTGGTAGTATTTGATGCAAATAAATTAAATTGGAAAACTATGAAAATTCCAGGATTGTCATTCTCTCTGAAAAGGGCAATAGGTGTTACTGCCATTAAGCAGAAGGTCTCTAAGGCAACTGGTATCCCTCTTACCAAACAGGGTTTGGAACGCAAAATCGGCGGTGCAATATTAAAGTCTTTTACCGGCAAAAAGAAAAAGTAGCTATGGCTTTAAAACTCAATGATGCATTCGGCTTGTTGAAAAACAAAGGTGTTGATAAGGTAATGGAAAAGGTTACTTCCGTTACAAATGCAATTATGCATACAGGTCATGATGTACAACAACGGAATGACGCACAGGAATCTTTGCCGACAATTGATTCTGTCGATACGCTTAATGGATATCTGAACTCGTTGCAATCCGATGCCTCTCCTGCTGTAATGATGGCATTGCAGTCGCAGATACAGGTGCTCAAATATGTGCAGTCACCAACGATGATGCTGATGGCTGTGGATAATCTGATGCATTGCCTGTATAATGCACTGAAGGCTGCTGAAGACAAACTGCAAGTCGATACGTTACGCGAGAATTTCGCTTCTCTGTTGCAGAGCTTTATCTTCGTGACCGAAGCACGTCTGCGCTATGAAATAGATAGCAGCAGGGACGAGGCGGTACGCTTGCTCGCCGATGCCGGCGATATGTTGGTGTCGAGTGTGAGGGCTACGGCTATGCTGGCTGTACCTATAGCTGCAGGTGTCAAAATGGGAAATGCTATGCCGCGGATAGTAAATATGTTTGCTTCTCAGAATGCGCAACGCAGTTTTTTTGGCAACCTGATAATGGCGAAAGGTAAAAAAGCAATTATCGAAGAGAAAAGAGCTGAGTTTGACAAAACCCTCAACTATATTTTTAACACTCTTGATGATTATGCCGAGTTGCTCGGGCCTTCAATTTTGCTGCATGGAATGTTGAAACGTTATGCCGATGGTCTTGTGGAGCGATATAGCGTTAGTCAATATGCATCGGTAGAGAAGATGATAAATGAGGGTGAAGTGAAGACTTTAGAGGGGTTGATAAACCATGAAAACGCTTACTCGCCATCCAAACGCGAGGCTTGGGGAGTAAAGATGATTTTCTCTACACTCACACAAACAACAAAAACACCGACAACTCTTGACTATGAGTCGCTCCGTAATGTCAGACGTTCATTACAGAGTAAATTAAGTGGCGTCGAGGCCCATATTGCTAAAATTGATAACGAGATAGATAAACTTACGGCACAGATAGAAGAGTTGTCTATACTACGACATAATCAGAAGAAGGCTTTACAACAGCAGATATACCGCTTGCAGAAGGATAAGGAAGAGTATGAATCAGCTGTAATGGAGTATCAACAGCGTATCTGTGTGGTTTCCGATATCATTACTCCGGCTGAGGCACGTATTGAGGAGTATGCTTCGAAGATGCAACGAATAGTTGATAAGTATGAGATGTCGCTGGAACTGTAGGAGGTATAACATTTTGTGAATATGTAATAAAAACGAAGATATATGATTGGATGTTTAAGAAATATTGTTGTCGGTTTTGTGGTGATACTTGTAATTGCCTTGGTACTTGATGCAGTAACATTTTTTTATACATATTGGTGGGTGTTGCTCCTAATTGTCTTGGGGATATTCCTGTTGCGACGATTAAGAAAGGGAAGGACTGATGCCCATGGTAGAAAGATTATAAGTCTCAATCGTCTTATCAAGGCTGCTGCTTGTGATGGTGTAATTACAGCAAAGGAACGTAATGCCATAATACAAAATCGTATTAAGTCGGGAATGGATCCCGATGAGGCGGAGATTATAGTAGACGCGCATTTGGAAAAACTTAAAGCAAAGGCCAAAACAAAAAAAAGTAGATAAAGAAAACTAACCCTTGTCATGAACTTTAAACGATAATATTATGAAAAACAATCACTATAAGCTGGCATTGCTGTTGTCAACATTTCTATTGATGGGATGTGGCTTTTTTGTAAAGCACAATGTTGTGAAAGCATTGGATGCAGGAAACCTTACGGAAGCAGAAAAGTATTTGAAAGAGATTAAAGGTTCAAGCGAGTGTCTTTATTACGGCGGTATGTTGATTGACGAGTATCTTTCAATAGGCAATTTGGACAGGGCAATCTATGTGTTTGAGAGAATTACCGGGCATTGCTCAATGTATAACATGCAATTTAAGGGGTTATATAATAATGCTGCCTATACCGAGAAATACTCGAGAAAGATATACGATGCTTTGATAAAGGAGGGCAGATATGACGAGGCCTGGAATTATCATGCACGTAGTTACGACAGTGAGGATTACCCAGGCAATGCGCCTGATTATTTTGCTTATATGAGTGATGTGATTGTTGCTATGTGTAATTCTGGACAACAGGCTCAGGCGCAGCAGTTTATCAAACAGAAGAGTGTATGGTTTATCAAAAATGTCGATAATAGTTATAGCGCGGATGACTATCCTGACTATCGTTATGATATTATGCGCAGTCAACTGTTCAAGGTGTTAAACGATTCTCAATACTAATTTGATATGAAGACAATAAAACATATAACTGTATTCCTTATACTTTTTGTTATTACAGCTTGCGGTAAAACGCAAGGCAGTGATGACTGTGTCAGCCTTACGGAACGTGAGGAGTATCGTTACAATAAAGTGCTTCAAGCGGTTGAAGAATTTGAGAAAGAGTGCGACAAGCTTGCATCTGCACCATCGCAGGATATGTTGATTGCTCTATTGAACAAAGCGAAGGAGCTGAAGTATGACTACAACGATGAGAATATGAATGTGGCTACAATACAGCATTGCGACTCATTGAAAATGCGTATCATGAACTGTCAACAACGTATTGTGTCGCTTTCGGAACTCGCGATTCTGAAAACCGGAAAAATTGATGTGGTGAAAGTGAGGGAACAACTCATTGCAGAAAAGACATATTATCCTATCTATCTCAAAAAGGGAGAAAAGATGTTTTGTAATATCGAGGCCTCTTCTGCGCTGACCACAAAATTGTATAATGCCGACACGGAGCAATTAATCAAGACATACCAGCGTAGCAAATTGACCGACTCCATAACTGTTGCCAATACGGGTATTTATATGGTAGAGATAATTCCGCAAGGTAAACAGTATGTCAGTGTTTCGTTGGCTTATTGCCCTGTCAATTCATCCGATATGTATAGCAGACCGGGTATCGTGTCGAAACAGGAGGAGTGTAAGAAAGGTGACTTGGGTGCTATAGGTATTCCAGGCATTGAAATGCGTAAATGTTTTGATGAACCACGTAAGTTTACTTTGCGTGGTCAGATAAAAGCTGCGTTTTCGGGAAATGCAAAGGCGTTGGTATCCGTGCCTGTACCTGCTGGTGCAACAGACATTCTTTATTCGATGCGCATAGCTACAAGTGAAAACAGTCGTGCAAGCGATGGAGAATTCCATGATAATCTTACCCGTTCCTATAAACGTATCAAATTCCTTGGATTGCCAATATACGAAAAGAGCAAGAGCAATGGCTTGCTTAATACTATACTTGACGACAATCGTCCTATACGCGACGAGGATGCCTATTGCAGCATGTATGTGTTCCGCAATCAATCACAGGCAAAGCAATTCCAAGATGGTGCAAAACCTGTATCGCAGCTCAACTACGATGTCGATTATTCAACAGTGGGTACGCAATCGTGCAACGGACGTATCTCGACAAATGGCTCTAAAACCATATACTTAGGTTTTGAAAACGAACGCATGCGTTACACAAATTACCTTTGGGTTGAGGTTGAAGTTGTTGTACCGAACACAGTATATTATCGCACAAAATATAGTGTAAATTAATAATCGCTTTTTTTTTAATTTTATGGCAACTGCAAAGAAAACAACTGCTGCTAAAACTACAGCAAAGAAAACAACTGCTGCTAAAACTACAGCAAAGAAAACAACTGCTGCTAAAACTACAGCAAAGAAAACAACTGCTGCTAAAACTACAGCAAAGAAGACAACTACTGCTAAGGCTGCTGCTCCTAAGGCTGCTGCTCCTAAGGCAGGTGGTGAGATTTCTGTAAATGGTAACAAAATTATTCAGACTGTACAGAAGGAGTTTTCTAAGAAATTCGAGTATTTAACATTGTGTTTCATCGTTGATGAAGACCGTGGCAAATCTGTAAACGTAAAAGGTATCAATACTGAAAAGCGTATCTCTGAGGTTCGTAAGAAAGTTTCAACAAAGGAAATTTCTATTCACGGCCGCACTAAGGTACAGAATCTTGAGGATTATTTCTGGAAGGAGTTGGGTATCGCTTGTCAGGTAGGTATCTGTGGATACTCTGGTCACAAACACTATTTCCCTATCGGTTCATTCAACCAGGAATCTTTGACTTCTGCTAATGAATGGGCTAAAAGAAATGGTTGCAAAAAGGTAGGTACAACTGAAATCAAGGAGATTTGTAGTGGTTCTATTTTTTAATAAAGGGCTGTGAAGATATTGTTTACAGGCTTTGAGCCTTTTGGCAATTACAAAGAGAATTCATCGTGGGCGGTAGCTGAAAAAGTTGCCGCCTGTGGTGTTTGTAATGCCAATGTTATGGCAAGGCGCTTGCCTGTGAGCTTTGCCGGCGTAGCTAAGGCGTTGCGTGATGCGGTAGAGGAGTGTAGCCCCGATGTTATAGTAATGCTTGGGCAATCGGCAAACATAGATTATGTGAAGCTGGAGCGTATTGCGATAAACATGATGGATTCTGCCAAACCGGATAACGACGGCTATATACCCGACGAGGTGCCTATTTTCACAGACGGTGCTGCTGCACTCTTTACAAATACTGATATAAAGGATTTGCGCAGGGTGGTTGAGGAACTGGGGATTCCGGCCAAGGTGTCGAACAGCGCGGGGCTTTATGTGTGTAACCGCACATATTATGAGGCGTTGCGGCTTTGCAATGAAAGGCCCGGGATGAAGGCGCTGTTTGTTCACTTGCCGCTGTATGAGGGACAACCGTCGGCGACAGAGGATCAACCCACAATGCTGCTTGATGATATGTTGAAGGCTGTTTGGGGGATAACAACCAACATATGCCAAAGACGTAAATAATGTAAAAGAAACACGATATTATAAACCCTTTGGATTTTTGATAAGGTTGCTGAATCAAAGGTGAAATTTTTAATCTGAAACTATGAAGAATCTTAAAAGGATTTGTCTTGCAATAACAAAAAACAAGGTCTTTGAGATTGTTATCGTTGCTGTTATTATTTTGAATTCAATTCTTATTGGTGTTGAGACATATAATAGCAGCGAGATTGTCAGGCTAATTCAGCGAATTAACCTGGGCGTTTTTACTATTGAGATAATTCTGCGTTTTATTGCCTCTGGCAGTATAAGGCGTTTCATTAAAGACGGATGGAATGTGTTTGACTTATCTCTTGTGTTGATAGGTTATATTCCTGAAACATTGATTCCTAATGCTTCAATGATGATGGGTATAAGAATCTTAAGGGTGTTCCGTGTGCTCAGGTTGTTACGTGCTGCAAAAGAATTGAAAATAATTATCACGGTACTCATACGCTCGTTCAGCGCAATGTTCTATAATGTTATACTGTTTATTGTCTTTATATATCTGTATGCAATTATAGGTGTTGGCTTGTTTAAATTGCCTAATCCGGAGAAATTGACTGCTGAGGAAAAGGTGCGTTATGAGATGTTTGTCAATGAGGCGCCGACAGCTGTTGCTCCCGACCCGTTCGGGACATTGGGCGAGGCAATGTTTACGCTGTTCAGGGAATTGACCGGTGATGCATGGACGGATATAAGATATAATCATGTGAAGGCTTCGGAGTGCGGTTTGCTCAAGGTCAATACGGCGGTTATAAACATTTACCATATATCGTGGGAGGTGTTGGCGGCATTCCTGCTCTTGAATCTTGTTACGGGTGCCATTCTCAGCAATTATCAGTCGGTGCGCGAGAACAAGGATGCCGATCGAACTCTTTAATACGATGTTAAAACAGCAAAATAAATTACACAGATGCAAAAATTCAAGAAACAACTTGCGCGCATATTTGACAATGATTTGCGTACCAAGCAGTGGGAGAACTATCCCGACTATGTGATTATCGGCCTCATTGTATTGAGTACCCTTTCGGTGTTCATTTCTACATTCAATGTAGGTCCTGTTTGCGAGAAAATACTTTCAGTAGTTGATATAGTAACGGTTATAACCTTTACTATCGAGGTAACATTGCGTATATGGGCTGCCGATGAACTTGATGAGAAATATAAAGGCTTTTGGGGTAGGGTAAAGTATTGCTTTACATTCTACGGTATGATTGATATCCTGTCGACCTATACTTTTTATGTGCAGATGTTCATTCCGTTGCCATACTCTATGCTCAAGGCATTGCGCGTACTGCGCCTTCTCAGGGTGTTCCGTTACATGCACTCTTTCCGTCTGTTGCAGACAGCCGTTTCTTCAAAGGCGAAGGAGATGTGGGTGTCGTTCCAGTTCCTGGCTATCGTAACGTTGATGCTGTCGTTCGTTCTATTCTTTTATGAACACAATGCTCAGCCCGATGTGTATGACAACGGTTTCAAATCTGTTATCTGGGCTTTTGCACAGTATGTGGGTGACCCCGGCAATTTTGCCGACACTCCGCCAATAACTTTTGCCGGTAGAATGATTGCTTGTGTTATAGGTCTGCTTGGTATTGCGCTGTTTGCGGTACCTGCCGGTCTCATTGGCTCGGGATTCTCCGAGGCTATGGAGGATGAGAAATTGAAAGAGAAGATTGAACGTAATGTGAAAAGTATCGTACACTCTTTCAAGTTCGAAAAGGATCAACAGCATACTAATCTCTTCATTGTGCCACGTCACAAAGAGGTCAATACGGTGATAACACGTAAGTTCATTCCTTATGAGGATATTCTTGAAGCTGTAAAGGAGTCGGATTGTCTGCATTTGTATGATATGGTAAACGCTATGAATGCCGCCGATCATCCTGAAAGCAAATTGGTGCTTATAAACTTCAAGAAGAATACTCCTTACGGCTGTTGTATTGACCGTGGATCGAAAGTGACTATTGTCAGCACTTCTGGAAATACAGAACCAGGTAGCAGTTGGTTGGCATATCATATAGCAAAACTCGGTGGATTCAATTATGTGGCAAAGGAGATTGAGACCGACCTCGACAACCCTACATCGTACTATAATATCCCTTCAAACACAAAATGTCCGAATCTGCAGTTATTTATCGACGACCTTACACGTCTGGCAGCACGTCCCGGAAGTTGGGTTATTCCAATTTTGGGAGCGACAGGTCTCAAGAGCCGTCCGTCACAGTTCCATTTCTGCTACAACAGCAAGAAATTCGATGCTTCTTATAACGACCCGGAGAGTCTTGTGAAGGATTATGCGACATTCGATACTCTATACAACGGTGTCGAGAAAGTTATGGATGAGAAGTTTGGATACAAATGTGACAAGAACGAGTGGTATGCTATACAGAAGGCAAACATCGGACATCACATTACTGCTGAGAATGTATTTACCTTGCGTGTTGAGTGTTATGTATGGATGTTCGACAATCGCTATATGTCTGTAATAAAAGATCTGGCAGAGACATTCCATAATACTCTTGAACCTGAACGTGAATTGGTGATACCGGCTGAGATGCTTGTGCGTCCCGAGGGTAAGGATTTTGGTATGCAGGACTATGTTGATTGATTTATGGAATTACTGAAGTTGTTTTATGGCATAAACAGCAAGTCGGGCAACGAGGCTGAAATTAAGAAATTCTTTCTGGAACAGCTCGCCGGCTTGGAACTGCTGGTTGAGGAAGATGCTTTTGGCAACATCTTTATAACCAAAGGTGTTGCCGACAGTTATCCTTGTGTAACGGCCCACCTCGACGAGGTACATATCCCCACTGAAAGAAACATTGTTGTCGATGGCGACATGATATATGCTGTTGATGCCGACGGTGAACGTGTAGGCATTGGTGCCGATGACAAGAACGGCCTGTGGATAATAAATCATCTGTTGCATACCAAACAGGTGCTTAAGATCGCGCTTTTTGTTCAGGAGGAACGTGATGGTGAAATGGCAGGTTGCCGTGGCTCAAAAGCTTGCTCGTTCGACTTTTTTAGCAATGTGCGCTACATACTTGCAGTTGACCGTAAGGGAAATAACGAGTTGGTAACTGTGGGAAAAGGGGATATTCGCCTTTGCGATGATTCCTTGTTCCCGCAACATCTGTTGGAAAAATACGGTTATGAGTGTGTGCCAGGTGGACGTACCGACGTTGTGGCACTAAAGGAACGTGGCTTGGAACAGCCTTGCTGCAATATAGGATGTGGATATTACAATGCGCATAAGGCCGATGAATATACACTCTTCTCGCATCTTGAAAAGGCTCTTGCTTTTGTTTCCGAGGTAATAGACTTTATTTAATACAACTTTTTTGCGATTAAAATCGTGTAAAATCAAAGAATTTGTTAATTTTGCATTGAATTACGCCCATTGGGCAGTAAACGTGATTATCTAACTACTTTAAAGTATTAAATAACTATGGTAAATTACAAAGAATTAGGTCTTGTAAACACAAGAGATATGTTTGCAAGAGCAATTGAGGGTGGTTACGCTATCCCAGCTTTCAACTTCAACAACATGGAGCAGATGCAGGCTATTATCAAGGCTGCAGTTGAAACAAAGTCACCAGTTATCCTTCAGGTTTCTAAGGGTGCTCGTCAGTATGCTAACGCTACTTTGCTTCGTTACATGGCTCAGGGTGCTGTTGAATATGCTAAGGAACTCGGTTGCGAGAACCCTGAAATCGTTCTTCACCTCGACCACGGTGATACATTCGAAACTTGCAAGAGCTGTATCGACTCTGGTTTCTCTTCAGTGATGATTGACGGTTCACACCTCCCATACGAGGAGAACGTTGCTCTCACAAAGAAGGTTGTTGAGTACGCTCATCAGTTCGACGTAACTGTAGAGGGTGAGCTCGGCGTATTGGCTGGTGTTGAGGACGAGGTTTCTTCTGACCACCACACATACACAGACCCAGAAGAGGTTATCGACTTCGCTACTCGCACAGGTTGCGACTCTTTGGCTATCTCAATCGGTACTTCTCACGGTGCTTACAAGTTCACTCCTGAGCAGTGCACAATTGACCCAACTACAGGTTTGATGGTTCCTCCTCCACTCGCATTCGACGTATTGAAGGCTGTTGAGGCTAAGCTTCCTGGTTTCCCTATCGTACTTCACGGTTCTTCTTCAGTTCCTCAGGAAGAAGTTGCAACTATCAACAAGTTCGGTGGTGCTTTGAAGGCTGCTATCGGTATTCCAGAAGAGTGGTTGCGTGAATCAGCTAAGTCAGCTGTATGTAAGATCAACATCGACTCTGACTCTCGTTTGGCTATGACTGCTGCTATCCGTCAGACTTTCGCTGAGAAACCAGCTGAGTTCGACCCACGTAAGTACCTCGGTCCAGCTCGCGACAACATGGAGAAGATGTACAAGCACAAGATTATCAACGTGCTTGGTTCTGATGGTAAACTCGCAAAGTAATTACATAATTAACTAATTATGAGTTTATAAATAATCCTGCTTCGTTATGAAGCAGGATTTATTTTTTTGTAATTATCTCAAGCCTTGCATCTGCACTTTTTATATTTTATTGTAAGTATATGCAAGCGTGAAAATGCTTATCTTGCAGTTGCAACCTTGTTGTATTACTATGGCACAGTTAGTCAGCGTCGCTCCGGTAGTCAAAATATCATCTATCAACAGAATGTGTTTTCCTTCTATTGCTTCGGGCTTGGCGAGTGAGAATATACCCTCGACATTCCTCCAACGTTCTTCGCGGCTTTTGTGCGTTTGGGTTTCATTAGCTTTGGTGCGTATTACACAGTCCTTTATTACCGGTATTCCGCTTTTCAGTGATAATCCTTCAGCAATGTAATCACTCTGGTTGTATCCGCGTTGGCGGTGTTTCTTCTTTGATAGGGGTAGTGGGACTATTGCATCTATCCCGTCGAAGAATCCGTTTTGCATCAGCCCCTCTGCTGCCATCATTGCCAGTCTGCGACCTACTTCAGGGCGGTTGCCGTATTTCATCTTGTGAAGCAGTCTGTTATAGGGCGATTCTTTACGGTAGTATATGTATGACATTGCCGATACTATATCGCATTTGCCCCAAAAGACCTTTTCTATTTCATCAATGTGTATCTTTTCAATCTTGGGTAGCTTATACAGGCAATCGAGGCATAAATCCTGCTCCTGACGCGACAGTACCTCACCGCACACAAGGCAATGACGTGGAAATATAAGGTCAATGAGGTCAGAAATCCATTTCATGGTCGCTTATGTTTATTGTACGCATTATGATTGCCGGCTCAAAGCCACGGCTTGCTGCATGACGCATAAGCTTCTGCTTTGTTGTGTAATCGTCTTTGCCCTTGTACTCCTTGTGCTTTATGGCGATTACCTCTTTCAATATCTCGATATAGCCCTCTTCGTTGATACTCTCTATTGCTTCGTTTATAAGCTCCTTGGGCAACTGCTTTTTGCGTAACGATGCAACTATCTTTATGCGACCCCAACGGTTGAACTTTACCTTGTCGTTGACATAGGCACGGCAGTAACGCGCTTCGTCGATGAATTTCTCCTCAACGAGCCTTGCAATGATTTTCTCCTGCTCGCAATGTGGCACACCCCATGCGGTGAGCTTTGTTCTCACCTCGCTGACGCATCGTTCGCATAGCGTACAGTATGCTGCAGCCTTGTTCAGTGCTTCGCTTTCGGTGTATGTTTTCATGGCTTTACTGCTCTGACCATTCTGTCATTGTCGGCAAAGTCCTTGCGCAGTTCAATGTCTGTGTAGCCAAGTGAGGCGAGCATATCGCATGTGGCTTTGCCGAACTCGCGGTTTATCTCAAAATAGAGCTTGCCACCGGAGTGTAGCATCTCTTTGCCTTTCTCTGCAATAGTGCGGTAGAATAGCAACGGGTCGTTGTCGGGGACAAACAATGCGGTGTGTGGCTCCCAGTCAAGGACATTGGCTTCCATTCCGCTTTTTTCCAAATCCCTTATGTATGGCGGGTTGCTCACGATTATATCAAACTGCTCGCCTTGTGGCTGGTACGCCAATATATCCACCTGCTTGAATTTTATGGTACAGTCATTTGCTTTACTGTTCTCATTGGCAACAGCCAATGCATCAGCCGATATGTCCCATGCCGAAATATCGCTTTTCGGTAATTTGTTTGCAAGGCTTACAGCAATGCATCCGCTACCTGTGCCAATGTCAAGGATGCTTTCTGTGCCGTTGGATTCGTTTGCTATCCAATCGACTAGTTCGCTTGTCTCAGGGCGTGGGATTAGTGTGGCAGGGGTAACCTTGAAACGCAAGCCGCAGAAATCGCTGTAACCGAGAATGTATTGTATAGGCTCGTGCTTTTCGAGTCTTTCTATAGCATTATTCAGCAATGTTTCCTGCTCGGCGGTCAATGTTACGTCGTCCTTGAGGAAAAACACCATTTGCGATATCCCAAGCAATTCTATTGCAAGAATACGTGTCAAGGCGGTCACCTCGCCTGTGGGGTAGTGACAGCTTAATTCTTCCTGTATTTTCCTTGCAATAGTTTTCATTTATATCAACTCAAAATGCCTGGTATAGTTTCTCCCATTCATCGCATAGTGCCGGCATCGACGGGAATACAAGGCTGGCTCCGGCTTCGGTGAGTACCTCTTCTTTCAAAGGGCCTGTGTTTACTGCTATGGTGAACAGGCCTGCCGCTACGCCGGCTGTTACTCCAAGCGGAGCATTTTCGACAACAATTGCTTCGTGTGGTGCAAAACCACCCTTTTCGAGTGCGAGAAGGTAGGGGTCGGGGTAGGGCTTGCCACGTTTCACGTTGAAGCTTGTTACAATGTGCGCTTCATCGAAAAGTCCGGGGAAATTGCTCTGTATGCGGTTGAGCAGGGTAGGTGTGCCACTGCCTGTTACAATCATGGGGGTCAATCCGCACTCTTTGACCTTCTTTACAAGCTCTAACGCTCCCTGCATGCGCGGTGTTGGCGGATAGGTGTCGAATACCTTGCATTTGGCTTTGCATAGTGCGTCAATCTCCTCTGCTGTTGCCGGCTTGCCGAACTGTGCCATGCTTGCAGTGTTTATGGTGTCTGCTCCGGTGCGTCCTTCGTTCATATATACATCTTCTTTGGAGAATATGTATCCTGCATCGGTCATCACCTTTGACCACGCATCGGCATGGTAGGGCATTGAGTCGAACAGCACGCCGTCCATGTCGAACAATACAGCACGCAACTGCAAGGCCTTGTGACCTTGCAGTTGCTTATAATCTTGAATTGCTTTATTGTAATTCATTTTGTTTTTAGTCTTTTGAAAGAGTTCCTTTCCGCTGTTGTCATACTGAACGGAGTGAAGTATCTCTATTCTTCAATCCAACCCAAATCTTCAGCCAAGTCTCTATTTTCTGGATTAACAGTTGCTATAAGTGCATTCTTTCTTGCTCTTATCCAACCTTTCAGTTGCTTTTCCCTGGCAATTGCTTCATTAATATTCTGGTATTCCTCAAAATATACCAAATAATGGCATTTGTAATTTTGTGTAAACCCTTTAATTGTGCCTGCCTTGTGTTCATTATATCTCCTGTATAAATCGTTTGTGATACCAATGTATAAAACGCTACGTGTTTTATTTGACATCATATATACCCAATATTGATGAACGTTTGCTATCATTTGAGTCTTTTTTAGATCCTTCGCTTTGCTCAGGATGACAAGTCCGCGCTTATATTAGATCCTTCGCTTTGCTCAGGATGACAAGTCCGCGCTTATATTAGATCCTTCGCTT
>JAGCLA010000031.1 GCA_017647225.1 Bacteroidaceae bacterium | reverse complement strand
TTTTAATATCCCAATCCTTAAGCGGTGTTCCTACAGACTCAATCTTTTGCTTGATGCTCTGTTCTATTGGAGATAAAATTACCCAACTTTCTTCATTAGAAAAATTACAGATTGAATGTTGTTGCTGAACAAAATCGCTCATTTTTCAACATCAAGTCTTTCATTGATAAAACGAGATAGCGTATTCCTATCCACTTTGCATATTTTGGCTATTTTTCGTTTAGATACGCCAACTTGCAATAACTCTCTAATCAGATTTTCTTTACCCGATAACTTGTATTTTTCGGGAGAGTTCTTTTTCCCTTTTGGGCGACCAAGTATAATCCCCTCTGCCTTTTTACGTGCCAATGCTTCTTTTGTCCGTTGGGAAATAAGATTACGTTCTATTTCAGCAGATAAGCCAAAAGCAAAAGCCAAAACCTTACTCTGTATATCCTCTCCAAGTCTGTAATTATCCTTGATAGTCCATACTCGGCACTCTTTTGTCATGCAGATATTCAATATTTCCATAATCATAAAGAGGTTACGCCCTAACCTTGATAATTCAGCACAAATGATTAAGTCACCTTTTTGTACGCGTTTAAGCAAAACCCCAAGTTGCCTTTTATTGTAAGATTTAGTACCACTGATAGTCTCTTCGATCCAACCATCAATTACCATTCGTTCGCGTTGACAAAACTTATTAATTTCATAACGCTGATTCTCTACTGTTTGTTTGTCGCTACTAACTCTAATGTATCCGTAAACCATAAACTAAATATTATTTACCAACATACTATACATTGGATTCTATAATATTATAATAAGCGACATGCGATTTTAACAATAACGGTGCTTTAATTTTTATTATACTAAGAATCATATATTTGAGGATGGTGAACTAGTTCGAGAGGCAACTATTCGGAAATTCCGAACAGTTCAAATTGAGGGCTCCCGCAAAGTGGAGCGCGAAGTTGAGCATTACAACCTTGATATGATTCTTTCGCTTGGCAATTAAACAAAGAGGCAAAAAACAAAAGCAAATAAAGTTCATACTGATTGAAGAAAACAACTCCCCAGAACCACCTTTTTATAGGTCGTCCTGGGTTTCTGCTGTTATTGAAACTACAATCCCCTTAATTGAGGATTTATATTCGGTGATTAGATTTGTTATTCTCCGAAAAACCTCGGAGAATAATTTGTATATTCTCCGAAAACCATATAAATTTGTGACAAAATAAGACGTTATGAGATATATACATGACCGAGAAAATTGGTGGCAGTTTCATTACGATAGTCAGCAAATATTGAATGAATTAGGTAGAGTAAGAGCCAAGCAAGGTAATGTTTTAGGCAGAATGTTATCTTTAGGGTTTGACTCTCAAGACGAGGCGATGTTGTCAAATTTGTCTCTAGAACTTGTTCGTTCTTCAGAGATTGAAGGTAAGGAATTAAATCTTGAAGAAGTTCGTTCTTCAATAGCACGTCAATTGGGCATTGATACAGCTGGTCTTGTGCCAGCTTCTCGTTATATAGACGGCGTTGTCGAAATGCAATTAGATGCAACTCAGAATTACAATAAACTTCTCACGCACGACAGGCTATTTGGGTGGCACAATGTGCTATTTCCAACCGGCATGAGTGGGTTGTATCGTATAGAAGTCGGTAGATATCGTTCAGGCGAAATGCAAGTTATATCAGGTGCTATGGGCAAAGAAAAGGTGCATTATCAAGCGCCTTCAGCCTCTCGTGTGTATGCAGAAATGGAACGCTTTATTGATTGGATTAATACTTGCAATGAAATTGATGCTGTATTGAAAGCGGCCATAGCGCACCTTTGGTTTGTGTCTATACACCCATTTGATGACGGAAATGGTAGAATAACAAGGGCATTAACCGATATGCTTCTTGCTCGTTCTGAAAATAGCAGTAAACGTTTTTATTCTGTATCAGCCGAAATAAAATTGTTGCAAAAAGAGTATTATGAAGTTTTGGAACGCACCCAACATGGGAATGGCGATATAACCGAATGGTTATTATGGTTCATACACTGTTTCGAGCAAGCATTGGATTCAGCCGAAGAAAAATTATCATCAGTAATGTGTAAAACCGAATTTTGGGGACGCTATAGACATGTAGCATTAAATGAGCGACAGAGGAGATTGTTGAATATGCAGTTTGATGGTTTCTTTGGAAAACTCACCAGTAGTAAATGGGCTAAGATAGCAAAGTGTTCGCCCGATACTGCACTCAATGATATAAATGATCTAATCGCTAAAGGTATATTACAGAAAACTAATGAGGGCGGTCGTAGCACTAACTATATATTAGTGAACAACAATCCTTAAAGGTTGCAATTTGCAATAAGCTAATAGACAACTTCGTTAATCGTGAGTCTTCGATTCGTTTTTCTGAAATATATAGCAAAGCCGGTGAGGGAGGAACTCCTGAAACAAGCAAATCAGAATATTATATAAATGGGAATATCCCATTTATCAAAATTGATGATTTGTCAAATAATTATTACTTCAAATAAAGATTTTATAACCGATTTAGGATTGCAAAAATCTTCTGCATGGATTATTCCAACGCATTCATTGATTTATTCAAATGGGGCAACAATAGGGGCTGTTTCCATTAATACTTACGAGGTCTGTCCAAAACAAGGCATACTAGGAATAGTACCCAAAACTTCAATTTCGGTAGAATATTTATATTGTTTAATGTCATCTAATTATTTTTCCAAACAGGTTCATCGAATAATTACACATGGCACTATGGCAACAGTTTATTTGAAAGATATAAATAAAATTAAATTTTTGCCAGTTGAATACACAAAATCTCCCCGAAACACCATTGGTGCTTCGGGGAGATTTTGATTTATCAATAAGAACTGATATTCTTATTCTATTATATTCATCTCGTCGATAAGGCGTTTGCAGTTACCGAGCTTCTCGATTACGAAAAGAACGTAACGTATATCGACGTTGATACAACGTTGCAGGTTGTTGTCGAAATTGATATCGCCGCTTAGCGACTCCCAGTTGCCGTCGAATGCCAAACCGATAAGCTCACCGCGTGAGTTCAATACACCGCTACCGCTGTTACC
Organism: Bacteroidaceae bacterium; assembly: GCA_017647225.1. Lineage (GTDB taxonomy): Bacteria > Bacteroidota > Bacteroidia > Bacteroidales > Bacteroidaceae > HGM04593. Next base: position 68,388 of record JAGCLA010000031.1, on the reverse strand, counting down.
ACCGGTGATGTCGTTTGTTGTAAGGAATGCAACAGGCATTTCACCGTTTGGCAATGCATATCTTCCAAAGTCCTTGTTCTCATAAAGCTCCTTCAAACGTGCAGGAACGATGAACTCGCTGCTCTCGGGGTTCTCCTTTTCCATTACACCCTTCAGGGTTGTGTAGTGGTTGAATGTTACACCGTCTTTTGGCTGATAAGCCTTGACGTTACCATAAGTCATACGCATTGTGAAGTTTGCGTCAGGAGCCATAGGTGCACCGTTTGCCATCTCCATAAGACCTTTGAGGTATGTCTTGTGCAATGGGTTGATTCTCTTTTCGAACTCTGCGCTCTTTGCCATAATCTCCTGATAAGATGTGAACACGGCATAACGGAGCTTGTATGCAGGGTCAGCCTCGAACTTCTTGATGTCGGGCTTCTTCATGAACTTGTCGAAATTCTTCTTGTTGGCAAGTATTGATTTTTCATATACCATATCAAGGTATTTGTCGAGGTTGCCCTTGTACTTTGCGTAAATCTCGTTGAGGTATGCCGGGCGTTCGTCCTCCTCGGTCAGCTCAAAGTAGAGTGGAAGTACCTCTTTTGCTATACGCAAGTCTATGGCGTGGTTGTAGTCGCGGTTGTGCAACCAATTGTAGATTGAATTCAAGTTGTCCTTGATAATCATTGGCTCACTGAAAATTCCCTTGCTGTTATACAGGTTACGCTGTATGAATTCAACATTGCTGATAAGCTCTGTGATGACGGTTGCGAGGTATTCGGTACGGTTCATATCCTCAACGCAAGCATTGATATCGGCTACAATGTTCATATACTCTTTGTTGCCGATCTGCTTTGCCCATGTCTGGAATGCAGCCTCTTCGGTAAGCTTGGTCTCAACAACTTTGTTGTCAACAATAGCTTTGTTCATACCGATAGAGTTCTTCCAATAGTTGCTTATACGTGCCTGTTTGTTGGCATACTTGATAGCAATCTCTTCGCTCTTTGCCATCTCTTCGCGTATAATCTTCAAGGTTACGTCGCGCATGGCAATGCGTGGCTCGTTCTGCTGGTACATTCTCTGCTTCACCTCCTCGCCTGTGAGGTAGCGTGATGTGCTGCCTGGGAAGCCCATAATCATTGCGAAATCGCCATACTCGAATCCCTTCAATGAAATGTTCAGGTGCTTTGGTGTGCTGAGCGGTGTGTTCTCCTTGCTGTATGCTGCAGGGTTACCGTTCTTGTCGCCATAGATACGGAATACAGAGAAGTCGCCTGTGTGACGTGGCCACATCCAGTTGTCTGTTTCGCCGCCGAACTTACCGATAGAGTTGGGAGGTGTTGCAACAAGGCGCACGTCGGTATATTTCTTATAATATACAAGGTAGTATTTGTTGCCCTCGAAATATGGGAGCAACTGTGGGTACATGTGTTCCTTGCCGGCGAGGTTGTCTGCATCGAACAGCTCTTTTGCAATAACGTCAAGTGCGTCGCGCTGGAACGACTGTTCTTCGGTCAAACGTCCGTCTGCAACACGCTTGTTGATTTCGTCTGTTACATCTTTTATCTCTTCAACAAATGTAAATGCGATACCGTTGCAAGGCAATTCCTCTTCGTAGCTCTGGCTCCAGAAGCCATTGTGCAGGTAGTTGTGTTCAACGGTGCTCAATTGTTGTATAAAACTGAAACCGCAGTGGTGGTTTGTTATGACAAGGCCGTTCGGAGAGATTACTTCACCGGTACATCCGCCACCGAAAATACCGATAGCGTCCTTTAATGATGGCGCTCCGGGGTTGTAAATTTCGTCAACGGAAATTTCAAGACCTTGTTTGCGCATCTGGTCCTCAAGGTTCTGCTGGCGCATCAACTGTAACAACCACATACCTTTGTCCGCCATAAGCTGTGGTGTTGCAAATACTGTAATCAACAGTGCGATGAATAATTTTTTCATAATGCGTTTTGTTATAGTGTTATTTTTTGTTGTAGAGTGTGTTTGCGATTACTGTCTCTGCCTCTTCCATCATGCGCTCGACATTTTCTGCATCGCGTCCCTCGCATATGATTGGAGCATGGAATGTCAATGTAACAGGTGACCAATGCAGGCATTTGCAACCTTTGGGTAATATGTCGTATGAACCATCGATTGTGATGGGAATAATAGGTACCTGTGTCATGTTGGCAATAACGAATGCTCCTTTCTTGAACTTGTTCATCTTGCCGTTTCTGCAACGTGTGCCCTCTGGGAAAATACCCATAGAAGTTCCGCTTTTCAGAATGTTGATTGATTTACGTAATAAATCCTTTTGGGGCGTTGAACGGTTTACGAAAATATGTCCGGTCTGTTCGCAGGCTCTGCCGAGCAAAGGAATTTTGCGGAGAGTATCCTTCATGATCCACTTGAATCGTTTGCATACATAACCGTACATTACGAATACGTCGAACATTCCCTGGTGGTTGGCAACGAAAATGTAGTTTTTATCCTTCTCGACATATTTGTCGCGATTGACAACTTTGACTGGGATAAGAAATATCCAGCAAGTTAGCTTGCACCAAATGACAGCCGGACTATGGTCGGCGTTTTTTATCTTGAAACGGTAGCCGAAAAGGCTGATAATGATTGCGGTTATTGCAACAACAATCAATGCTGCCCACCAGGCAAAAAGCACTTGATAAAGTACATAGAGAGGGTGTAGGATTTTACGTAACATACGTTTGTCTTTTAGTTATGAATTAATGATGACGCAAAGATAACTGCAAGCAAGTGAAATGGCATCAAGCGTGCTTGAATATCTCACAAGAAGTGCAACAATCTTCGCAATTTACGGCAAAGATACCTTATTTTTTCCTTATGGAAAAACCTTTCATGGAATTTGTCATTTCGGACAGGGCGAAGAGTATGTGAACGGTAGAGCGTTTTTATACAATCTGTTCTATATTCTTCGACAGGAATTTACGCAACTCCGTGGTGTCAATTCTGCGTCTTCTGGCATAATCGGCAAACTGCTCTTCGCTTATTTTTCCAACGGCAAAATAGTGTGCCTTGGGGTGCGCCAGAATCATTCCGCACACCGAAGCGTGTGGAGTCATTGCTCCGTTAGGTGTCAATGTGATGCCTATGTTGTCGAGGTGCAGGAATTTGTCAAATTCAAAAATGATGCTCTGGTCGGGTAGTGACGGGTAGCCGACGGCAGGGCGTATCCCTTGGTTCTTTTCTGTGAGTAAATCGTTTATACCAAGTTTTTCGTTGGAAGAATAGCCCCATAGTGTCTTGTCGGTGCGTATTTGCAGATGCAGTCGGGCGGCTGTCGCTTCGGCAAGACGGTCGGCGAGTGTCTGTGCGAGAAGATATAGATATGGGTCGTCTTTGTATTCTGCCCCAAAGTCCTTGTCTATGGTTGTCGCAAAGAACCCGATATGGTCGCCATGTGGCGATACAAAGTCGCTGAGGCATAGATTGTACTTTTCGGTTTCTGTGTGTTGCTGGCGCAGAAATGGGATTGACTTGCCTTCGATTATGATATCGTCGCCGTTGCCTTTTGCCTCACAGAGTGTGAAAATAGCATGGGTCTTGTATATCCCGTCAAGATTCTCAAGCATGGATTTGGCATCGTGCATCATTTCATCGATTGTTGCTTTAGTCACCTTGTTGCCGGAAACGCCCCAAGCATGAAAGAAGTAGCTCCAATCGATGAATGGAGCTATCTCGCTTAAATTATAGTGGAATACTTCTCTTTTCATCGATTGAATTTAAGAGCTTTACCACGTATGTCTTCGTTTATCGTTCCGTTCTTATATACACACTCTCCGTTTACCCATGTCTGCTCGACCTTCCAGTTGAAGGTGTCGCCTTCGAACGGGCTCCATGCGCAGAGGCTGATGATGTTCTTCTTATCTACAGTCTGTGGGCTGTCGGGGCGTAGAAGGACAAAGTCGGCAAAGTGTCCCTTGTTTATGTAACCGCGTCTGTCGATGTCGAAAATCTTGGCAGGGGCATGGCACATCTTCTCGACAAGTTCTTCTATTGTGATGACTTTCTCATCGACAAGCTTGAGCATCGCGAGCAGTGAGAACTGTATGCTCGGCATGCCTGATGCCGCTTTCAATGCGCCGCCTCTCTTGTCGTCAAGAAGGTGTGGGGCGTGGTCTGTTCCAATGAGGTCAATTTTGCCTTCGGCTACGGCTCTGCGAAGAGCCTCGCGGTCATCGTTGCTCTTTATGGCAGGGTTGCACTTTATCCTTGTTCCACGTGTCGAATAGTCAGCGTCGCAGAATGTCAGGTGCGCAGGAGTCACCTCCGCAGTGATTCTTTTATCTTCGGGCTTGCCGGCTGTCAGCAACTCCAACTCCTTGCCTGTGCTTATGTGCATTACGTGCAGGCGTGTACCATATTTCCTTGCAAGCTCAACAGCGCTTGCCGTGCTTTGGTAACAAGCCTCCTCGCTGCGTATCACGGGGTGGAATTTCACGTCGGGGTCGTCGCCTTCCTGTTCTTTGACAGCCTTGCTGTTGGCTGCAATGATTGCGCTGTCCTCGCAGTGTACGGCAACGGGCATATTTAATCTTTCGGCCTCTTTGAAAATTTTTTCAAGTTCGTTCTTCTTGTCAACGAGCATGTTGCCGGTGCTTGAACCCATAAAGAGTTTTATTCCGCAAATCTTTTTTGTGTTGAGCTTTGCAAATGTATCGCAGTTGCTGTTGGTGGCACCAAAGTAGAACGAATAGTTGATTACACTCTCTTTTTCTGCAATGGCATACTTCTCCTTTAATGCCTTTATGGTTGTTGTCTGCGGAACGGTGTTGGGCATCTCCATGTACGATGTTACACCGCCGGCAGCGGCAGCGCGGCTCTCGGTTGCTATTGTTGCCTTGTGAGTGAGTCCCGGCTCGCGGAAATGTACGTGGTCGTCAATAACTCCCGGTATAAGGTACATGCCGGTAGCTTCGATAATCTCGTCGCACTCTATGCGCGGAAGCTCGTTGCCTTCAAGAATTTCTACTATCTTGCCGTTGTTGATGACAATAGAGCCTCTAAAGCTCTTGCCGTCATTTACTATTGTTGGATTGCTTATAAGTGTGCGCATGTCTTATGTTTTTTATATCTGCTTTAGCAAAGGTATAAAAAAAGAGATTGCCATTAGGCAATCTCGTTATTTATTTTCTCTGCAATCTCCTTGAATTCTTCAGGAGTGAGTTGTAGCTTGGGGTTGGTGAAGAGCATGTCCTTCTCGCTTTGCATTGGTACAAGGTGTATATGTGCGTGGGGAACTTCAAGCCCCAACACTGCTTGTCCTACCTTTATGCATGGGAAAGCACGTTTGATGCCCTCGGCAACTTTTTTTGCAAAAATCTGCATGGCAGCAATCTCTTCGTCGGTAAGGTCGAAGAAATAGTCAACCTCGCGTTTTGGGATAACAAGTGTGTGTCCCTTTGTAAGTGGGTTGATGTCGAGGAATGCATAGAACTGCTCGTTCTCTGCAACCTTGTAGCTCGGTATTTCGCCTGCAACTATTCTGCTGAAGATTGTAGCCATATATTAGAATGATATGCTTGTGATTTCGAGGAACAACTTACCCTGTGGTACGGTAATCTCTGCAAGGTCACCAACCTTCTTACCCAAAAGACCTTTAGCGATAGGTGTGTTGATGGAAATCTTCGCTTCGCGGAGATTTGCCTCGCTCTCAGGTACAATTGTGTATTGCATTGTTGTGCCGGTTTTTGTATTCTTGAGACCAACCTTTGTCAAAACCTGTACTGTGTCGGTGTTCAACTTGGTGGTATCAATGATTTTGGCATCAGCAATGATGAGTTTGAGCTCGTTAATTCTCATCTCCAACAAGCCCTGTGCCTCTTTTGCTGCATCGTATTCAGCATTCTCTGACAAGTCGCCCTTATCACGCGCCTCAGCTATTTGGCGAACAACTTCGGGACGCTTCGCCTCCAACTCTTTCAAATCGGCTAACAGTTTCTTGTAGCCCTCTTCGGACATATAACTCATGATATTCTCTTATTAAAAAACAGTAAAACAAAGGATTCCAACACAAGTGCCGGAACCCAATTTCCCTCTTTATTTCTGTTGCAAAGGTAACCCCTTTAATTGTATAAACCAAATAAAAAGTGTTATTTTTTAGCTATTTGGCTTTTTGTAACTTATTTTAGGAGTTTCTCAATTTCCTCTTCGAGATTGCTTATCTGGCTGTCGCGCAAAACAATTTCGTTGTTCTTGTCTATCAGGTAGAATGTTGGTAAAGACTGCACGTTGTAGAGTCTTAGATATGATGAACGTGCGCCCTCGCCGTCGCGTACGCATACCCATGGGAGGTTGCTTGCCGACTGCTGCCAGAAGTGCTCGCGTGAATCGTATGACACCTGATAAATCTCAAATCCTCTGTCGTGGTATTTCCTGTAGATTTCGCGCAGGTTAATGTTGCGTCCGCTTATTTTGGCATCTTCGTAAACGGTGAAGTCGAGAAGTACCGCTTTTCCGGCAAATGAGGATAGCGAGATAGAGTCGCCATCGGCATTCGGCAACTTGATGTTGAACAGTCCCACAGTGCTTATATCTCCCTCTTCAACTTCTACGGTCTTTGTCTTCTGGGGACGTGTTGCTGCCAATGCCTCTTCTGCTATTTTGCATAGGTGTTGTGTACGTTTGGCTGTAGGGAATCTCTGTTTCAGTCCTGTGGCTACGGCTGCAAAGCACTTGCTATCGTTCCTGTTGTTCTTGGGCTGGAACAATGGCTCTCCGTTGAGGGTGAGCGACAATGCGTAGTATGCACCTGCTTTGCTTGGCGCAGGAACAATGTATTGCTTTATGATATTCTCCTTGAAATCTCCAATAAGAGCATAAATGTCGCTCCTTGTCTTGTAGATTGCAGGTGATGTGCTCTTGAGCATTTCGTTTACCTGCTTTTCGAGTGCTTCCTGCAACTCTTTCATCTCTTTTATCTCTGTGCTTGCGCTGTTGCCTTCGACGGTGTATGTGCCGTAGAAATTCTTGGCATCGCTGTTAATGACAACCGTTTCGGTCGAATCAATGGCGAATGTTATCGGCTTTTCTCCCTCGATGGCAAGGAAAAAGAACTCATAGCTTGCCGGGCGTGGTCGGCTGAAAGAGTATTCGCCGTTCTTGTCGATTTTTGCAGAATCGAGCGGAATTATATTCTTGACACCGATGTTTGAAAGGTATATCATCTTGCCTTCCGCATTGGCTATCTTGCCTTTAACGGTGAAATTCTCTTCGTTGGCCTTGTGGCTGCATGCCGAAAACAACAGTATCGCTCCCGAAATTATAGCGTAAAAAAATGAGTGGGGTTTCAAAAAAATCATATTTGTCAAATATTTGATGTACAAAGATAGTTAAAATGTGGAAATTTGTATATCTTTGCGAGAATTACAATAAAAAATGTATTTAAAAAATAATTTAAGATGAATGTTGTTACAAAAAATGTGGCTTTGCCCGATGGTAGAATAATTACCATTGAAACAGGTAAGCTTGCAAAGCAGGCTGACGGCGCAGTAATGTTGCGCTTGGGCAATACGATGCTTTTGGCCACAGTCTGTGCAGCTAAAGACGCTGTTCCAGGCACCGATTTTATGCCTTTACAGGTAGAGTACAAAGAGAAATATGCGGCTTTCGGCCGTTTCCCCGGTGGTTTTACAAAACGTGAAGGAAAGGCTTCGGATTACGAAATCCTTACTTGCCGTTTGGTTGACCGCGCTCTACGTCCTCTATTCCCCGATAACTACCACGCAGAGGTTTACGTAAACATCATGCTCTGCTCTGCTGACGGTGTTGATATGCCTGACGCTCTTGCAGGTCTTGCAGCTTCTGCGGCTCTCGCAGTTTCTGATATTCCTTTCGGTGGACCAATCTCAGAGGTACGTGTTGCACGTATCGCTGGTGAGTTTGTCGTTAACCCGACATTCGCACAGCTTGAGGAGGCTGATATGGATATCATGGTTGCCGCTACATACGACAACATTATGATGGTTGAGGGTGAAATGAAAGAGGTTTCTGAAAACGACCTTCTTGAGGCAATGAAGGTGGCTCACGAGGCTATCAAGGTTCATTGCAAGGCTCAGATGGAGCTTATGGAAGAGGTTGGCTCAACTGTTAAGCGTGAGTATTGCCACGAGGTTAACGACGAAGAACTCCGTGCTCAGGTTCACGAGGCTTGCTATGCTAAGGCATACGCAGTTGCTGCAAGCGGTAACAATGACAAGCATGGTCGTGGCGAGGCTTTCGAAGCTATCAAGGCTGAATTCAAGACTCAGTTCACAGAAGAGGAACTCGAAGAGAAGGGCGCTCTTATCGACCGCTACTATCACGATGTTGAAAAAGAGGCTATGCGTCGTTGCATCCTTGACGAGGGCAAGCGTCTTGACGGTCGTAAGACAACTGAAATCCGTCACATCTGGTGTGAGGCAGGTTATCTCCCAGGCCCTCACGGTTCAGCAGTGTTTACACGTGGTGAGACACAGTCTTTGACAACTGTTACACTCGGTACAAAGCGTGACGAGAAAATCATCGACGATGTAATGAATCAGGGAACAGAACGTTTCTTGTTGCACTATAACTTCCCTCCATTCTCAACAGGTGAGGCTCGTGCACAGCGTGGTGTAGGCCGTCGTGAAATCGGTCACGGTAACCTCGCTTGCCGTGCGTTGAAGAACATGATTCCTGCCGACTATCCATATTGCGTTCGCGTAGTATCAGATATCCTCGAATCTAACGGTTCTTCTTCTATGGCTACTGTTTGTGCCGGTACATTGGCACTTATGGATGCAGGTGTTAAGATCAAGAAACCTGTATCGGGTATCGCTATGGGTCTTATCAAGAATGCAGGTGAAGAGAAATATGCCGTATTGAGCGACATCCTCGGCGATGAGGACCACTTGGGCGATATGGACTTCAAGGTAACAGGTACTGTTGACGGTATCACAGCTACACAGATGGATATCAAGGTTGACGGTCTTTCATACGAAATCCTTGAAAAGGCTCTTAACCAGGCTCGTGACGGTCGTATGCATATTCTCGGCAAAATTACAGAATGTATTGCTGAGCCTCGTGCAGAACTCAAACCTCACGCTCCACGCATCGAGACAATGCGTATTCCTAAGGAGTTCATCGGTGCTGTTATCGGCCCTGGCGGTAAGATTATCCAGGGTATGCAGGAAGAGACCGGTGCAACAATCTCTATCGAAGAGGTTGACGGTGAGGGTATCATCGAAATCGCAGCAAACAACGGTCAGGCTATCAACGATGCTATTGCAAAAATCAAGGCTATCGTTGCAATTCCTGAGGCAGGCGAGGTTTACGAGGGTACAGTACGCAGCGTGATGCCTTATGGTGCATTCGTAGAGTTCATGCCTGGTAAGGACGGTCTGTTGCATATCTCTGAAATCGATTGGAAACGTTTCGAGACTATGGAAGAGGCCGGTATCAACGAGGGCGACAAGTTGCAGGTTAAGCTTGTTGAAATCGATCCTAAGACAGGTAAGTTCAAGCTCTCTCGCAAGGCTCTTATCGAGAAACCTGAGGGTTACGAGGAGCGCGAGCGTCGTCCACGTCGCGAACGCGAGCCACGCGAACAGCGTCGTCCACGTAACGATAAAGAATAAGATGAATTACATTCATTGACAATAAAAGAGTGACCGCGAATAATTTGCGGTCACTCTTTTATTATTATATAATGTTCGCGTGCGACATGTATGCTCTTCCCCAATAAGTTACACAGGGTAAGGTGTTTTCCCGTTTGGTTAATAATGCTAAAAAAACGGCTCTGTTTAATGATAAATTTAGGATTTTATATATATTCGCACCATAAAACAAAATATAGTTATATGAGAAAAATAAGAGCAGCCATAGTAGGTTATGGCAATATCGGAAAATATACACTTCAGGCGTTGAACGCTGCACCTGATTTTGAGGTTGCTGGTATAGTACGTCGTTCAGGAGCTGAAAACCTCCCACAGGAACTCGAAGGTTATAATGTTGTAAAGGATATCCGCGAATTGGGTGATGTTGATGTTGCAATTCTTTCAACACCTACACGCAGTGTCGAAAAGTATGCAAAGGATATTCTTGCACTTGGAATAAATACTGTTGACAGTTTTGATATACACTCAAAGATTCTTGACCTGCGTCGTTCTTTGGGCGAGAGTGCCGAAGCTGGTAATGCCGTTGCAATCATTTCAGCAGGTTGGGACCCGGGAAGTGACTCTGTTGTGCGTACATTGCTTGAGGCAATAGCTCCAAAGGGTATAACATATACAAACTTCGGTCCGGGAATGAGTATGGGACACACTGTTGCTGTCAAGGCAGTCGAGGGTGTCAAAGCTGCTCTTTCAATGACAATCCCTGTCGGAACAGGAATACATCGCCGTATGGTTTATATCGAACTTGAAGAGGGATATGATTTCAATCAGGTTGCCGCAACAATCAAGTCCGATCCTTATTTCGTGAACGACGAGACTCACGTAATCAACGTTCCTTGTGTCGATGACCTTCTTGACATGGGTCATGGTGTAAATCTTACACGCAAGGGTGTGTCGGGTACAACCCAGAACCAGCTGTTCGAGTTCAACATGAGAATCAACAATCCTGCATTGACAGCACAGGTGCTTGTATGTTGCGCACGTGCTACAATGCGTCAGCAGCCCGGTTGCTACACAATGGTTGAGATTCCTGTCATCGACCTTTTGCATGGTGACCGCGAGCAACATATAGCACATTTGGTCTAAAAGATATTAAAAAAGTAAACGAGCTGTATAAACATACGGCTCGTTTACTTTTTTTTTACTATTTTCGCGGCTCATTTCTATTACTTGAATTTGTATGAGCGAAAATAAACGTGCCTCGTTTGGAGGTAAATTGAGTGTTATATTGGTTGCTGCCGGAAGCGCTATCGGTCTTGGTGCGCTGTGGCGTTTTCCTTATATCGCAGGTAAACACGGCGGAGCAGCCTTCCTTCTTGTCTTTCTATTGAGTGTTCTAGTGGTGGGAATCCCTGCCATGCTTGCGGAGTTTGCCATAGGGCGTAAGACACGCAAGAATGCGGTCGGTGCATATCGTTCTATATCCAAGATGTGGAGTTGGCTTGGATATGGCAGTGTCTTGTCGGCGTTGTTCATTTCGGGATATTATTATCTTATTGCGGGCTGGTCGTTGGAGTATCTTGTAAATTCGGCCACGACGGAACTATATACCTCTGCATTGCCGTTTACCGAGCAGTTCAAGGAATTCCAAGCCTCGTGGAGGCCTCTCATATACGGTGTGGTATTCATACTCTTAACCCATATCATTGTTTCGCGTGGTGTGGAAAAGGGTATAGAGAAGGCGTCGAAGATAATGATGCCGTTGCTTTTTATAATTCTCATTGTAATGGCTGTGCGTGTGGCATTCATGCCGGGTGCAACAGACGGTTATCGTTTCTTCCTGTCGTGTGACTTCTCCGAGGCTTTCAAGCCCGAAACAATAATGATGGCTATAGGTCAGGCATTCTTCTCACTATCGGTAGGAATGGGCTGCATGGTTACATATTCGTCATATTTCAAGAAGAACAACAACCTTGTTACAACATCTTTGAATGTGTCTTTGTTGACTCTGCTTGTGTCGGTGCTTGCCGGTCTGGTTATCTTCCCTGCGGTGTTCAGTGCAGGAATACAGCCCTCGGAAGGTCCGTCATTGGTGTTCGTTACATTGCCTGAAATTTTTAACGGAATGCCGTTTGCACCGCTGTGGTCAACCATTTTTTTCGTGTTGGTAATGTTGGCGTCATTGACTTCGACAATTTCGTTCCACGAGGTGTTGACTGCATATTTTGCCGAAGAATTTAAGTTGTCAAGACAGGCTGCGGCAATCACTACCACAGGAATATCTGTCCTGTTGAGTGCGCTGACATTCAGTTCGTTGTTCGGAATAGATTATCTGAACATATTCGACAAGCTGACAGCAAATGTAATGATGCCTTTGGGCGCAATGTTTACCTGTGTCCTCGTTTCGTGGTTCCTGGAACGTAACTTCATGAAAGAGGAACTTACAAACAACGGAACAATAAACAAGTATGTTACACCGGTAATAGTGTTTATGTTGCGCTACATAACACCGTTGCTGATATTCTATATCTTTATAATGAATCTCCTCTAAAAACAGCAAATGCAGCGACACGTCGCTGCATTTGCTGTTTAATCGCTGTAATAGACTCTCTTTATTCTGTTCGATACCGATGTAAGCACTTCGTAAGGAATGGTTTCAAGCCATTCGGCAATGGTGCTTACAGGCAGCTCTTTGCCGAATATCTCGACAATATCACCCTCCTTGCAGTCTATATCGGTAACATCAACCATGCAAACGTCCATACAGATGTTTCCAATGTATGGAGCTTTCTTGCCGTTTATTATACAGTAGCCTTTGCCGTTTCCGAGTCTGCGGTTCAGGCCGTCGGCATATCCTATAGGCAACGCCGCTATGCGCGAATTGCGTGTCAATGTGCCTTTACGGCTGTAGCCTACCGTTTCGTCTGCAGGCACATCATGTATCTGTAAAATAATGGTCTTCAATGTCGATATGGGGCGTAGTGTGGCATCTTCGCCTATGGGGGAGATACCGTAAAGTCCCAATCCCAGACGTACCATGTCGTGTTGTGCTTCGGTAAAGCGTTCTGCACCGGCGCTGTTGCATATATGACGCAGAATCTTGTGCTTGAATGCTTCTTGCAGTTCGTCTGCAGCTTTGTTGAAACGTTTCTGCTGTGTTCTTGTGAATTCGTCGAACATGGGGCTGTCGCTTCCTGCAAAATGTGAGAATACCGAGCGCGGTGTAAGCGCACTCTGGCGTTTCAACGCTTCAATCAATGCCGGAATCTCCTCGGGCAAGAAGCCGAGTCGGTGCATGCCGGTGTCAATCTTTATGTGTATTGGGTAGTCGGTTATACCTTCGTGACAAGCGGCATGAATGAGCGATTTCAGCATGCCGAAGCTATATACCTCGGGCTCCAGCTTGTTGTCGAATAATGTGTGGTATGAGCTCGGTTCCGGGTTCATTACAATAATGCCTGTCGTTATCCCTTCCTTGCGCAGTTCGGCACCTTCATCGGCAACGGCAACGGCAAGATAGTCGGTATTGCACTCTTGCAGGGTACGGCCTACTTCGAGCGCGCCTGCACCGTATGCCGACGCCTTGACCATGCATATTGTTTTGGTGCTTGGCAAGAGGTTGTTGCGGTAGTGGTTGAGGTTGTCGCGCAGTGCGCTTAAATTTACTTCGAGTATTGTCTGGTGTACCTTCTTTTCCAACGCCTCCGAAACATCTTCGAAATGGAATGAACGTGAGCCTTTGATAAGTATGCACTCGTCATGCATTCCGTTGAGTATATGTGAAGAAAGCAGTTCTTCTGTGCTGTTGAAGAAGTGGCATTCAATGTTTGACTTCTTGAATTTCGCCGCTTGGGAATTTATGTCCTTGCCAATACCTATGAACTTTTCGATTTTTCTTGCTTCGAGGTATTCGAGAACTATCCTGTAAAGCGTCTGTGCGCTCTCGCCGGTCTGTTTTATGTCGGCAAGTATCAGTGTGCGCTTCAGGTGGGGGAGTGTCGCGCTGCGACGTTCCATAAAGTCAAGCGCAATGTCAAGCGAAGCCGTGTCGGAATTGTAGCTGTCGTTTATGATGAGGCAGCCGCGTTTGCCCTCTTTTACTTCAAGGCGCATCGCAACCGGTTCGAGCTGCGCCATGCGTTCTGCAATTACTTCGGCGGGAATCATAAGATACAATGCCGCAGCAAGGCAGCTTATGGAATCTTCTATCGAGGCGTCGTCGAGGAATGGAATACGATAGCTGTTTTCCATTGTCAGGTAATGGTATTTTACCGTTGTGCCTGTATCGTCTTTTTCTATCGACTTTATATATAGCGGGCGTTCGGGGTCTTTGCGCGACCATGCAATCTCTCGCGACGGCAGATGTGAGCGGGTGACACAACTTGCAAGCAATGGGTCGTCGGCATTGTATATTACAATCTCGCATTTGCGGAACAGTGAGAGTTTTTCCATGCACTTTTCCTGCATGGTGCTGAAATTCTCCTGATGTGCGCTGCTTATGTTGGTTACGATACCTATCGTGGGCTTGATAATCCTTTGCAGATTATCCATCTCCTGTATCTGTGAAATGCCTGCCTCGAAAATGCCGAGTGTGCTGTCGTCGCCCAACTTCCACACCGAGAGCGGAACGCCTATCTGTGAATTGTAGCTTCGGGGCGAGCGTGTAACGGCATAGTTGCAGGCTGTGAGTTGGTAGAGCCACTCCTTGACAATGGTCTTGCCGTCGCTGCCGGTGATGCCGACAACAGGAATGTCGAACTGTGAACGGTGATATGTCGCAAGCATTTGCAGGGCTTCAAGACTGTCTTCGACAATAATGAAATTCGCTCCATGCAACTCCTTGAAATTGTCAATAGTGTTGACAACGAAATTACGTACTCCTCTATGGTACAATTCGTTGATATATTTATGCCCGTCGCCATGCTTTGTCTTTATGGCAAAAAACATGGTTTCCTCGGGGAAACTGAGAGAACGGCTGTCGGTCAGCAGGCGTGCAACAATGCTGTCGGGTGTCGAAAGCACGCTCTTTGCTCTCAGTATGTTCGTTATCTGTTCAACAGTGTATTGCATTGCATTTTTTCATTTTCGAAGTCAAGATACGGATTTTTATCCTCAATGGCCTCTATTTTTCCTAATAAGTTGCGTAAAAAAGTTTTATATCCTTCGGAATCGGCATCGAAGGGGCGGTGTCCTATGGCGCGCACCACATCTTCAATCTCTTTGTTCAGACGGTGTGTGTCGTCATTGAAATAGCACTTGCCAAAGCACTCCCATATATATTCAACCGCTACATGCGACGGGTGTATCATGTCATCGGCATAGAAACGGTAGTCGCGCAGCTCGTCAAGGAGAATCTCGTATGCAGGGAAATATGCTGTGTTGTCGGGGTACAGTTCCACCAACCTGTCTATGGCAAGCAGGAGTGTGGCCTTGCTTTTCTGGTTGTCGTGTGCTCCGTCGCGCAGGTGGCGTATGGGGCTGACGGTAAATATGAACCTTATCTCCGGGTTTGTCCTGCGATACGTGTCAATAGCTGCCGACAGGCTGCCGACAATCTCTTCAATGCCGAGCAGGCGGCGTGTGAACTCCTTTGCTGGCAGTTTGTGGCAATTGCCGGCAATGTCATTGGTTCTGTTGAATATATATGCGTATGCCGTTCCTAACGTCAAAATTACCGTATCGCATTTTTTTACCCTCTCGTGGTTCTCGTTTATGCTTTGGTTGATGACATCAAGAAGTTCCTCTTTTGTGTTGCGCGAAAAGTCGCCATGGTGTAACATGCTGTGCCATTTGCCGTTGTGCCCGACAAGTTCGGGCGATTCGGCTGTGAACGGCTTACCTTCAATAATCCTCATAAGCATTGCGGATATTGAAAGCGGGTTATACAATACACCGAAAGGGTTTATTCCAATGTTGAACTTCCTTTCGGCAAGCCTTGTACCCATATTGTCGGCAAAGCAGGAGCCGGCAAGCAGGATATTGCTTTTGTGGCTTATGCTGTGGCTGCTTTTGGTTAGTTCTATGGTTGTTCTGAAGTTTGTCATAGTGGTGAATAATGCGGTCAATCTTTCAAATCGCTATTATTAATCGCAAAAATAGTTAACTTCATTAAGAATTGTAGTATATTTGTGCAGAAATTGTAAAGAGCACGCTTGTTTATTTGTAAACATGTATGTTTAAAACATTTACTGAATGGAAGATTTGACAAAATATCCTTTGCTCCAAAAGATAAATTCACCGGCAGATCTTAGAGCGCTGCCCGAAAAAGACCTTCCGCAGGTCTGTAGTGAGCTGAGGGGTTTTATTATAGATTCATTGGCGAATAACCCCGGTCATTTCGCATCGAGCCTTGGCTCTGTGGAGTTGACCGTTGCTTTGCATTATGTGTTCTCTACTCCCGACGACAAGCTTGTCTGGGATGTTGGACATCAGGCATACGGGCATAAAATTCTTACCGGTCGTCGCGACCGTTTCCATACAAACCGTAAGTTCGGTGGCATTAAGCCATTCCCGTCGCCCGACGAGAGTGATTATGATTCGTTTGTCGCAGGTCATGCTTCTACTTCAATTTCTGCGGCTCTCGGTTTGTCGGTGTCGGCTAAGTTACAGGGACGAGATGAACATGTCGTTGCAATCATCGGTGACGGCTCAATGAGCGGCGGTCTGGCTTATGAGGGATTGAATAACCTGTCGAATACGCCTAACAACCTGCTTGTTGTCCTTAACGACAACAATATGTCTATCGATAAGAGTGTAGGCGGTATGAGCCAGCTGCTCATCTCTATGCATTCGTCAAGAATATACAACAAGATACGTTATAAGATAGCTCAGGGATTACGTAAAATAGGCCTCTTGAACGAGGAGCGTGCAAATGCACTTATCCGTTTCAACAACGGTCTTAAGGCAATGCTTTTCCGTCAGCGTAATATCTTCGAGGGAATGAGTGCGCGTTATTTCGGCCCAATAAACGGACACGACGTGCATGAACTTGTGCGTATGCTCCGCAGTATAAAGGACATGAAAGGCCCTCGTATGTTGCATATACATACAGTAAAGGGAAAAGGCTGGGAGCCTGCCGAGAGGAACGCGACAGTATGGCATCAGCCCGGTATTTTCGATATCGAAACAGGTGAACGTATAGTTACAGAGGGTGGCAGTCCGCGTTTTCAGGACGTGTTCGGCGAAACACTCGTGGAGTTGGCAAAGGCCGACGAAAGAATTGTCGGCATAACACCTGCTATGCCTACCGGCTGTTCAATGAACAAGCTTATGAATGAGCTGCCTGAACGCTTCTTTGATGTCGGTATAGCTGAAGGTCATGCAGTAACATTCTCTGCCGGTCTGGCAAAGGGTGGAGCATTACCGTTCTGTAATATCTATTCATCGTTCATGCAACGTGGATATGACAACCTTATTCACGATGTTGCTTTACAACGCCTGAATTTTGTGCTTTGTCTTGACAGGGCAGGAATTGTCGGCGAGGACGGCCCAACACATCATGGTGCTTTCGACCTCGCATATCTTCGTCCTATCCCCAACCTTACCATATCTTCGCCTTACGATGAATGTGAATTGCGTAGGCTCATGTTTACCGCAGTACAACCCGATATGGGCGCGTTTGTCATACGCTATCCGCGTGGCAAGGGCTCTCTTGTCGATTGGCGATGTCCTCTCGAGGCGGTCGAGGTAGGTAAAGGCCGTCTGTTGCGCGAGGGTAATGATGTGGCATTCCTTACATTGGGCCCACTCGGAAAGGTAATGGAGAGCGTTGTCGATGAGGCTGAAAAGCAGGGTGTGAGTGTCGCACATTACGATATGCGTTTCCTTAAACCAATCGACACCGAAATCCTTCGTGAGGTAGGTGAAAAGTTCAAATATGTCGTTACTCTGGAAGACGGCTGTGTAACAGGTGGTCTTGGCAGTGCCGTTGTCGAGTATATGACAGCCAACGGATATGCTCCAAAGGTTGAAGTAATAGGTATCCCCGACAAATTCGTTGAACATGGTACACCCGAAGAGTTGTATCGTGTCTGCGGAATGGATAAGGAGAGTGTTTTGCGTACTATTCTAAAATTCAAGAACCTATGAGAATCGTTATCGCCGGCGCAGGTGCTGTAGGAACACACTTGGCCAAGATGCTTTCGGTAGAAAATGAGAATGTGGTTCTGCTTGATGAGAGCGAGGAGAAACTCGGAAAGATGGAGTCGCTTTTCGACTTGCAGGCAATTGTCGGTGACCCGACAAAAATATCTGCGCTGAAGTCGGCAGGTGTTGACAATGCGGAGCTTTTTGTAGCCGTTACTCCCGACGAGAGCCGTAATATAACGGCATGTATTCTTGCCCATTACCTCGGTGCAAAGAAAACAATTGCCCGCATCGACAACTATGAATATCTGCAACCCAAGCATAAGGCCTATTTCGAGTCGTTGGGTGTTGATACTCTAATTTACCCCGAGCAGCTCGCTGCCGAAGAAATCGCTACAAACATCAAGTACAGCTGGATGCGCCAGATGCTTGAGTTCGGTGACGGTGCCTTGGTGATGATAGGCGTAAAAATCAGAGATAATGCGACCATCAAGGGTATTCCGTTGAAGGATTTTCCAAGCGATATACCATATCACGTTGTGGCAATACAGAGAGGCGATGAAACAATAATCCCTCGTGGTAACGATATGATTATGGTCAACGACCTTGTCTGCTTTATGACGACAAGTGACCAGATACAATACATGCGTAACATCTGCGGTAAGGAGGAGTTTACCGAGGTGAACAGCATCATAATCATGGGTGGCAGCCGCATAGCAGTGCGTACAGCCAACCTTATCCCCGACGATGTAAACGTCAAGATTATCGAGAGCGACCTTAACCGTTGCCACAAGCTTCTTGAACTTGTCGATGACAGGGTGATGATAATCAACGGCGACGCACGCGACCCTGAACTGCTGCGCAGCGAAGGTATCGACCGCACCGACGCCTTTATTGCTCTTGGCGACAACTCCGAAACAAATATCCTTGCCTGTATGGCGGCAAAGCGTGGCGGAGTGTTCCGTACCATATCCGAGATAGAAAATATCGATTATATATCTATGGCAGAGAGTATGGATATCGGCTCTGTCATAAACAAGAAGAAAATCGCAGCCAGCACAATCTTCCAGATGTTGCTCAACACCGACGTTCTCAGCGTCAAGTGCCTCTCGTTTATCCAGGCAGTCGTGGCAGAGTTTCCGGTGCGCGAGGACAGCTACATTACAAGAAAGCCTGTCAAGAACCTGGGCTTGCCCGAAGGTGCCAACATCGGAGGTCTTATACGTAACGGCGAGGGTATGAACGTAACGGGAAATACCATGATACAGGCCGGTGACCACGTTGTTGTCTTCTGTCGTGAGCATGTATTGAAGAAACTGGAAAAATACTTTAAGTGATGTTCCACCCAAAAATCATATTTCGAATAATAGGCCTGTTGCTCTATGTCGAAGCAATTTTCTTGCTCGGCTGTGTGCCTGTGGCGTTGTACTACGATGAGCCGGTTATGCGTCCGTTGCTCATCTCAATAGCTTCGATGGTCGGGGTAGGCTCGCTGTTTACATATCTGTGTAATGGCACTGAACGCAATATATCCCGCAAGGACGGTTATATAGTCGTGACGCTGTGCTGGATAATATTCTCGCTTTTCGGCTCATTGCCTTACATGCTTACAGGGTATATCCCAACCTTTACCGACGCTTTCTATGAAACGATGTCGGGTTTCTCTACAACAGGAGCTACCATATTGCAGGATATTGAAGCCTTGCCAAAATCACTTCTCTTTTGGCGTATGATGACCCATTGGGTCGGTGGTTTGGGTATCATCTTCTTTACCGTTGCCATATTCCCTATATTCGGATTGAGCGACATACACCTTTTTGCGGCAGAGTCGGTAGGCCCTATGCGTGCGAAGTTACACCCCCGAATTTCCGTTACAGCACGTTGGATATTGACAATATATGTGGGCCTTACCCTTATAGCAACCGTTTCGTACCATTTCGCAGGAATGGGCTGGTTCGACTCGTTGTGCCACTCAATGTCAACAATCGCGACGGGCGGTTTCTCTACCAAGCAGGAAAGTATAGCGGCGTTCAATTCTCCACAGATAGAATATGTCACAACGCTGTTCATGTTCCTCAGCGGTATAAACATGTCGTTGCTCTATCTCTTCATCTTCAAGTTCCGTTTCAAGGAACTGTTGCGTGACACCGAGGCAAAGACCTATACATCGATAGTCCTGATATTTACCATTGTAATATCCATAGGATTGTATGTTACAACATCTGCCGATGCGGAGCTGTCGTTCCGAACAGCATTGTTCCAGGTCGTTTCAATACAGACAACGACAGGCTTTGCAACAGCGAACTATGTGGTGTGGGTGCCGATTCTGTGGCTGTCGCTCTGTGCGCTTATGTTCTTTGGAGCATGTTCCGGTTCAACATCGGGAGCCATGAAATGCGTGCGTATATCAATCCTTTTCAAGGTGATGATGAATGAGTTCAAACGCATTGTCCACCCGAACGCTGTCATTCCGGTGCGTATGGCTGGTAAGGTTGTGCCCACATCGGTACAGTCGGCAATTCTGGCCTATACCGTTATATACATATTCTTGCTGATAATAGGACTTGTGGTGAATATGGGCTTTGGACTCGACTTCCTCGACTCTTTCGGCCTTTCCGTAGCTTCGGTGGGTAATGTGGGCCCTGCACTCGGTCATTATGGCCCAATGGACTCATTTGCCACATTGCCATGCTTTGTAAAATGGTTCAGTGCATTCCAGATGCTTGTGGGTCGTCTTGAATTCTTCGCGGTACTGTTGTTGCTTACACCGGTATTCTGGAAGAAGAGATAATAAAAATCAACAAAATAAAATACGATGAAAAAAGTAGTTTCCCTTACTCTTGGGGTTATAGCAGTTCTTTTGGTTTTGTTCGTTTCCTGTGCTGGAAATGATTCTTATCCTTGTTCGATACAAGTCAGTAGCATTGAAGGAGGTAAGGCTTCAATCACCAATCACGAGGGGACATCCATAGAAATTTTGGCAGGCGTTGCAGTAGAGGTTGTTGCTGTTCCTGACGCAGGTTACGAATTCATAGGCTGGTTTGTTGGCAATACAAAGAGAAACGACGGAATGACGTGGAAATTTGTTGCAAAAGAGGATATTGTCCTGACTGCAATGTTCGCAAGGCCAAAAGTTGATTTAGGTCTTCCAAGTGGTGTCAAGTGGGCTGCCTATAACGTCGGTGCTGTAAGTCCTGAAGAATGCGGCGGTTACTATGCTTGGGGTGAAACTGAAGAAAAAGCAGATTATAGTTGGGCTACATATAAATGGTGTCAAGGAACTGATGATACGATGAGTAAATACTGTACAAATGGTCATTTGGGTACATTTGATGACAAGACAGTTCTTGACCCGGAAGACGATGTTGCTAACGTGAAATGGGGTGGTGCTTGGCGTATGCCTACCAAGGCGGAACAGGATGAATTGCGTCTTGAATGTAACTGGGAAAAGGAAACTCTTAATGGTGTTGATGGCTACAGGGTTACCGGCCCGAATGGTAATAGCATATTCCTCCCTGCCGCGAGCTACCGATACGACACCGATATCTACGAGAGGAGTAGTAGTGGTGACTATTGGTCGAGTTCGTTGAGTAGTGAAATCTGTCGCGATGCATACTACTTGAATTTTGAGAATACAAGTTCAGTCTGGACAAGTGGCCGCTATTATGGTCGTTCCGTTCGTGCCGTGTGCAGATAAAACGGAAAGCTTGTGCAAGCGAGTGGGTGAAAATTCATTTTCACACGCAACGAGCGCAGCCAAGGTTGCACGAAGTGAAAACTGAAAAGTGAAAGCTTGTGCAAGCGAGCTTAACAATCTTAAAACTTATACATTAAAACAGCGAAGTTCTTTTTAGAACTTCGCTGTTTTTGTATTCTTCTATACAATTTTCAGTAACTCTTCAATGTCTGCCTTTAGCCGTAAGTATGGCGGTGCATCCTTGTAGTCGGTGTTCTTGCTAAGCATCATGGCTACATCGCATTGGCTGTGGCGGTACGACGCGAGCTCATTGTTGTATTGCTGGCGGTGGTACGCCAACTTGCCAATTTCCTCTTCGCGTTTGTTGCGTAGGTGGCGGCATACGGGTTGCATCACTCGCATGACAACATTGTTCATTATATGATGTCCCTGTATATAGAAATATGTCTCGTCGGGGTGTATGCCAAGTCCGGTAAGTTCCTTCTTCAGCTCCTCGCACTCGTTTATAAGTTCCGGGTGTTGGTTCTCCAAAAGTTTGATGTTGTGGTTTACGCGGTTGCTGAGTTGTTGTAATGAATATGCAGGGTTGCCAACGGTGAACGACGACAAACGTACTATCTCGCAGAACTTGAGCATGCTCATTGTTCTTGTGTCCTGCTTGCGGTACAAGAGAATATTCCATGCAAACAACGGGTAGCAGATGCGTGAATACAGCTTGAAGAACTCGTTGAAGTCAATGACGTTCCTGTCGTTCTGTGTGCAAAGGACGCATACCTGCTTCAGGCTGTCGGCATAACATCTGTAGTTCTCTATCGCGTATGTATATGTGTGAAGGATATATCGGTTGTTCAGCATCTGACGCGATGTGGCTGTAGCGCCTTGTAAGAGGTAGTCGTAATCGCTGTCAACGCAGGCTATCATGTTACGGCCGTACGCCTTGCCGAGCATGTTCATCATTGCCTGTTTCTTGCCTTTGGTAAGCTTGGTACGTGCCGGCAACAGTATCTCGAAATGTAGCTTGTCGCTTTCGTACTCGTTGAATACCGAACGCCAAAAAGATATGTCATCATAACTTTCTACGTATGCTATGATGCGTTGTGCGGCTCTCTTTGGACGTAGTGAATTGGCCGCCTCTATGAAGTTTGAATTGAGATATTCAGTGAGCCTTTTCATATCTCATTTGTCGGTGTTTATTTTGTAATATCCTCAATCTCAGTAACAGCGTCCATCCAGCCGTCCATTATTATTGCCGGTGAATGTGTACACAATATTATCTGTGTATTGGGGTTCAGGGTGCGTACAAGGCTTATAAGACGTTGCTGCCATTCGATATGCAGTGAAATCTCAGGCTCGTCCATAAGCATTACTCCGGGGCGGTTCTCCTGCACAAGTGCTGTGAGCAGGATTACAAGCATCTGCTTCTCGCCCGAAGATAGCACGTATGGCGAGATTGTTTCGCCGTACTGGTTGAAGAATATCTCGTTGCTGTCGCGTGCAATGGTCTTTGCTGTCGGGGCGAAAAGCTCGTCAACCATGTCCTGGAAAAGCTTCTTTGGCTTTGTCAGTTCTGTGGCAAGGCGTTGGTCGTCGTGGTTGCCCGATGTCAGCAAGGTTATTATGCGGTTGCCCACGTTTACCTGATAGTTGAGATAGCGGCGTTGCAGGTTGTATAGCTGCCAGTCGAGCTCGGTGCGTATGTCTGCTCCGGGAATCTTTTCAAGCATGTCGCCGCTCAATATGGGACGGTCAATACTGCTTATGACATCAAAATGTATGCCTTGTGCATCTTCGGGGTAGAATGTTATTCGTACTCCGTCCTCGGGATTGGCTGTTATAAGTCCCTTACGCATCACTTTCAAATGACGTGCCGAACGGTTGATGATTGTACTCTTGCCGACACCGTTGCTGCCACTTAAAATGTTTACATCAGGGCGTAGCTCCCAGTATATATGTTTTCGGTTGCTCCATAAAGAATCAATCTCGATACTCTTTATGTATTGTGCCATTTTTTCCATAAGCGGTACTTTTGTTGCAAGCAAATGTAATACAATGTTCTGCCAATGTCAAGTATATATTGGCCGAATTAGTTTAAAATTAGTGAAAATTGTTGCTTTGCTGCAATTTGTTCCTATCTTCGCATAGTAAAACAATATCGCCATGATACATATCTATTGTCTTAACAACGGAGTGACAAAGGATTTTCCAAAGGGTTCTACTTTGTCGGAAATTTACGATGGTCTTGAGCTTGACATGCCTTATGGCCCAATAGCGGCAAGAGTGAACAATGTAACTCTGGGACTTGCGACAACCATTTATCGTAATAAGGACGTGGAGTTTATCGATATAACCTCGGACGACGGAATGCGTATGTATGTCCGTTCTTTGACCTTTATATTCATGAAGGCCATGAACGAGGTATTCCCAAGAGAGATTGTCCGTTTTGAGAATGCTATCTCAAAAGGCTATTATTGCCGTATGGACAGGGAAATCACCGAAGAGCAGGTTGCTCTTGTGCGCGAGAAGATGCATCTCATAGTAGAGAGCAATATCCCGTTCAAGAGGGTGGAATGTCATACCGAAGAGGCAATAGACCTGTTCCGCGAGGTAGGACGTACCGACAAGGTCAAGCTGCTCGAGACATACGACCGCCTATATACAAGTTATTATGAACTTGACGGCTATATCGACAGCTATTATCATGGTCTTGTTCCAAGCACTGGGTATATAAATCTGTTTGAAATTGAAAAATTTGCCGATGGCGTGTTGTTGCGTGTTCCAAATAAGGAGCGCCCAAAAGAACTTGAAGATAAAATACCGCAAGATAAATTGCAGGACCTCTTTGAGGAACGTCTGCAATGGCATCAGAAAATGGGAGTAGAGACTATCGGCGACTTCAACAAGGGTGTCCGTGCCGGGTTTGGTGTCGATCTTGTAAATGTGTCGGAGGTGCTTCAGGAACGTCGTTTGTCAACGATTGCCGACGAGATACAGGCACGTAATGCAAGGGTAGTGCTTATAGCCGGTCCTTCATCATCGGGAAAGACAACATTCAGCAAACGCTTGAGCGTGCAACTGCTTGCGTGTGGCTTGCGTCCGTATGCAATATCTCTCGACGATTTCTTCGTGAACCGTACCGAGACACCGCGCAAGCCCGACGGCGATTATGACTTCGAGTCGATATATTCGATTGACCTGCCATATTTCAACGAGTCGCTGACACGAATACTTGCCGGCGAAGAGGTTGAACTCCCTTATTACAACTTTGTCAGTGGCGAACGCGAATACAAGGGTAACAAGCTTAAACTGACTCCGCAGATGGTTCTTGTTATAGAGGGTACACATGCTCTGAACCCGTTGCTTACATCGCAGGTTGCCGACAGTGAAAAGTTCCGCATATATGTGTCGGCGCTTACATCAATTAAATTGGATTATCATAACTATATATCGACATCGGACAACCGCCTGTTGCGCCGTATGTTGCGCGATGCTAAATACCGTGGATATTCGGCTGTCGAGACTATACAGCGTTGGCCAAGTGTCCGCGAGGGCGAAGAGGAGTGGATATTCCCTTATCAGGAGAATGCCGATGTAATGTTCAACTCTTCTCTGTTCTATGAATTGGCAGTGCTGAAGACACACGCAGAGCCGATATTGCGTGCCGTTCCGCAGAACATTAAAGAGTATTCCGAGGCGCGAAGGCTTTTGCATTTGTTGGAATATGTAGTACCTTTGCAGGACAATGAACTTCCGCCTACATCGGTGGTGCGAGAGTTCCTTGGAGGAAGTAGCTTCAAGTACTGATTTACCATGGTGAAAAACGCCTTTACGCAAACGCAAAAACAGGAACAGGTATTGACGCAGACGCTGTCGCCACAGCAGCTGCTTACCGTTCAGATTCTCGAATTGACGACAATGGAAATCGAGGACAGGGTGCGTAGTGAGGTTATGGATAATCCGGCTCTTGAAGTTGTTGAACGTGACGAGTTGCCGGGAGATAGTGCCGGCGAGGGCGATGTTGTTAACGAAATATCGCACGACAGCGATGACGACTACAGCGGTAATGACGAAATCCCGGTGTCAACGGGATATGCCCGCAGTGCAGACATTCCTGTGGGTGATATGCTCTCGTTCGGCGATACACTGCTTGAGCAACTTGGCGAATTGCAGTTGACACAACAGGAAATGGCTGTAGGTGAATATATCATCGGCTCGCTCGACGAGGACGGCCTTTTGCGTAAGGATATTTCGGAGATTGAAGACGAACTGCTCATCTATGGCAATGTCATGACCGACAGGGAGCAGATACTTCATGTACTTTCTCTCATTCAGGGCTTTGAGCCTGCCGGCATAGCGGCAAGAAGCCTGCAGGAGTCGTTGATACTGCAGCTTGAACGCAACAGTGGCGCTCGTGATCTCACATTACAGAAACGTATTGTGAGTGATTTCTATGATGACTTTACGGCAAAACGCTGGGAACTGATAGCTGACAAACTCGGTGTCGGAAACGATGAATGTCGTGCTGCAATAGCCGATATAGTACGTCTTAACCCAAGACCGGGTGCCTCTTTAAGTGAGGGCGTCGGTTTCAGCCGTCAGCAGATAATACCAGACTTTGTGCTTGATGTTGTTGATGACAACGTATATGTGTCGCTTAACAACATTCATGTTCCCGAACTTAAAGTGAACGACGAATATGTGCAGATGCTTGATGAACAGCTCGTCGGTGGTAATCAGGAACAGAAGGCTGCCGCGTTATTCCTTAAACAGAAAATAGATGCGGCAAAAGGTTTCATCAGCGCGGTACAGCAACGTGAGAATACCATGCTTTCAACCATGCGTGCCATTGTGGCAAGGCAAAAGGAGTTCTTTATAAACGGCGGCGATGAGGCTTATCTCAAACCTATGATTCTTGAGGATATTGCCAACATGACAGGGTTTGACATATCCACAATTTCGCGCGTAAGCAACAGCAAGTATGTTCAGACACCTTGGAGTATATCTCCTCTGAAATACTTCTTCAGCGACGGCATAACAAAAGACGACGGAACGCAACAGTCGGTGTATGAACTGTTTGCTGTAATAAAGGAACTCGTTGATGGCGAGGACAAGAATTCGCCGTTGACCGACCAGGCTTTGCAGGAGATGCTTGCGGAACGTGGATACAGCGTCGCAAGACGCACTGTTGCCAAGTATAGGGAACAACTGCATATACCTGTTGCAAGGCTGCGCAAAGAGTAATTTTGCATATTATTTGCCTTTTGTGAAATATTAAGTATATTTGCGATATATAAAAGAGGCTTTCTGTATGCCTCTGACTTACATAAAGATTTAGAATTATGTCAAAACCGCATGTAACAATTGAAGAGGTCAAGGAAGACCTCAGATACTTGCGTCTGCTTGCACGTGATTTTCCTACTGTGTCGAGCGTGACAACGGAAATAATCAACCTCGAGGCTATTCTTCATCTGCCTAAACCGACAGAGCATTTTCTTGCCGACCTGCATGGTGAGCATGAGGCTTTTCAGCATATATTACGCAATGCTTCGGGTAACATCAAACGCAAGGTTAATGAACTTTTTGGCAATACTATAAGCGAGGAAGAGAAAAAGGATTTGTGTACTCTTATATACTACCCCGAAGAAAAACTGAAATTGGTGCGTCTTTCGGGTGTTGACCTCAACGAGTATTATACGAATTCTCTTAACCGCCTGATTGTGGTGTGTCGCAATGTGTCATCGAAATATACACGTTCAAAGGTTCGTAAGAGCCTCCCCGAGGAGTATGCCTACATCATCGAGGAGCTTATGCATGAGGCTAACGACTACCAGAACAAGCAGGCCTATTTCACTGTCATTATAGAAACTATTATAGGAACAGGACGTGCCGACCACTTCGTGACCGCGCTGTGCTATCTTATACAGCGTCTTGTCATTGACCGTCTGCATATCCTTGGCGACATCTTTGACCGTGGCCCGGGTGCGCATCACATAATGGACGCCTTGTGCGAATATCATCATCTTGACATTACATGGGGTAACCACGATGTATTGTGGATGGGTGCAGCTGCGGGTAATACCTGCTGTATAGCCAGCGTGTTGCGCCTCTCGTTGCGCGATGCCAATATGACAACTCTTGAAGACGGCTATGCCATAAATATGGTTCCTTTGGCTACATTTGCCATGGAGCAGTATGCCGACGACCCATGTGAAATCTATCAGCCACGCGTAGATGAGGAGCGTACAAACTTCAACGAAAAGGATGTACGTCTTATAGCCCAGATGCATAAGGCAATATCTGTAATAGAATTCAAGCTGTCGGGTCAGATAGCAATGCAGCATCCCGAATGGAATATGATGGACCGTTGTATAATGGAAGGCATCAACAAGGATAAAGGCGTTGTCGTTATCGACGGTAAGGAGTATGAATTGAAAGACAAGCTATGGCCTACATTCGACCCTGCCAACCCGTATGCCCTGACTCCCGAGGAGCAGGATGTCGTGGACCGCTTGCGACACTCGTTCATGCGCAGTGAGCGTCTGCAGGCTCATGTGAACTGCCTGCTTATGCGTGGAGGTATGTATATGATATACAACTCGAACCTGATGTTCCACGCGGCTGTGCCTATCAACGAGGACGGCTCAATGCGTGAGGTTGTGTTTGACGGTGTGCCTGTCAAGGGTAAGGAACTCTTGAAAAAGGTAGAACGTATGGCGCGTACAGCTTTCGACAATGATGTCGATGTCGAGGTACGCAACAAGTATGCCGACTTCTTCTGGTATTTGTGGTGTGGCCCTGAATCGCCATTGTTCGGCAAGGCAAAAATGGCAACATTCGAGCGTTATCTCCTTGACGACAAGGAGGTGCAGAAAGAGCCTAAAGGCTGGTACTATATTCTGCGTGACAATGCCGATGTTTGTGACCGTATCCTTGACGAATTCGGTGTGAAAGGTGACCATCGTCACATCATCAACGGCCACGTTCCTGTACGTGTGTTCAAGGGTGAAACACCTATCAAGGCCGACGGACGTCTTATGGTCATCGATGGCGGTTTCTCCAAGATATACCACAACCGTACAGGTATTGCCGGATATACTCTCGTTTACCACAGTCGTGGCTTTGAGCTTGTGCAGCTTACTCCGTTTACCTCAACCGAGGAGGCCATTCTTAACGGAACCGACATTGACGGTACAATAAATATCGTCGAAAAGGTCGGTGAACGCGAAAAGGTGCGTGATACAGACATAGGTCGCGGCATTATGGTAAAGGTGGCCGACCTGCAACGTCTGCTCTATGCTTACCGTAAGGGTATCATAAAGGAAAGACCATAAAAGAAAATCCAATAAAATAAAGATATATGAAAGCTATTGTAAGTGTTATAATGGGAAGTACATCGGACCTTCCCGTAATGAAGAAAGCAACCGATTTCCTTAACGAGATGCAAGTGCCTTTTGAGGTTAATGCACTCTCGGCACACCGTACTCCTGAAGCTGTTGAGGCTTTTTCAAAGGGTGCTAAGGAACGTGGAATAAAAATAATTATCGCTGCTGCAGGTATGGCCGCGCATTTGCCGGGTGTCATTGCCGCAAGCACGACTCTGCCTGTTATCGGTGTGCCTATCAACAGCACTCTTGACGGTATGGACGCTCTTCTTGCCATTGTTCAGATGCCTCCGGGAATTCCTGTTGCAACAGTAGGTGTCAATGCATCGTTGAATGCAGCGATATTGGCTGTAGAGATGCTGTCGCTTGCCGATGAGGCTCTTGCTGCACGCTTGGCTGAATACAAAGATAATCTGAAAAAGAAAATAGAGAAGGCCAACGACGACCTGAAGGAGTTGAAATATGAGTACAAGACAAACTGATATTAATCTGTTCAACTACTCCCGCCGTGCTACTGTTGAAGTAAACGTGGGAGGGGTAAAGATTGGTAACGGTCACGCTATAAAGGTGCAGTCCATGACCAATACCGGCACCATGGATACCGAAGGTAGCGTGGAACAGGTTATACGTATCGTCGATAAGGGTGGTGAACTTGTCCGCCTGACAACACAGGGAAACCGCGAGGCTGTTAATCTTGGAAACATCAAGGAACAGCTTGTTGCGCGTGGCTATAATGTTCCGCTTGTAGCCGATGTCCATTTCAATGCTTCGGTTGCCGATACTGCAACAAAGTATGCCGACAAGGTTCGTGTGAACCCCGGTAACTATGTCGATACCGCACGTACATTCAAACATATCGATTATACCGATGCTGAATATGCCGATGAACTGAAACGCTTGCGTGAACGATTCGTCACTTTTCTTAATCTTTGCAAGGCCGAGGGCAAGGCAGTGCGCGTGGGCGTTAATCATGGCTCGTTGAGCGACCGTATAATGAGCCGCTATGGCGATACTCCTTCGGGAGTGGTCGAATCGTGCATGGAGTTCCTGCGTATATGCCGCGATGAGAACTTCAACGATGTTGTGGTGTCTATAAAGACAAGCAATACCACAATGATGGTAACTACCGTACGCCGTCTTGTGCGTGTCATGGCGGAAGAGGGTATCTCGTATCCTCTGCATCTTGGTGTTACCGAGGCCGGTGATGCCGAAGACGGACGTATAAAAAGTGCTGTCGGAATAGCTGCGTTGCTTGCCGACGGTATAGGTGATACATTGCGTGTGTCACTTGCCGAAGCGCCGGAAAACGAAATCCCTGTTGCAAAAGAGCTTGTCGATTATATTGCGGTACGTGACGGCCATGCGCCAATCGAATCGCAGCCTTATGACGGCTTCAACTACGAAGAGCCTGTTCGTCGTGCTACAACGGCTGTCGGCATTGTCGGTGGCGAGAATGTGCCTGTTGTAGTAGGTGGTGTGGCCGATGACGAAAGCGTAAAGGCTGACTTCATCGCTTCCGATATAAAAGTCTGCGATATGGCTGATGCTGTTGACGGAGCATTTGTAGGAATAACACTTGATGCTTTGACTGCAGAGAATGTCGAGAAGATAAAGTCATTGAAAGATGTTGTTCTTGTAGCTTCATCTTCGCATGCCAATCCTGTTGGCGAATTGAGGGCTGTCGTGCATAAGCTTGTTGTTGAAGGTGTTACAGCACCAGTCGTAATATATCGCGCATATAAAGAGAACTCTGTTGATACATTGCGCCTGAAGGCTGCCGCAGACCTTGGTGTGTTGCTTATCGATGGTCTTGCCGATGGCCTATGGCTGGAAAACAGCGCAGGCACTGCCACTGAGATAAATTCAATTTCATTCGGAATACTGCAGGCAACACGTGCGCGCATAAGCAAGACCGAATATATCGCTTGTCCCGGTTGTGGACGTACAATGTATGACCTTCAGGGAACATTGGCACGCATAAAGGCCGCTACGGCACATCTCAAAGGGTTGAAGATTGGCGTCATGGGTTGTATTGTCAACGGACCGGGCGAAATGGCCGATGCCGACTATGGTTATGTAGGTGCGGCTCGCGGAAAGGTTTCGCTTTATCGAAGGAAAGAGTGCGTTGAAAAGAACATTCCCGAAGAGGAGGCTATAGAAAGGTTGTTGCAGCTTATAGACAATGACAGAAAATAAGAAATTGTAAAGGACAAACAAGCTTGTTTGTCCTTTACAATTTTTATGAAAATGCTACATGAATATATGAACCAAACAAAAAGCGTTTTGTTTATAATAATGTATGTATATGATATAAAATATTTAAATAGTGGATACTGCAAAATTTAGGAGGGATCTGCTGGAGGTGCAATCGGAACTACAACGTTTCGCATACAAGCTGACGGCAGACAAGGAAGAGGCGAACGATTTATTGCAGGAAACATCGCTTAAGGCTTTGGATAATATGGACAAATATACCCCTGATACCAATTTCAAAGGTTGGGTATATACCATAATGCGTAATATATTCATAAACAACTATCGTAAGGAGGTGCGTGACCAAACTTTTATTGACCACACCGACAATCTCTTCCATATAAACCAACCGCGTGAATACGACGATTATATCACCGAGAACAGTTATGACAGCAAAGAGATTTACCGCGTTATTCATGGTCTGCCACGTGATTATCGTATTCCTTTCCTCATGCATATTTCAGGATTCAAATATCGCGAGATAGCCGATAGGTTGGGGCTTCCTTTGGGTACGGTCAAGAGCCGTATATTCTTTACGCGTCAGCAGTTGCAGTATCTGTTACGAGACTTCCGTAAATAATAAGAGCGGTCCGCTCTTATTATTTGTCAGATATTCGCTATTCTCATTATGTCGGCAAATACTCCGGCTGCCGTTACTCCGGCTCCGGCTCCGTAGCCTTGGATAAGCATAGGATACTCCTTGTATCGTTCTGTTGTCAGCAGTATTATGTTGTTGCTGCCTTCGAGGTGATAGAATGGGTGACGCTCGTCAACCTTGCTGAGTGAAACGCTTCCCTTGCCGTTCTCATATTTTGCAATGAAACGCCAATGTTTCTTCTCTGCAACAAGCTGTTTGCGGTCCTCTTCGAATTTTGCATCGAGCTTTGGCAGTTCTGCCCAGAAATTCTCTATAGTGCCGTCAAACAGCTCCTGTGGAATGAAAAGGTTGGCTTCAACATCATTCTGCTCAATAGAGTAGCCGGCCTCTCTTGCAAGAATTACAAGCTTTCTTATAACGTCCTTGCCACTGAGGTCAATACGCGGGTCGGGCTCGCTGTATCCCTTCTCCTTTGCAAGCTGTACGGCCTTGCTCATAGGAACATCTTCGTTCAATACGTTGAAGATGAAGTTCAGTGTTCCGCTCAATACGGCTTCAATCTTCAGAATCTTGTCACCGCTGTTTATGAGGTCGTTGATGGTGTTTATGATAGGCAATCCTGCTCCTACATTGGTTTCGAACAGGAACTTGATGTTGCGCTGACGTGCAATCTGTTTCAGGTTGTTGTATGTGTCATAGTCTGACGATGCTGCAATTTTGTTTGCTGCAACAACGCTTATGTTGTGTGACAACAGGTCGCCGTATAACGATGCCACATCGGGGTTGGCGGTACAATCGACAAATACGGAATTAAAGATATTCATCTTTATAATCTCCTTGCGCAGGCTGTATATGTCGCACTCCTTGCTCTCCATGAGTCTGTTACGGTAATTGTCGAGCTCCAATCCTTCACGGTCGAAAATTGCGTGGCGGCTGTTGGCGATACCTACAATGTTGAGCTTCAGACCATGTTCCTTCTTTAGCTTTTCCTGTTGCGAAGCAATCTGCTCAATGAGGCTGCCTCCGACAGTTCCTATACCGCAAATGAACAGGTTGAGAACCTTGTATTCCGAAAGGAAGAACGAGTCGTGTATTACGTTCAGCGTCTTACGTAGCAAATCTGAATCTATAACAAACGAGATGTTTGTTTCCTGACCACCTTGTGCGCATGCAATGACATTGATACCGTTACGTCCGAGTGTCTGGAACAACTTGCCGATGATACCAGCGTTCTTGCGCATGTTCTCACCTACAATGGCAACTGTTGAGAGGTTGCCTGTCGCGTGTACGCTCTCCATAAGGCCCATGGAAATCTCTTTTTCAAACTCCTTGTTCAGTACTTCGCAAGCCTTTGCCGAATCGTCGTGACGCAATCCCAGCGAAGTACTGTTTTCCGAAGATGCCTGTGCCACAAGGAACACGCTTATGCCGGCGTTGGCAAGAGCGCGGAATATGCGGTGGTTGACACCTACAACACCAACCATGCCAAGTCCCTGAACGGTAAGCAGGTCTGTGTCGTTAATGCTTGATATACCCTTGATAAGTCTTCCCTCGTCCTCGCTGTGGTCATCGATAATGGTGCCTTCGCTCTCGGGGTTGAATGTGTTCTTTATCTTTATGGGGATATTCGCTTTGAAAACGGGGTAAATGGTAGGAGGATAAACGACCTTTGCACCAAAGTTACAAAGCTCTGTCGCCTCGACATAGCTCAGGTGATGTATGGTGTATGCGTTGTTTATCACGCGAGGGTCAGCGGTCATGA
Organism: Bacteroidaceae bacterium; assembly: GCA_017647225.1. GTDB lineage: Bacteria > Bacteroidota > Bacteroidia > Bacteroidales > Bacteroidaceae > HGM04593. The sequence continues at coordinate 35,036 of JAGCLA010000031.1, read as the reverse complement.
AACCGTCAACGTCTGTCCATATCTCAAGCATGTCGGCTTTGAGTGTTGCCGCAATGATAGCAGCCGTGTAGTCGCTTCCGCCGCGTCCGAGGTTTGTTATCTCTTCGCTATCCTTGTCCTGAGAAATGAAACCGGGAACAATTATAATCCTGTCGTTGCTGTTGTCGAAAGTCTCGTGTATTAGTCTGTCGCTCTCCTCGTTGGCGAGAATGTTCTTGCCATGCTTGACCTCTGTCTTTATGAATTTTCGCGCATTGTATCGTACTGCACCGTCAATGAGTGCTGTGACAATTCGGCTTGACAATCTCTCGCCATAGCTTACAATCGTAGCTTCCGACTTTGGAGTAATGTTGTTTATCAGTGCAAGACCATGATATATGTTGTCGAGTTCGTTCAACAACTTGTCGATATCCTGTAACAAAGCAGGGCGTTTGTCCTCATCGATAACGCTGTATATAAGTTCGTGGTGCTTGGCTACAATCTGCTGGAACTCTTCCTTGAACATCTCGTTGCCATTTACAGCAAGTTCGGCAGTCTTTATAAGCCTGTCTGTTATGCTACCGAGAGCCGACACCACAACAATCACGTTTTCCTCTCTTGCGGTAGTCTCGACTATGTTCTTAAGATTCAATATGCTGTTTACGGAACCTACAGATGTTCCGCCGAATTTCATTACTTTCATCGTTCAATCCTTATGCGTGCGCAATATGCGCGTAATATCAAGACGCAAATTTATTAAATTTAGACAAGAACAGCAAGGAATTGTCCCGACTGTTTCATTTTGTTATGTTAAAGTGGATTATAAATGCCCTGTTTAAGCAATTTCGGGCAATATGATATATTCGCTTTCCAATGGGATATTATGCGCCTTGGTGCGTCCGTGTGCAGGTATGTAGTTGCGTGCAATGCTGTAGTTCAACTTGCTTGTAAAGCTCCGTCTTATAATCGACAGGTTCTTGTGTAGAGGGTTTTCCGTAGGGTCAGTCAATGAACGGAACATGCGCTCTATTACAGACGGGTTTTTGCGCCCTGACACTTGTTTGTAAATGTTTTTCAATTCGTTTTCGTACAAACAGATGTCTTTTAGGATTATTCCTTCGGGGTGCTGAAGGAACAGAATGTAGAGCGTCTTGGGCAATGGCTCAAGTGTGATTCTCACCTGTGGGTATAGCGGAAGCGATATGTTGAATTCATTGTCGAACTGAATGGGGCTTATCTTTACCTCTTCGCTGTTGCAAATGCTCTCGGCAAGCAGGTCGTTGCAAAGACACTCTTTGTTGTCCTTTGCCTGCAGCTCGTCGCATTCCTCCCCAAGGAAGGGCAAGCGGAATCTTGTGCCTTCAATTCTGCTTTGTTCGGTGTGCAGTGCAACTATCGTATCAAGGAATTTGTCAAGTCTTTTCGCATGCTCGGGTTTTGAAGAGCCAAAGTCGTCCTCGCAGAGAATGTCTGCTTCAAAAAGACCGTCATAGTCATATCCTGCACTGTTGATGAATACCAATCGGCTTCTTTGGCAAGCGGCACTCTCGTCGGCTCTCTTTTCGAGAGTCTCTTCGTCAATGAAAGGCTGTTGTCGCAGAATGACCCTCTTGATGATGTTCCTGTCCGAAATTGTCGTGGGTATATAGGTGAAATCTACTATATCAACACCTTTCTGTTTCAATGATAATACGATATACTCCGAATAGCCTCTGATAAAATCGTTCAATTCGTTATCATTGGCGCTTTCTACAAAAAAGAATGACTTTGCCATTCCTTCATATATCGTTGTAGTTTCAGTATATCGTTTCATTGATAATTTGTCTGTTTGTATGCGAATTTATGAATAATTATTGGAATAAAGAAGTGATATATTTATCTTTGTACTACTATTATAAATTAAAAATAAGATTATGGAAAATAAGAAACATGGATTAAAGGCGTGGTTGTTGGCAACACGTCCCTGGTCATTCCCTGCATCAGCAATGCCGGTAGTTGCGACAATCGCTTATCTCTTTAGTACTGGTTCTGCAGTCGATTGGAAGATTGGTTTATGGACTTTGGTTACAATTGTGGTCTTTCATGCTGCAGGCAATACATGGAGCGATTATTTCGACTTCAAAAAGGGTGTTGACCGTGAGGACACCGTTGGCGGTGTGTCTATCACAAGCGGTGAGTTCAGCCCATGTGAGATAAAGAGGCTTGCTTCGTGGCTGCTTGCAGTGGCTGTGGTGTCGGGTCTTGGAATAATGTATTTCACAGGTCTGCCAACTCTTTATCTCGGTCTGGCAGGTTGTGCCCTGACATTGCTTTATCCTCTGTTGAAATATCACGCTTTGGGCGATTTGGATATTTTCCTTACATACTCGTTGTTGCCTGTTATGGGTACATCCTATGTGGTTACAGGAGAGTTTGTTGATAAGGCTTTGTGGATTGTATTGCCTATAGGTCTTATCACTGTCGGTATTCTTCATATAAACAACTCCCGCGACATGGAACACGACAAGCGTGCCGGCATACGCACATTTGCAATGCTTGTGGGTAAACGTGCATCATCGGTAATCTATTGTCTTGAGGTGATATTGCCCTTTGTATGGGTAATCGGTTGTGTGATATACGGCTCTATGCCTGTATGGTCTTTGTTGGTGCTTATAGCATTGAAACCTGCTATTGACAATGCAAGAAAAGCTTTGGCTTTGCCAAAAGAAGGTATGAGTGCCGTATGTGGCCTTGATGAGGCAACTGCAAAATTGCAGTTGATGTTCAGCTTGTTGCTTTCAATATCATTTGTTGTATCTTATTTTGTGAAATGAAAAAGTTGCTCTTTACAATACTTCTTGCAACATTGCTTTGGACTGTAATGTTCAGCCCCTGGACTGCTCCTCACATCAATTTCTGGTGGATGATGACGGGCTCTGCATGCACACTCTCTTTGTGTGCTACAATCTTTCGTCCGGGGTGGTGGCGCAAGGTACAGGTAACGCCTGCTGATATTCTATTGGGTATAGCCATAGCTGTTGCTTTGTGGGGAGTGTTCTGGGTAGGTGATAAACTATCCCAGTTGTTGTTCGACTTTGCGCGTCCGCAGGTCGATACAATATATTCAATGAAAAACGGCGAGTCGCCTTGGTTGCTCACCGCATTGATGCTATTCCTTATAGGCCCTGCCGAAGAGATATTCTGGCGCGGTTATGTGCAGCAAACCCTTTCAGAACGTTGGTCGCCCAATGCAGGTTTTGTTGTCACGACGCTTGTCTATGCTCTTGTGCATGCAGGCTCATTCAATTTTATGCTTACAATGGCTGCTCTTGTGGCCGGTGCTGCATGGGGATTGCTATATAGGTTTTTTCCCAACCGTTTTGCGGCCATTATATTGTCACACGCTTTGTGGGATGTGGCAGTTTTTATTTGGTTCCCGATAATGTAATTTGCAATGGCAAAAGAGAAGAGTATATTCCTGTGTAACGAATGTGGTTACGAGTCGCCTAAATGGGCAGGTAAATGTCCGTCGTGTGGCGCGTGGAACAGCTTTGTCGAAAAGGTTGTCCGTAACACTCCGCTATCGCGTTCATCAAGTGTTGAAAGAGCCGAGGCGCAGCCTGTACTTATCGACGATGTGGCTACCGATGAACTGCCACGTATCGACATGCACGACAGCGAACTGAACCGTGTACTCGGCGGTGGTCTTGTACCGGGTTCGTTGGTCTTGCTTGGCGGTGAGCCGGGAATAGGTAAATCGACACTTGTCCTGCAGACAATACTCGGCATGCCACAGCGCAAGGTGCTTTATGTGTCGGGTGAGGAGAGCGTACAGCAGATAAAACTACGTGCCGACCGCATAGCGCACGAACGCGGTAATTGCCATATAGTGTGCGAGACATCTCTTGAAACTATATTCACACACATAAAGAACGTAGTTCCCGAGCTGCTTGTAATCGACTCTATACAGACAATGAGCAGCGAGGCTGTCGATTCGTCACCGGGAAGCATCTCGCAAGTACGTGAGTGTACGGCAATGTTGCTCAAATTTGCCAAAGAGAAGAATGTACCTGTTATTCTCATAGGACATATAACAAAGGACGGAACCATTGCTGGTCCGAAAATCCTTGAACACATCGTTGATGTAGTTATCCAGTTCGAGGGTGACCAGCATCACCTTTACAGAGTGCTGCGTTCCATTAAAAACCGTTTCGGAAGTACAGCCGAACTTGGTATATACGAAATGCAACGCGAGGGTTTGCGTAAGGTTACCAATCCTTCGGAACTCCTGCTCAGCGAACGTCATAAAGGTATGAGCGGTGTTGCAATAGCATCGGCAATAGAAGGCGTCAGCCCCTTCCTGATAGAGACACAGGCTCTTGTAAGCACTGCGGCATACGGAACACCTCAACGCTCGGCCACAGGCTTTGACGTGCGTCGCATGAATATGTTGCTTGCTGTTCTTGAAAAGCGTGTCGGGTTCAAACTTGCCCAAAAGGACGTTTATCTGAACATCGCGGGCGGTTTGCGTGTCAATGACCCCGCGATAGACCTTTCTGTCATCAGCGCCATTCTGTCAAGCAATATGGACGTTGAAATTGAGCCTACCATTTGTATGGCAGGCGAGGTGGGTTTGTCGGGCGAGATACGTCCTGTAAACCGTATCGAACAGCGTATAAGCGAGGCTGCGAAACTTGGTTTCAAGCAGATAATAGTTCCACGAAGTAATATGAAACGCCTTGATACATCGCGCTTCAATATCGAGGTGTTGCCTGTCGGTAAAGTAGAGGAGGCTTTCCGTTTAGTTTTCGGTTGATATGATACATGAATTTCAGATAAGAGTGCAACCGCGTGATGCGGCAAATGAGCAGTCGCTCATGCAGTATATTGCACGTGAAAAGGGTATGGATGTGCGTACGATAAATGCGGTACGTGTATTGCGTCGCAGTATCGATGCCCGTCAGCGTACCATATATGTCAATTTGATGGTACGTGTCTTTGTCAACGAGATGCCAAAGGGCGACGAGTTTGTCCGTCGCGACTATGGTGACGTTTCGACTTGCACTCCTGTGGTTGTTGTGGGTGCTGGTCCTGCCGGGTTGTTTGCCGCGCTCAAGCTTATAGAAAATGGCTTGCGTCCAATCGTTGTGGAACGTGGTAAGGATGTGCGTACACGCAAGGTTGACCTTGCCAACATATCACGAACCCATACCGTGAATCCCGAATCGAACTACTGTTTCGGAGAGGGTGGTGCAGGTGCATATTCCGACGGTAAACTATATACCCGAAGCAAGAAACGTGGCAGCATAGAGGGTGTTCTGAATATATTCTGTCAGCATGGCGCAAGTACATCTATACTTGCCGACGCTCACCCGCATATAGGAACAGACAAACTGCCACGAGTTATAGAGAATATCAGAAATACAATAATCTCGTGCGGTGGAGAGGTGCGCTTTGAAACCCGTATGGAGGAACTCCTTATAAAGGATAACCGCATAAAAGGTATAAGAACGAACCGTGGCGAGATATTGGCCGATGCCGTGATACTTGCTACAGGTCATTCGGCAAAGGATGTCTATCGTTGGCTGAATGCCAATAATGTCGCTCTCGAAGCAAAAGGCTTTGCAGTGGGAGTGCGTCTTGAACACCCGTCGGAACTTATCGACCGCATACAGTACCATTCGCCCAACGGCAGAGGAAAATATCTGCCTGCCGCAGAATATAGTTTTACCACTCAGGTCGAAGGACGTGGCGTTTATAGCTTCTGTATGTGTCCGGGTGGCGTTATAATACCTTCGGCATCGGCTGAAAAGGAGTTGCTTATCAATGGAATGTCACCATCGCATCGTGGTGGAGCATGGAGCAATTCCGGTATGGTGGTGCAGATAAACCCTGAGGATGTGCTGTTGCCGTCAATGAATATAGAGTGCGAGGATATCCCTGCCGTGCCCGACGACTCACCGTTGCGCGTAATGAATTTCCAGGAACGCCTTGAACGCCTATGCTGGCGTATGGGTAACTATAAACAGACAGCTCCGGCACAGCGAATGACCGACTTCGTACGTCGTAAGTTAAGCTATGACCTGCCACGCAGTTCCTATGCTCCGGGCCTTATCTCCTCGCCAATGCATTTTTGGTTGCCGGAATTTGTTTCAACACGACTCATGCGTGGCTTTGAGCATTTTGGCCGTATGTCACGCGGGTTCCTTACATCAGAGGCTACAATGATAGGCGTGGAAACCCGAACATCATCGCCGGTACGTATTGTCCGTGATGGCGAAACATTGCAGCACGTTACCGTCGAGGGTCTTTTCCCTTGTGGCGAGGGTGCTGGATATGCCGGTGGTATCGTTTCGGCTGCTGTCGATGGCGAGCGCTGTGCAATGTCGGCTAAAGAGTATTTGGGAGTATAAATCAATCAATAAATAAATTACTATGTACAAGTTCAGACCAATTCTAAAATCATTGATTTGGGGTGGCGAGAAAATCGCTCCGTATAAAGGTATCGAAACCGATATGAAAGCTATCGGCGAGAGCTGGGAAATCTCAGGTGTAAAGGGTGACGAATCGGTTGTTGCCGGCGGTGCAGACGACGGCATGACAATACCGGAACTCATTGCGCGCGACAAGGAGAATCTTCTCGGTAAGGCCAACTTCGAACGCTTCGGTATGGAATTCCCGTTGCTCATCAAGTTCATCGATGCACGTCAGGACCTCTCTATTCAGGTACACCCCGACGATGCTTTGGCTTGGGAGCGTCACCAGTCGAAGGGTAAAACCGAAATGTGGTATGTTGTCGATGCCGACAAAGGCGCGCGTCTGCGTTCGGGCTTTGCAAAGCAGGTTACTCCCGACGAATATGAGCAGAGTATTGCCGACAATACAATAACAGACCTTTTGCAGGAGTATGATATCAACAAGGGTGACCTCTTCTTCCTTCCTGCAGGCCGTATCCATTCAATAGGTGCCGGTGCTTTCATTGCCGAAATTCAGCAGACATCCAACATAACATATCGCATCTACGACTTCAACCGTCTTGATGCCAATGGCAACCCACGTGAACTGCATACCGAACAGAGCAAGGATGCTATCGACTATACCGTTTTGCCCGACTATCGTACACGTTACGATGTACGCAACGATGAGCGCATACCTCTTGTGGCATGTGATTATTTCACCACTTCGTTGCTCAAGCTGACAAAGCAATACGAAATGCCGTTGGAAAATCTCGATTCGTTCGTTATTCTTATATGTACTTCAGGTTGCGGTGTGGTAACCGACAGCGAAGGTAACAGAACAGAAATCCGCCAAGGCGAGAGCGTGCTTGTTCCTGCAAATGTGAAAGGCCTCAAGTTTGATGTAAACGAAGAACTTGAGATTCTCACAAGCTGGATAGCATAAATGTAAAAAAGAATGTAGCCAAGCGGCTACATTCTTTTTTTATCTTAGACGTATAATATCTCCGACACCTATTTTGGCATAGCTCTTATACATCGGATTCATCTTGTAAATCATCTTCAGCTTTATGCCATATTTTTGTGAAATGTCGTGAAGGCTCTCACCCTCTTGGGTGGTGTGGAACTCATTGCCTCTCTTTGCCTTGTTGTTCTTCTTTTCAAGGTATATTATATCGCCGTCCTTCAACAGATATCCTTTATAAATATCGTTGTACTTTCTCAGCTTACGCTTTGAAATGCCCAGTTCCTCGGCCAACGACTCCAAATTATCTCCGTTTGCAGCAATAGTATGTATCAGACCGTTTGTCTTTAGTAGCTCATGACGCTCCGGAGTAGAGGTGTATATAGGTGCTTGAGGGTTATCGGTTATTTCAGAACTCTTGCTGTAACTGTCCTCTTTTTTCCTATTCTTCTTGTATGAATCGTATTTGTATAACTCATACTTTTCGATAAGATTTATCAGCTTTGTTGGGTACTGGTTGTCTTCGGCATATCCGGCATTCTTCAAGCCGCGTGCCCAGCCTTTATAGTCCTCGATATTCAACTTGAAGAGGAAGTCGTATCTGCTGTTCGACAGCAGAAATGTTGAGTGGTCTTCGAAAGACTCCTGTGCGCTCTTATAGACGCGGAACTGACACCATTTGCCGTTGTCCCATTTCGAGTAGCTTTTGCCTTTCCAACGTTTGTCGGCCTTGACACCGAAATGGTTGTTGGCGTTCTTTACAAGGTCGCTTTTGCCGGCACCGCCTTCGAGCAGAGCCTGTGCAAGAGTGATGCTGGCAGGAATACCATGCTTGTGCATCTGTTCCACCGCCATAGGGTAATATGTGAGAATGTAATGCTCACTATCGTTGCCCGCTTGTGAAATGTTGTTTCCTTGTGTTGTGTACTGGCCCGACACACACGATGTCAGCAATAATGCCGCAGCTGTTATAATGTAGAATATATGTTTCATGTTATGCGTGTTAATCGGTCACAAAATAAAGGAATAAATTGCTTATACGCAAGAAATCCGCTATTTTTGCTCTATATGTCACACCTGTTGTAAAATATTAAAATTAGTTTTACATATTTTGCACGTTTGTCGCTATCTTCGCAATGAAGAAATTGTTATAATGCTATAATAAAGAGAGGATATATGAAAGAGATGATTTTACAGACAAAGGTCAAGGTCTGCACCGTTGATGAGTTGTCGGCACATGACAGAGAGGTTGTTGATGCTGCACGTAAGGCTACAGCCAACAGTTATGCAGTATATTCGGGTTTTAATGTGGGCGCGGCTGTGCGTCTTGTCGGCGGAACAATCGTTACCGGAACAAATCAGGAAAATGCCGCTTATCCGTCGGGTTTGTGTGCAGAGCGTACAACACTTTTCTGGGCAAATTCACAATATCCTGACAAAGCTGTCGAGGTGCTTGCCATTGCTGCCCGTACAGCAGACGGAGAACTTGACAGGCCTATACCTCCATGCGGAGCATGTCGTCAGGTAATACTTGAAACCGAAAAACGATACAATACCCCCGTGCGTATAATACTTTATGGAGCAAAGGAGTGCTATGTTGTGGAAGATGGCATCAAGGCTCTTTTGCCTTTGTCGTTTGATGCCGGTTTCTTGGAATGAGAGGGGAGTATTGTAAGACAATGATATGAAAAAGATAATGTTTGTCTGCCACGGAAACATTTGTCGTTCTCCAATGGCAGAATTTGTAATGAAATTTTTTGTAAACAAGGCTTCCGTTGCCAATGAGGTGTATATAGAGTCATCGGCAACAAGTCGTGAGGAGATAGGCAATGGCATATATCCACCGGCAGAGCATGTGTTGTCGTTGCATGGCATAGACAGCAGCGGTCATCGTGCAAGGCAATTTACCGTTGCTGACTATAACGCATTCGACCTTATTGTCGTTATGGAGGATTACAACAAACGTAACCTGACGCGACTCATCGGGTGTGATTGCAAGGGTAAAGTATGGAAACTGCTCGACTTTGTTGCTGACGAGCCTGTGCAGGGTGCAGGAAATGATATCTCCGACCCTTGGTATCATGGAAATTTCGACAAGACATATAATGAAATAGTTGCCGGTTGTAAGGCGTTGATGAAATACTTGGGCTATTGAAATGAAAAACATGACAACACCTGCCGACGACAAGGTGATAATGGGTATTGACCCGGGAACGAATATCATGGGTTATGCTTTTATCGGTGTGAACGGGAATCGTGCGCGCCTGATAGCTATGGGTGTCATCGACCTGCGTAAGTGCAAGGACATGTATATGAAGCTTGGCGAGATTTTTACTCGTGTACAAGGGCTTATAAACTCCTTCTTGCCCGACGAATTGGCTATTGAAGCCCCTTTCTTCGGAAAGAATGTGCAGAGTATGCTTAAGCTCGGTAGAGCGCAAGGTGTGGCTATAGCAGCAGCTATCAGTCGTCAGGTTCCTATACACGAATATGCCCCGTTGAAAATAAAGATGGCAATTACCGGCAACGGCTCAGCCTCAAAGGAACAGGTAGCCGATATGTTGCGTCGCATGCTCAATATCTCCAACGAAGAAATGCCTCATTTTATGGATGCTACCGATGCCCTTGGTGCTGCGTTCTGCCATTATCTCCAGCATGGAAAGCCTGTTAGTGAGAAAAGATACTCCTCGTGGGCCGATTTCGTCAATAAAAATCCCGGCAAAGTCAAATGATATATATATACAATAATGGGGCTCACTTCAAAGTGAGCCCCATTATTGTATATTGGCACGGTTGTTTATTTAATAACCTTTTTGCCGTTTACAATGTATATGCCGGCACCGTTGAAATCATCAAGTTTGCGGCCTGTAAGGTCATAAATGCCTTCGACCTTTTCTTCCGCACCTTTCACCTCTTCTATGGCTGTTGTTCCATCGAAATTGAATTTGAAACCGTTACTTGATTGTGCTGTTGATGTAAGGGCACTTGATGGCAGGTATGCTTTGTAGGCATTGTTAAGGAAGTGTGTGTTTCCGCTGTTACCATTCATGTCTTTGTTCTTCTTAGCCTTGTAGAAACCAATCTCCATTCCTCCTTGATTTGACAAGACATAAGCATCTTCATTAATGTATGTCGCAGCAACAGTACCCGTAAGCATGTTGTTGTTGATTGAAGCTACATCATCTGCTGTATATTGGAAACGGTATGTGTTCGGATCAGCCTTTATAATGACACCTGTATTTGCAGGAAGTATTCCGGTTATCTGCTCCATGAATATCATTGTGTTGCTATTGCTGGTTGCGATGTATGCTTCAACATCCTCCGGAATAATAGCATTGCAGTTAAGGAACATTGTTGCATAACCGGCAGACGAAACGTTAAGGTCATAACCGCCAATAACAAAACGGACATCAAAGAATGTCGCATCGTCGATAGTAGTTGTTGTTAACTCATAATCATTATCAAAAACAAATCGTATAACAACAAGATCGCCATCTTTCTGATTCTCATCTATTGCTATTGGTAATGAAACAATTCCTTCATTGCTGACAGGAATACCTAAATTATTCTTTATATATTGAAGAAGTTCATCAGCAGTAGCTCCGCTACCATTATCACTCCATGAACCTTCAATACGGTCATAAATCCTTTCAGGTATTCCGTTTACTATTTTAATTATAGACAAGTCACCCCAGTTCTTTGCGAAACTGACATTAAGGTTGAATGTTGCACCATTGGCTACGGGAATTATAGCACTTGCTCCGTTTTGGTTTTTGTTTATTTGGTTTTCTGGTACTATGTTCTCATTTGTATTACCAATACCTTTTCCGTCAGATATTGTTGCCGACATAACAAATGACGGGTTATTATTCTCACCGGTAACGGTTGGTTTCATTATTTCCGTGTATTGTTCTTCGGCTGTCATGCGTTCGAAGACCGCAACGTATGTCTTGTCACCTTCTGTGTTGTCGGTATAAATTGCGTCGGTGCTGACACTCTCTCCATTGAGTTGCCATTCTATAAATCTATAACCGAAAGCCGCTTCCGCAGTCAATTCTATCTTATTCTCGGCGGTTACTCCACCAATAGTGTTATTTGCTTTTACTATGCAATCCTCACTTTCTGTGGTCACTGTTATTGTACGGGATGCTATTGATTGAACCTTAAGCAAAAAATCCACCATGAATCCGGAATTGCTTTGGAAACCTGAATTACCATTTGGAGCTATATCGTCCCAGTCCATCTTGTAGCGCATACGGTATGTTCCGGGTGTTGTTGGAGCATTGAATTGGGGAATTTTATTTAATGTATTGCCTTGATCTAATCCGTTACTAAGGGGACCAAGACTATTCCTGTTATTATAGTAAGAATAAGCAACAAGGTCGCCTATAGGAGTGTAACCGTCACTGTCCAATTGAGCTGTGAAACCGTTATTGTCTTTGTCAATATAAATATAGCTATGCATCCAGGTTGCTTCTGTTGTCAAATTGATTTTAATAGGGTCACCAACTTTTACAGTAAATGTCTTGTCTGCAGTTTTATCAACATAGAACTGTGTTTTTTCTGTATCGTTTATTGCCAAATTATCTTCGTTCAATGCGATGTTTGTGATGTATCGATTTGCGTAATCACCGTTTCTTTCTCCGGTATAATTAGGCAAGTAAATATCAACGTTAACTTCGATTTCGGTAAAGAGGAAACGGCTACCTTTATCTGTATTGCCATCATCACTCCAAAGTCCTAATGAACCATTATCTAATTGATAATAAGTACTGTTGATTCCACCATACCAGTTAAGACGTAGATTCGCGGGTTCTCCATTATTCTTATATGGTCGCAATTCGTAATAACGAGTGTAATTGCTACATTTTGTTATATAGAAATAATTATCTTGTGTATCAACAAGCTTAATTTTATTCATACCAATCTCGTAACTGTCGTCTTTGTCGTATGAAAGAAATTTCTCTGCATTGACACTATAAACGTAATATGCGTCTGTAACACCTTCAACGGCAAAGAAAGCAAAATGTCCATAGTTCGCTTCAGTTCTTGTCGGAGCGGTGTTGCTGTTTGCAAAACACACTTCGTCAGCATCGTTTTGCATTGTATAACGATGCTCTGGATTGGCTGTTGATGTTGAAACCTGAATATTGTCAGCGATTGCTGTGGTTGCCATTGCAACCAGTAATGTAAAGAATATAGTAAACTTTTTCATATTATAATCTGTTTGAATATATTAAATCATTTTTTGCGAATTTAGTGACTTATTTCCAAAAAATCAGACTATAAGAGAAAAAAGTTCAATAAGTTGAGAAAAATTATACAAAAATAACAAATAATACCTTGTTATTCATACAATTTGTAAGTTGTACGCACTACCTGGAACTCGGTGCGGCGGTTCAATTGGTTGCAAATCTCCTGCAACTCTTCGTCCTTTAGGTTGTTGATAAACTCTTCGGTGAGTACATCTCCTTCGTTCAGGAATGTGTATTTTTCGGTAAGTTTTCGGTTTATAACCTTTGGCTTCGCTTCGCCGTAACCTACGGGTGTCATGCGCTCTTTTTCAATACCTTGCGAAATGAGGTAATTTACCGCAGCTTCGGCACGTGCCTGTGAGAGTTTCTCGTTATAGCTTGCACTGCCTCTGAAATCGCAGTGTGCGCTGAGTTCTATTGTTATGTTCGGGTTCTGTTCGAGCAAATCCTTAAGTTCGTTGAGCGATGTCGAAGACTCGGCAGTCAATGTAGCCTTGCCGAACTCATAGAAAATGTTGTCTATAAGCACAGGACGTGTTATCGAAGGTAGTGCAAAATCGCGTTGATACTCGTGTACTCCCTCTACGAATTCTGTTTGCAGTTCCTGCATCACGTTGAGGTAGCCTTTGCATGTTCCAAGCATGACATATTCCACTCCGGGGGTAACGCGTACCTTGTACGAGCCGTCTTTCATTACACCGAAACTGCTGTTTGTACCGTCATCGCCAACAAGGTATATGACACCTTCGGGCAACTCATATCCGTCTTTCTCGTATATCCAGCCATACAGGGTATGTACTGTTTCGGGCAAAAAGAACGAATATATATGATCCCATCCGCGTGCATCGCCTCTGTTCGAAGAAAAATATCCTCGGTACAATCCAGGTGCGAATGTGATGCCAAAATCATCGCTGTTGGAATTTATCGGCGCGCCAATGTTGTTTATATTCCATACACTGTCGCTTTCCTGCACAGCAAAGAAAATGTCAAGTCCTCCCATGCCGGGGTAACCGTCAGACGAGAAGAAAAGCTCACCGTTAGGGCCGAACGCGGGGAATTGCTCATCACCTTCGGTGTTTATGCATTCGCCAAGGTTCTCCAAAAGTCCCTCCTTTGATTTTATATTGCCTATGTATATACGCCATAAATCCAATCCGCCCATTCCACCCGGCATGTTCGATGTGAAATATAGCCATTCGCTATCGGGTGATACGGCAGGGTGTGCATATGCCGAGAGTGAGTCGTTCGATATGACAACCTCTTCGGCATTTCCCCATGCAGCATCGCTGCGGCTGCTCTTGTAAATGGTGGCAAAGCGAGGTACCTCCTCGTCGCTCGCACATCGTGTGAAATACATTGTTTTGCCGTCGGGGGTAAAGGCGCATGCTCCATCTTCGTATTCGCTGTTTACCTCACCTTCGATACGTTCGGTCTTTAGCCATTTGCCTTTCTCGTCGCGCTTGGTTATGAACATGTCGGCATACTTTTGTCCGCTGACACCGTTCAGGTCTTCACCTGCGGCCTCTTTTCGTGTGCTTGTGATGATAATCATCGTAGTGTCTTCACCGACATAGGCCGGGCAGAAGTCGCTGCGTTGTCCATTCAGCTCTTTTGCTCTCTTTACAATATAACGGCTCGGGTTTTTCTTCCATTCGGCCGATTGCTTTGCCGACTGTAAACCAATCTGCGCCATACGGTTGTCAGGGTCTTTCTCGAGGTAGCTTTCATAGTTTTTCTGCGCACCTTTGTAGTCGCCTTTTTCAAGTAGCGCATCAGCAAGGTACAGCAGGGCTGTGGAGTCGGGGTAGTTGTAGCGTATAGCGTTCTGGTATGCTCCGGCTGCAAATACGGCGCTGTTGCTCTTGCGGTAACATTCGCCCATTTTCCAAGCCACCTCGGCACGTAGCTTACGGTCTTTGGCCGATATTTTTCTGTAAGCCTTCTTGTATTCTCTGGTAGCGTCGCTGTATTCCAAAATAGCGGCATGACGGTCACCTAACTTGATGCCCTTCTCGCTGCTGCAAGCCATTGTAAGTACAACGGTAAACAGGATTACTATGGAATACTTTATTCTACTCATGATTATATAATAACTGACAAAACAGGAATTTATTATATTATAGGGTAACAAAAGAGGCAATTAATAATCGGTGGACCATTAACTGCCTCTTTTGTCTGTATGTAATCGTTTATTTCAGCTACAAGGTGCTGTTGTCGCTTAACACGCTGTTGACCACTTCGTTAAGCATTATTTTCAGTTCCTCGATAAAGGTCTTGGCTTCGTACTGCTTCTTCTCTATGTCGCGGAGTTTCTTCTCCCAGCGGCCTGTCAGCTCGGCACTTTTAAGCAATTCGTTCCTTATAAGCCCTACAAGTTCTACACCTGTCGGTGTTGCCACGATATTCTTTTTTTCTCGGCGTATGTAGTTGCGCTTGAACAGGGTTTCAATTATTGCCGCGCGTGTTGACGGACGGCCTATACCGTTCTCCTTCATCGCATCGCGTAACTCTTCGTCATCGACAAGCTTTCCGGCCGTTTCCATTGCACGCAAAAGGGTTGCCTCGGTATATGGCTTTGGCGGTTGTGTCCATTTCTCGGTCAATCCCGGTGTGTGTGGTCCATTCTCACCTTTGGTAAATGCCGGCAACAGGTTCTCCTTCTCTTTTTCTTCGTCATTCGGCTCTCCTGCAAACACTACTCTCCAGCCTGGCTCTGTTATGACCTTGCCACTTGCCTTGAACTCTACACCTGCGCTCTCTCCGAGCACTGTAGTGGTACGGAACTTGCAGTCGGGATAGAATACCGCAATGAAATGTGTTGCCACAAGGTTATAGACCTTCTTTTCGAGGTCGGTAAGCCCCTGTGGATATACTCCTGTCGGTATAATGGCATGGTGGTCGGTAACCTTTTTGTTGTCGAATACCTTCTTTGACTTTATCAGAGGCTTATCCATCAAAGGGGTGGTCAGCGTCTGGTAGTCGCGCAATCCTTTAAGAATGTTATTGCATTTGGGGTATATGTCGTCGCTCAAAAAGGTGGTATCCACACGTGGGTAGGTGGTTACTTTCTTTTCATACAACGATTGTATTATCTGCAGTGTCTGCTCTGCCGACAGACCGAACTTCTTGTTGCAATCGACCTGTAACGATGTAAGGTCATACAGCTTGGGCGGCAGCTCAGTTCCATTCTTTGCTGTTACTTCGGTTACGGTAAAAGGTTCGCCTGTAATTTTCTCAAGGGCTTCGTTTCCTTTCTCCTCGCTGTCGAAACGTCCTTCGGTAACACTGAATGTCGTGTCGCGATATACGGTCTTCAGTTCCCAATAGGGCTTGGGAACAAAATTGTCAATCTCTTGCTGGCGTTTTACAATAAGTGCGAGGGTTGGTGTCTGTACACGTCCTATCGATAGCACCTGCTTGTTCTTGCCATATTTCAAAGTGTATAGTCTTGTGGCGTTCATTCCAAGCAACCAGTCGCCTATGGCACGGCTCAGTCCGGCTTCGTACAACGGCTGGTATTCGCTTTGGTCCTTGAGTGTCGCAAATCCCTCGCGTATAGCTTCTTCGGTAAGCGACGAAACCCATAAACGTCTTACAGGACATTTTACCTGCGCCTTTTGCATAACCCAACGCTGTATAAGCTCTCCTTCCTGCCCGGCATCACCGCAGTTTACTATCATGTCGGCACTCTGCATTATACGCTCTATTATTGAGAACTGCTTTTCTATGCCTTTGTCGTTTATGAGCTTTATACCGAAGCGTGGGGGAATCATCGGTAGGCTACCAAGGCTCCATTTCTGCCACATCGGGGTGTAATCGTGTGGCTCTTTGAGGGTACACAAATGACCGAAAGTCCATGTCACCTGGTATCCGTTACCTTCGTAGTATCCGTCGTGTCGGCTTCTTGCTCCCAATATATCGGCAATCTCCTTCGCCACACTCGGTTTCTCTGCTATGCAAACTATCATATTATCATCAAGTATGACCCAAGCAGGGTCATACTCCATTTAATCGGTTCTTATTTTTCAAGGAAAATCTTCATTAATTCACATGCTGCTTTTGCAACGCTTGTTCCGGGACCGAAAATGCCGATTACTCCGGCGCGGTAAAGGAAATCGTAATCCTGTGCAGGTATTACTCCGCCGGCAAAGACCATAATGTCGCCGCGTCCGAGTTTCTCAAGCTCTTCAATCAGCTGTGGAACAAGTGTCTTGTGTCCTGCGGCAAGTGATGAAACGCCGACAGCATGCACATCGTTTTCTACGGCTTGGCGTGCAACCTCTGCCGGTGTCTGGAACAGCATTCCCATATCCACATCGAATCCGCAGTCGGCATATCCTGTGGCAACAACCTTTGCACCACGGTCGTGACCGTCCTGTCCCATCTTGGCAATCATTACTCTGGGACGTCGTCCCTCTCTCTTCGCAAACTCTTCGGTCAAGCGACAAGCCTTCTCAAAGTTCTCGTCGTCACGGCTTTCTGCTGAATACACGCCTGAAATAGTTCTTATTACTGCTTTATAACGTCCTGCAACCTTTTCGCAGGCATCTGAAATCTCTCCCAATGTGGCACGCAGATGAGCTGCCTCAACAGCACACTCAAGCAGGTTGCCCTCGCCACTTTCGGCACATGCCGTTATCTTGTCAAGAGCCGCCTTGACAGCTTCTTCATCGCGTGATGCGCGGTTACGTTCTATTGCTTCAAGCTGTTCCTTGCGTACTGCTGTATTGTCAATCTCAAGAATGTCTATAGGCTCTTCCTCGTCAAGACAATAGGCATTTGTTCCAACAATTATCTGCTTGCCGCTGTCAATACGTGCCTGTGTACGTGCCGCAGCCTCTTCGATGCGCATCTTTGGAATACCCGTCTCAATGGCTTTTGCCATTCCGCCGAGTTCCTCAATCTCCATGATGAGTTTCCAGGCTTTTTCGGCAAGTTCCTGTGTCAGGCTCTCTATGTAGTATGAACCGCCCCAAGGGTCAATCACGCGACAGATATTTGTTTCTTCCTGTAAGTATATCTGTGTGTTACGTGCAATACGTGCTGAAAAGTCTGTAGGCAAGGCAATAGCTTCATCAAGCGCGTTGGTGTGCAATGACTGTGTGTGTCCCATTGCAGCCGACATTGCCTCTATCACGGTACGTCCCACATTGTTGAACGGGTCTTGCTCGGTGAGTGACCAGCCCGATGTCTGGCAGTGTGTACGCAGAGCCATTGACTTTGGGTTCTTCGGGTTGAAACTCTTGATAATCTTTGCCCATAGCATACGTGCTGCACGCATCTTGGCTATCTCCATGAATGGGTTCATGCCAATGCCCCAGAAGAACGACAAGCGTGGAGCGAATGCGTCAATGTCAATGCCGGCATTTACTCCTGTACGTACATATTCCAGACCGTCGGCAAGGGTGTATGCCAATTCAATATCGGCCGAAGCACCGGCTTCCTGCATGTGGTAGCCGCTGATTGATATCGAATTGAACTTTGGCATCTTCTGCGATGTGTATGCAAAGATATCGCCTATTATACGCATTGAGAATGCTGGTGGGTAAATATAAGTGTTACGCACCATGAACTCCTTGAGAATGTCGTTCTGTATCGTGCCGGCCATCTCTTCGAGTTTGGCACCCTGCTCCAATGCCGCGTTTATGTAAAACGCGAGGACAGGCAACACTGCACCGTTCATGGTCATGGAAACGGACATCTTGTTCAAGGGGATACCGTCGAAGAGCTGTTCCATGTTCTCCATGCAACAAATGGAAACTCCGGCTTTTCCCACATCGCCTACCACACGCTCATTGTCGGGGTTATATCCGCGATGTGTCGGCAGGTCGAATGCTACCGAAAGTCCCTTTTGTCCCGAAGCGAGATTACGGCGATAGAAAGCATTGCTCTCTTCGGCTGTTGAGAATCCTGCATACTGTCGTATGGTCCATGGACGGAATGTGTACATCATGGAGTAGGGACCACGCAGGAATGGCGGAATACCTGCTGCATAATCCAGGTGTTCCATCTCCTTCAAATCTTCGGAAGTATAAACCGGCTTTACCTTTATATGCTCGGCTGTTTCCCATATATAGTTGTCGGGTGTGGCTGTTGAGGCGCATGATACAACCTGTGCACTCTCAAAAATATCGATATTATTGAAATTCTTTCTCATGGCTGTATTGATTAAATGCCCAACTTCTTGTTTAGTTCTCTCAATGTATCGAGGACATTCACTCTTACATGAATGAAATTCTCTATTCCTGCCTGTTGCAGTTCGGGCATACATGCCGGAGCACCGGCTACAATGAATATGGCTTTGTCGCCAATGCCTTGGTATGCAGGTATTGCATATTCGGCATATTCATCATCACTCGAACATATAACGACAATGTCTGCTTTTGCTTCGAGTGCGGCTTTTACACCCTCTTCAACGCTCTTGAATCCTAAGTTGTCGATAACCTCGTATCCGGCAGCAGCAAGGAAATTGCACGAGAACTGTGCTCTTGCCTGTCGCATGGCGAGGTTACCTATGGTGAGCATGAATGCCTTTGGACGTCGGCCGCTATCTTCGGTTTGCAGACGTAGCTGTTCAAACTCTTCGCCCAAACGTTTTGTAGCAATGGTGAGTTCCTGTTTCTCATCGCTGTGGCAACCACATCCGCAGCAGCTGTCCTTTGGGCGTTTGCCTTCGGATTTCTCGCTGAAATTGGGGTATTGGTTTGTTCCCAACAGTATCTCTTTACGCTTGGCAAGAGCTGTGCGACGGCTTTCTGCTGTCTTTTCGATATCAGCCTGTACCTTGCCCTCTTTTACTGCCTTGTGGAATCCGCCCATCTCTTCAATGGCAAGGAACTGTTTCCATGCCTCTTGTGCTATTGAAGCGGTGAGGCTCTCTATGTAGTATGAACCACCGGCAGGGTCGGCAACCTTGTCGAGATGGCTTTCGTGTTTCAATATCAGCTGCTGGTTTTTTGCTATGCGCATAGCAAAATCCGTAGGCTCCTCATAAACGGTGTCGTATGGCGTTACGGTAATTGACTCGACACCGGCTATAGCGGCACTCATCGCTTCTGTCTGTGTGCGGAGCATGTTCACATACGAATCGAACAGTGTAAGGTTGAACTGCGATGTTTCGGCGTGTATGATCATCTTGCATGCGCATTTGCATTCCGGAGCGTACTGCTCAACGATTTTCGCCCATAACATGCGTGCCGCGCGGAATTTGGCAATCTCCATAAAGAAATTGCTCGAAATACCCATATTGAACTTCATGTTCTTTGCTACTGTGTCAACAGGCATGCCTGCTTCTGTTGTTGTGGCGAGGTACTCGTTTCCCCACGCGAGAGCATAACCCAGTTCCTGTGCTATATATGCTCCGGCGTTGTTCAGTTTACCGCTGTTTACAGCGATGCAACGGAACTTCGGCATGGCCGATGTGGCTTCGACAAGAGCTTTCATCACTTCGGCATACTCCTCAAAAACCTTACCGGCAAAGAGCTCCTTTTCTATAGGGTCGTAATTTACCGAGCCTCTTACATTCTCAAGATCAAAGCCTCTTTGTCTGTAATATTCAACGAGAAGGGTGGTAAACTCCACAACCTTTCCGGGGCATACATTGTAGTTCAACTCAACCTTTTCTGCGTCAATTCCGTTTAGCAACGCAGGTATATATTCCGGGGTTACCAATTTCCCTTTAACCTTGAACGAAACAGACTCAACTCCGGCGGCAATAAGTTTCTTTGCCTTGTCATTTGCCTCTGTCGCATCGGTAATGTCTATATCTTGGCGTACAAGCCAGTTGTTGTCAGTCCTGTTTCCGCGAGTAAATGGATACTTGCCGGGTTGCTCATTCTCGCATCCGGCAGGCAAATCCTCCTTGCGGTAGAACGGGTTTACGTCGAACCCTTCGGCTGTTCTCCAAATCATCTTTTTTTCATAGTCGGCACCTTTAAGGTCCTCTATGATTTTGTTCTTCCAATCTTCGGATGATACCGCTTGGAATTTATTGAAAAGTTTTTCCTTTTCCATTATCTTGAACGTTTAATTGTCTATTTGGTAAGGCAAAAATAAGAGATGTTCTTGAATTTGCGTCTTAAATATCCTACTTTACATAAAATTTCTTTCCATTCTTTATGTATAAGTTCCCCTTTTCGGGTTTAACGACCTTAATTCCCTGAAGATTATATATTGTTCCATTCTTTACTGTGTCTTCAATTTTTTCAACTACAGTCGTATCTTCTTCGTCCTTGTCTTCCTCTTTATCTTTATCTTCTTCGTTTTCGTCTTTGCCTTCCTCCTTATCCTCCTCTTCTTCAACTCCCTCAATCTCTTCCCATTCAAGGATGAACTCTTTTATTGTAAGACATGACCTGTAGCTCAAATTAACGACCAAGCCCAGCGAAACCTCTGTTTTTTTCTCAAGGACAAATTCAATTTCATTCGAGAATACGGTTGAATGGTCGAATTCCTTCATCTTGGTGTATGCTATTGCACTTGCCACATTTTCGGTGTCGGGTAATCCCTTTCCTTGTGCTGCAACAAGGTAGCTGTTTCCGCTTTCTCCTTCCCATGTGTCATACTTGGCAATGAACCTGTACTTTCCGGCAGGCAGTGTCACAGTCTGGTAGGTCTTGTGGTTCTTGACAGCTCCGAATCCGTCCCAATTCGAGGTGAATGTCATGAAGTAGTCCTTTTGGGCATCGACATGGGCACCGGTTGTTACATTGCCGTTCCTTACGGCATTCTCGATTGTCCATCCCGTCAGTTCGTAGAAACGGTCGTATGTATTGGTGTTTACCCAATTTCTGGTATGGTCAAATTCTGCACAATAGTTAGTCAAATAGAGTGATGTTACATTCTCTTTGGTTGCCTCATCACCGTAACTGAGACAAAAGACACCTCTTGACAATCCCCATGCATCACCGTCAGGACCGAATCCGCTACGTACTCCGTTGTTGCCGTTCGATGTACGGTCAATGACATCGCCACCACTCTGGTTGAAGTCGTAGTAAAGTACCAGGTCGCTATACTTACCGGGGTTTTCAATAGGAGCGTTGCAGACCTCAACAAGAGCTTCATTGTTGAGTGCTTTCTTCCATACGCGGAACTCGTCAATCTGTCCGTTCATTCTGGCATTGTCATTGCCTATGGTAAAGCTGCCGAGTGAAGGAATGCTTGCACTGTACGATATATAGTCTTTTTCGAAGTATTCGCCGTCACGATACAGAGCCACATAACCGTTTTCCAATATAACAGCATAATGATGCCATTCGTTCGCAATGACATAGCCTGAAAATCCTCTTATCTTTCTACCGCCTATGTGCATATTCATTCTGCCGTCGGCCTCTGTGGTAACAAGGAACGTCGATTCGCTCTCTCCTATACCAAGGCAATTGGTTTGAAGATTATCCGGACGCATCCACCATTCAACTGTAAACGCATTGCTCTGTCCCGAAAAGCCATTGGTTGATGCAGTGACTTTTGCATTGTCTCTTCCGCTGAAATTCAGACCGTTTCTGCTGTCGGCATTGCATACGGTTATGGCACGTTCGCGTGTGATGCTGTTTGAACCGACATTGTTGCCGGCTTCAAGTGTTACGCTGTAGATACCGCTCTTCTTTGGTGTAAAATTTCCGTTCTGCTCGTTTATCACATATTGTTTTGCATCGCTTTCTATGGTCCAGCACCAATTAACGGGGTTATATTTAGACTTATCGGTCAGATATACCCTCTCTCCTTTCATGACAATAGCCGGAGTTACCTCAAAATCGGCAGCCGGAGCAGAACCCTCAACATAGACATATATGCTTGATGTGGCGGTCTTGTTTCCGCTGAGCGATGTCACCTTTAGGGTTACCTGCTGTCTTCCCGGTTCCTTGAATATCGCATATCCGTGCTGTCCATTTACGGAATTCTCTTCGGCTCCGGTAATACTCCATTCGTACATCTCTCCAAAAGAGGGGTTGCTGATGATGAATGACACCTTTTCGCCCATAATGACATTCTCCTTGCTTGCGGTGAAGGTGGCATCAATCTCCCTTTCGGGATATACATATATTGTCTTCTCGTTGGCAACGCTATTGCCGTTACTGTTTTCGGCAACAACTTTTATTGTCTGGTAACCTGAGGTTTTGAATGTTACAATAGGCTCGGCAACAGCAAGGTTTGTTATTCCGGCATCCGATACAGTCCATTTTATGTTTGAAATGCTACTGCTGTATGTCGCAGACAACTTGACAGGAGTGCCTGCATATACATTGCCACTAATGTTATTGATGTTTATGTTTGGTGATGAACTGCCGCTGAGCGACTGGTTGCTTGTTACACTGCTGTAACTGCTGTTAAGGAACTCGCCATGCTTGCCCGATATGTATTCGTGCAACATGTTCTTGCCACCAATACTGATGATGTCGCCTTTATAATATGCAATCAGGCCTTTCGGACACAATGTTCCTGAAAACTGTGTATTATATGACTCTTTTATCTCGTTGGCACTGCGTGCAACGTTCCAGATGCGTATCTCGTCATATTGTGCATCATTATTTGTGTTATAAACGTCATTTTCAGCCCTTAATTCCAGACTGCCGAAACTTCCGATACCACTATATTTGGATGATGCACAGCTACCCTTTTCCTCACCGTTGGCATATAGGGTTATTTTGTTCCCTTTAATTACAAGGGCTATATGTGTCCATGTTCCTTTGCGCAATATCGATGTACTGGTGATAAGGTGGTCGTTCTCGCTTGAGTTCCAACCTGCAGAGAATTTTCCTTCGCTGTTGGTGTGCATCAGGAATGTTCCCCAACCCGGTCCTATAATCTGATTCCAGTTCTTCAAAGAATTGGGCTTTATGTAGTATTCAATGGTTGCCTCTTCGTATTTTTCGTTGAATATGTCCGGCAACCTTGCACCAGACATTTGGAAGTGTACAGCCTTATTGGTACTTTCATAAGGAATAGGTGCTATTGTACTTGCCTTTTCTGTTTCCCTATTGCCTTCATAAACAGCAGAAACACCGAATATTCCCTCTTTACTTTCCGACGATGGAATATAGTAGCTGAATGTGTTTGCCGAAACTTCAGCAATTTTGTTGTCGTTATGGTAAATGTTGTATTTGGAAATTTTGTTTGTTGAAGGCAATGGCGCACTCCATTGTAGGGCGTTGTTGCTTATGAATGGGTTTTGTGGCGCATAATAAGGGTCTCCGTAAACAATGGTCGATATTATGGTCTTGTTACCTGCATTCTTTATCTCCAGCTTGCCGTTTGGAAGGGTGAATGGCGTTTCAACACCTTCGGCATTGTGTTCGTAGTCCATTATTGAGGCGCTGTGTATGTTGCCGTTTCCTGCTGCCCAATCCCGTGTCTCTACAATAAAGAAGTATTTCAACGGCATACCGCGGTCGTATCCCTTTGTCAGGTCGGTCAGGTCATATCCGAATTCCATAGGCTCGGTATGCATCTTGCCGTCGGCCCACTTGCCGAGCATCGGTACTTCGGGTGCCGGTCTTGTGTTGCCGTTATTGCCGTCTCCTGCATACCTGAAGTGTTCGAATTCAATGACTTTTTCGGGTGTGTCGGAATTAATGTCTGATGATATACCTGCAGAGAGCTTTATCTCGCTTCGGCGTGAGTAGTCCATCTCCAGCTTTATGGTACGCAACGGACGATAATCCTTTCTTACCTTGTACAGTTCAGGTTGCCACCAGTTGCCCGAGAATGTTCCGTTGCTGTTGGATGTGGCACCACCATAAGCATATGGGCAATATATGAAACCGTTGTTTCCCCACTCGCGCCCCCATGAGTTTACGATAATCCATGCACCGACCTCGTCCTTGCTTGTTTCTCCGGCAACGCCATTGCCGTCAAGGTCAAATTCAATGCGATCGTCATAACCGACGATTGTAACAGCGTGGTCAACTTGTGGACCCCACGATTTTACATACTTCTTACCAACCACACCTGCATTGCTGTTTGCCGATGTGTTGGGGAGTTTTGCTTCGAAGTTGCCTCCGTTGCTGCCAACACCGACACCGCATATACCTCCGGCCTTGAAACTTGTGTCACCGTTGTGGTTCCATAACCAGTTCTTTACAAGTTCGCGTCCTTCGGCAGTGCCAACATTCAATGGGGTATTGACAGGTGCATGCATACGGTTGTGCATAGCCTCGAACCATTTGTCATATCCCTGCATCCAACCGAAATAGTTGTCGCTACAGTCCTGATTACCGAATTTGTATGAGTATGTCTGTCCACCGTATGTTGCCGCCGATGGAACTCCTATGCTTGTTACGAATTCATTCTTGCCCGAACTGCTGTTGGTCAGCAACCACACGAAATGCGAAGGGTAGTAGTTTGTTGATTGTTTTCCGTCAAGGTCGCGGTATGCGTTCAGCTCGTATGTGAACATATAGCATATTCGTGATGCCGAACCGCACGAGCCACCGTCCTGGTTGAATACAGGAGGGAAAAATTTCTGCTCAGCATTGTTTACGTATGCAGGTCGTGCACTTCTTGTTCCGGCACTACGTGATAATCCTTCCTGTAATGTCGCTGTCTGCAACATTGTATAGTCTGGTTTAATACAATCGTTGTAATCGGGGTATTTCTCCCTGTTTACATCAACTTGCGCTGCTATATTGATAGGCAAAGCCAATGCAAGGGCCAGAAATACTTTTGCAAGACTCCTTGTATTCATATTGTTGCGTGTTTGTATTATTCTATTTCAATTTCATCGGTAAACAACCAACCGCCCTGCTTTCCGCTCTTTGCGGTGTAGTGTATGTAGCGTGCCTTTTCGGCTTTGTCGGTTCTCCAGCCGTAGTTCTTGAACGACAGCTCCTCGTCGCGTACAACATTGTGTGTAATTTCCGCAACGGTGTTGAAATTGCTGTTGTCGTTCGAGAGTGATATTGTTACCTCTGCAGGCATCCATACGTCGGGTATGCACATTTGCATGAAATCGGCATGAACGGCTGTTATCTCTTTTTCTTCGCCAAGGTCTATGGTCACGTCAATGCCACCGCAAATGAATCCCTGCCACTTCTTGTCTGTGTATGTCCATCCGCCGTGTATTCCGTCTATAAGCGCATTGTCGCCACCGGCTGTATAGCTGTTGCTGTATGGTGCATTCTTGGCATAAACGATACTCTTGCCTTTTGCAAGGTTATTTGACTCTTTTGAAGCCTCTTTGCGCTGGCCGAACTCGTTCTTCAGGTCAAAGGCGTTGTAACCTTTTCCTCTCAACCATTCTACAGCTGTGATAGCTCGTTCGCGGAACTCGTTGAAATTACGTTCTGCAGGGTTGCTCCAACCTATTTCGGCAATGGCAAGAATGCGTGGATAAACCATGTATTCAACCATTTCCTCTGTCGGGATATATTCTGCCCAAAGGTTACCCTGAATGCCATATATCAGTTTAGCCTTTTCGGTGTCGATGCCTTCGATTGGGTTATATGAATAGACCTTTTCGAATGGCATGTAAGGACCGAATGCCATTGGTTGTGTATGCGGAGCGTCCTGGTATGAATCCAGGTAGCAATAACCACCGGGAGTCATAATAGCTTTGTGTCCGCTGTTTACTGCAGCCAAGCCGCCTTCTGTTCCACGCCAAGACATTACAGTGGCGTTTGGCGCAAGTCCGCCTTCGAGAATCTCGTCCCAGCCTATAATCTGTCGGCCTTTGCTGTTTACAAACTTTTCAACTCGCTGTATAAGGTAGCTTTGCAGTTCGTTTACGTCCTTGAGATTCTCTTCTTTCATTCTCTTTTGGCACAAAGGACAGTGTGGCCACGATGCTTTGCCTGCCTCGTCACCGCCAATGTGTATATATTCGCTGGGGAACAATTCAATTACTTCGTTCAGTACATTCTCAAGGAATTCGTATGTCTTTTCGTTGCCTATGCAAAAGTCTGCCTGCTTATATGGTTCATGGGTACATGATAATTCAGGGTAGGCTGTCAGCACCTCTTCGCTGTGTGCCGGCATTTCAATCTCCGGGATGATAGTGATATATCTCTCCTGTGCATATTTTACAATTTCGCGGATGTCGTCCTGTGTGTAATATCCGCCGTATGCACCCTCAGTGCCTTCGTTTACATACTTGCGGTCGCCGAACCACCATTCTTTCCAAAGACCGGGCTTGCGCCATGCGGCGAAGTCTGTCAGGCGCGGATATTTCTTTATCTCGATGCGCCAGCCTGCAGCGTCGGTAAGGTGCAGGTGCAGGCGGTTCATCTTGAAGTGTGCTATTGCGTCAATCTGTTTCTTCACGAACTCCTTGTCGAAGAAATGACGGCTTACGTCGAGCATCAGTCCGCGGTAGGCAAATGCCGGCTCGTCGGTTATTGTACCGCAGGCAATGGCGTTGCCCTCTCCTGCCATCTGCAGTATGGTCTGTATGCCGTAGAAAAGTCCTGCTCCGCTTGTCGCTTCAACAGTAATCTCCTTGGGGGTAATATCCATTCGGTAGCCTTCGGGTGAAGAGATGCCTTCGACATTATCCTTGACAACAAGTCTTATTGTTCCGCTTTTTGCTTCGTTCAGACAGTTGAGTGATGCACTCAAATACTCCTCAATGATTTTCTTGTCGTTTTCGGGAGCTTCTACTTCAAACTCGGTAGTATTGGACAATGTGAAAACCTTACTATTGAGTTCAACCTGCTGTGGCAATGGTAATACATTACATTGTGTTGTTGTAGTGGGCTTGCTGCAACCTAAAACTGCAAGCAATGTCAGAATAAAAAGATATATCTTTTTCATAAAACTTTTATTTTGTGCGAAAATAACATAAAAAATAAGAAAATGACTATAAATTTTTAGAAAGAAAAATTAAAATCTCTTTATATTCGCAGTGAGGTTATGAAAGTAAAAGAAAAAATAACGGTTCAGGCTTTGTCCAAGTTTCTGATGGGGCTTGTGCTTATCGGGTTGTTGCTGTTTC
The DNA here is from genome assembly GCA_017647225.1 of Bacteroidaceae bacterium. Lineage (GTDB taxonomy): Bacteria > Bacteroidota > Bacteroidia > Bacteroidales > Bacteroidaceae > HGM04593. The sequence continues at coordinate 7,478 of JAGCLA010000031.1, read as the reverse complement.
TCCCGGCTGGAACAATCCATTACCCTTGCGGTTGGTTGTTGGTTGCAGTGCTGTTCGTGCCGATGTTCATTGCCGGGGTGGTGATGCTGTTCCGTTCTCCCGAATTGTTGAAGAAACGCCTTGATGCAAAGGAGAAGGAGGTGGAGCAAAAGAGTGTTGTTGCGCTCAGTGGCGTAATGTTCATTGCGGCATTTGTCGTTGCCGGGCTCAACTTCAGATACTCATGGATTGTAATCCCAACTTGGGCTTTGTGGAGTGCGGTGGCGGTGTTCCTGCTTTCGTATGTGATGTATGCCGAAGTGTTGCGCGAGAATGCATATCTCTCACGAACAATAGAAGTACAGGATGGGCAAAAAGTTATTGACACCGGGCTTTACGGCGTAGTGCGCCATCCAATGTATTCGGCAACGATATTGATGTTTCTATCAATGCCACTTGTGCTTGGCTCACTGCCGTCGTTTGTGATAATGCTCACATATATACCGCTTATAGTCAAGAGGATAAGGAACGAAGAAAAAGTCCTGTTGAATGGACTTGACGGGTATGCCGCTTATTGCAGGAGAGTGAAGTATAAAATTATCCCGTTTATATGGTAACTATACGAATAATGGCACGCAATTTGCGTGCCATTATGTTGAATCAGAATACCAATTTTACACTGAAATTCTGTTTGTCCGAAACTTTACCTGTGATATAGTAGATAACGCCCTCTTCCGTTTCTTGGCGCACGCGTGAAATTTTGACAACATCTCCAGGCATTACCTCTGCGTCGTAGTTGATGAGCAGCTCTTTCAAAGGTCTTTCCTTGATATCTTCAGGTTTTACGGCGTCGATAGCCCAAACTGCATATTTTACGTTGTTTACATGACCGTTCGTGTCTATCTCTGACCATGTTACAGGGTGCTTTCTTACAAGCTCCGGCTCAATGTCAACAGGAATGACAACCTTGTCGGCAGGTGTTTCAATGGCGTGCATGGCTGTGTCGCTCAATGCAAGGTCGCTGTTACGTACCAGACGGCGTGTGTTCATGTCGATGATAAGCCATGATGTTGTAGCAAGAATCATCGGGTTACCCTCTTTGTCGCTAAGGATAAAGTCGCGGAGGTAGAAGAGTTTTGATACACCTTTGTGCCATGTCTTGAGGTTTACCTCGTCACGCCATTTTGGGGTGTTGTTGAACTTGACGTGTATGCGTGATAGCACCCATGCTGTATTGCTATTTATCATTTCGTCATAACCGAAACCTAATGTCGAAGCATTTACATTAGCAGCCTCCTGCATAAGGTCGAGCATTGCTGTTGGACGCATGAACTGGTTTGCATCAGCCTCGTAACAGGTGATAGTGTAGTTCTTTGAAAAAATCTTGCTCATAATTGAATGATTTATTTACAATAGTATTTTAACCAGTTTCCAAAAAGCACTTTTGCTGTTGCTTGCCAGCGGTTTACAGGCTCATTGGCAGGGTTGTTATCGCGGTAATAGTTTAGTGGCAATTCTATTGGCAAGCCTTTTGCCACATCGCGTTTGTATTCGCCGTCAAGCGTGTAGAGCGCATATTCGGAGTGTCCGGTAATGAAGAAATCCTTTGTTCCTTTCTCCTGCATGATATAAACTCCCGACAAATCCGATTCAGACAATAATTCAAGTCTGTTTTCTGCAATTATATCCTCGCGGTGCAGTTCGGTGTGGCGGCTGTGAGGAACATATATTGGTTCTTCAATTCCTTCAAACAATGGTATGTTTGGCTTTGCTATGGTATGTGGGAATATTCCGAACATCTTTGCAGGTAACAGGTATTTCTGTATTCCGAACTTCTGATATACTCCTGCCTGTGCTGCCCAGCAGATATAGAGTGTCGATGTCACATTCTTTCTTGCCCACTCGAATATCTCGCATAGCTCAGGCCAATATGTTACCTCTTCGAACTCGATTTTTTCTATCGGTGCACCTGTTATTATCAGGCCGTCGAAACGGCTGTTTCTGACATCGTTGAACGATGTGTAGTAACGGCTCATGTGTTCAGGGCTTGCGTGTTTTGGTGTGTGTGTGTCGAGCTTGAGTAGGGTCAGCTCAATTTCCTCGTCCGATGTCGAAAGCAAGCGAATGAAATCGGCTTCGGTCGTCTCCTTCATAGGCATTATGTTGAGTAATGCCACACGCAAGGTGCGTGCAGTAGGTGTCTCAAGCACTTTTACTGCACAGCCCTCGTCTATTACGTTCTGCAATGCCGGTAATCCGGCAGGTACTTTTATAGGCATTGTAATATAGTGTGTATATACATGTTTCTGTCATTCCGAACAGTTGGTGCAACTTTGGTTTTGCAATTCGGAACGGCAGGTATTACCAAATTCTCAATCGTTCTTCAGCCGGTACAAACAGAGGGTCTTTCTCTGTAATTCCAAAAGCTTCATACCACTCGTCGATGTGGGGTAGAGTGCCGTTCACTCTCCAGCGTGAAAGTGAGTGCGGGTCGCTCTTTGTGAGGTTACGCGCCTCTTCGTCGCGGATATGTCCTGCCCAAACGTTTGAATATGATAGATAGAAACGCTGCTCGGGTGTGAAACCGTCTTTCAACGGTAGCGGATTCTCCTTTGTGGCGTTACGGAATGCCTGCATAGCAATAGTAAGACCGCCATGGTCGGCAATGTTCTCGCCAACAGTAAGCTGTCCGTTTGCATTAAGTCCGGGGAGCACCTCGATTTTGTTGAAGAAATCGATGATCACCTGTGTGCGCTCGTTGAAGCTCTTGCTGTCCTCTTCGGTCCACCAGTTTGCGAAGTTACCGTCTTTGTCGAACTGACGGCCCTGGTCATCGAATCCGTGAGTCATCTCGTGACCGATGACAACGCCGATAGCACCGTAGTTGAATGCATCGTCCTCGTTCATGTCAAAGAACGGATACTGTAGGATACCGGCAGGGAAACAGATTTCGTTTGTTGTAGGGTTATAATATGCATTTACAGTCTGTGGAGTCATGAACCACTCAGTACGGTCAACAGGCTTGCCCCATTTCTCCTCAATGTGCTTGTCCCAACCGAACTCTGACATCTTACGACATGTCTCGTAGTAGCTTAATGCAGGGTCAATGATGAGCTTGCTGTAATCGTCCCATTTGTCGGGGTAACCTATTTTTACTGTAAATGTGTTCAGCTTTTCGTGAGCGGCTTTCTTGGTTACATCGCTCATCCATTCTTGAGCGTCGATGCGCTCTCCCAATGCAATCTGCAGGTTCTTTACCAATTGTGTCATACGCTCCTTTGCGGCAGGAGGGAAGTGTTTTGCCACATACAGCTCGCCTATTATGTCGCCCAAAGCACCATCGACTGCGCTGAGTGCACGTTTCCAACGTGGCTGCTGTACTTTCTTGCCACTCAGAACTGTGCCATAGAAAGCAAATGTCTCTGCCTCTATCTCGTCACTCAGCTCGTTCGATGTCGAACGCATGGCTCTCCACTGCAGGTAAGCTACAAGCTCGTCCATCGGTGTGTCATTGATGACGGCAACAGCCTCTTTAATGGCTTCGGGGTGCGCGAGGTTTATGTTCTCAATGCCATTGATACCTAAAAGGCTATAGAAAGTATCCCAATCGAAGTTTGGAATCTGTTCTTTTAACTCGCTGTATGTTATCTTGTGGTAGCTGTTAATAGGGTTACGACGTTCTACACGGCTCAAATGTTTTGCCGCAATGCGTGTCTCGATTTTCATTACGGCTTCCATGTTCTTTTTAGCCTCCTCTTCGCCGAAACCGTATATCTTGAACATGTTTACAACATATTCGCGGAACTTGGTGCGTATATTCTCTGACACTTCGTCCTTGTCGCTGTAATACTCCTTTTCGGGGAGCGATAGTCCGCCCTGATATATTCCTAATTGGTTCTTGTCGCTGTCCATGATGTCTGTTCCTACACCTGTACCGAACAGACCGCCTATGCCGCTGCGGCAATTCTTTGCCAATAGTACGGCTACTTCGCTTCTCTCTTTTAACGATGCAATCTCCTCAATCAAAGGCTTTATTGGAGCAACACCTTCGCTGTTACGGCGTGTGCTGTCCATTACCATATTATATAGGTCGCCAACCTTTTGGGCGTTGCTTCCGGGTTTGCTCTTTTTTGCTGCCTGTTCAAGAACAAGCTCTTTCAACTGTTCACGGTTGTTTTCGCGCAGGGCGTCAAACTGTCCGTAACGTGCATATTCGTCTGTGATAGGGTTTGCCTTTCTCCATCCACCTGTTGCATACTCGAAAAAGTCTGTTCCGGGCGCATAGGTGGTATCCATGTTTGCCAATAATCTTGATTCCATTTTTCCATTTGTTGTGCATGCTCCCAATGTTGTTGCGAGAGCTATGCAGATAATCGATTTTTTCATTTATATATCAGTTTAGTTCTTCCAAGTTCTCCATGTTTGTTTCCCAACGGCTTACTGCTTCATCGAGTTGCTTTTTCAGTGCGGCATATTTTGTAAAGTTCGCTTCAGTACTTCCTTCTGCGGTGCTCATAACAGCCTCTAACGCCGAAATTGCTCCTTCTAATTCGTTTATAGCCTTTTCATCATCTTCCACCATTTTTTCCAACTTGCGACGTTGTTTCTGTAGTTGCTTTTCGGCTTCGTAACTCAAACGGCTTTCATTTACAGTTTTCTGCTGAGGTTCTGTAGTGGCTGTTGGCTTACCCTGTGCAAGCGCCTCGTTTATATTGCTTGCATTTTTTGTGGCAAGATATTCATATATGCCTCCGAGGTGTTCGCGTACTTTGCCGTCGCCGAACTCATAAACTTTTGTCACAAGTCCGTCGAGGAATTGGCGGTCGTGGCTTACAACAATTACAGTGCCGTCGAAATCGCGTATAGCCTCTTTCAGAACATCCTTTGACTGCATGTCGAGGTGGTTTGTCGGCTCGTCAAGTATAAGCAGGTTCATTTGGCGTAATAGCAGACGTATCATGGCAAGGCGGCTTCGCTCTCCTCCTGAAAGTACTTTTACAGGCTTGTCAGAAGCTTCGCCACCGAACATGAATGCACCCAAAATGTCACGTATGCGTAATCTTATGTCGCCTGTAGCAACATTGTCGATTGTCTGGAATACAGTGAGGCTCTCATCAAGCAATTGTGCTTCGTGTTGTGCAAAGTATGCCGGCTCGACATTGTGTCCAATTACTATTTCGCCATCGTGTGCAAGTTCTCCAAGAATACAACGTACCATAGTTGTCTTTCCCTCTCCGTTGCGTCCTACAAAGGCTACCTTCTCTCCTCGGTTTATGGTGAAATTTACGCCCTCAAAGACGGTATGTGTGCCGAAGCTCTTTTTAACATCGTTGCATATTACAGGGTAGTTTCCGCTTCGTGTGGCAGGGGCGAACTTCAGTCGCAGACGGCTTGTGTCTTCCTCGTCAATCTCAATTGGAACCATCTTCTCCAATTGTTTGATACGGCTCTGCACCTGTACGGCTTTTGTAGGCTTGTAGCGGAAGCGTTCAATGAATTCCTTGATGTCGGCAATCTCTTTCTGCTGGTTTTCGTATGCGCGTATCTGCTGTTCGCGACGTTCCTTGCGGTTTTCCATGAACTTGTCATACGACAGCTTGTAGTCATAGATTCTTCCGCATGAAATCTCTATTGTCCTGTTGGTTACGGCGTTGAGGAATGCGCGGTCGTGGCTTACAAGCAATACGGCATTGCCACTGCGTGCAAGGAACTGCTCAAGCCATTGGATACTCTCAATGTCAAGGTGGTTGGTAGGCTCGTCAAGCAGTAAAATGTCGGGGTGTTGCAACAGCAGCTTCGCAAGCTCTATGCGCATGCGCCAGCCTCCACTGAACTCGTTTGTGGGGCGTGTGAAGTCCTCGCGGCGGAATCCAAGACCTTGCAGGGCACGTTCAATCTCCGCTTCATAGTGGCTACCTCCCATCATCGTATATTGTTCGTTCAGGTGGGTGTAGTCTTCGATAAGCTGGTGATACTCCTCGCTGTCGTAGTCGCTGCGTTCGGCAAGCTCGTTGTTCATCTTCTCGAGCCTTGCTTCCATTTCGTGTATGTGTGCGAAAGCAAGTTCAGCCTCTTCATAAACAGTGCGTCCGTCGATGTGATGCATAACCTGTGGTAAATAACCGACAGTAAAACCTTTTGGCTTTGATATGGCACCTTCTGTCGGCGACTGTGTACCGGCAATTATTTTAAGCAACGTACTCTTGCCTGCACCGTTTTTGCCGACAAGGGCAATCCTGTCCTTCTTGTTTATGATGAAACTGACATCGTGGAACAGGTTTGTCCCACCGAAATCAACTCTGATGTTATCTACTGAAAGCAAAACTCTTTTATTTTATATAATGTATATATTGAAGTGGCATCATCTGATGCGACCTGCGGTCGCAAAGATACACCAAACGAGCAAAATAATACCAAGCTTAGCTTGGGTATTTTACAGCGAGTGCAGGATATTTTACGGAGAGTGTAGGCTATTTTGGGAAAATCTGAATAAAATCAATGATTTTTGTCTTTTTTTGAAAAATTTATAAAAAAAATCTTGAAAAATTTTTGTAATATGTAAAATGTTTATATATTTGCAATGATTTCAGAAATGAAAACAAAAAACAAAGTAAAAAAAATAGAGTAATCATGGTATCAAGAGCAGAACTTAAAGAGGAATTGACAAATGCGGGTATCCGTCCTTCGGTGCAGCGTCTTGCAATTTTTGAATATGTGCGCAACAGTTGTGAACACCCTACAGCAGAGGTGGTTTATGAGGCTTTGCGTGACGAACTCGGCTCTCTCTCGCTGACAACGGTTTATAACACATTGAAGCTGTTTGTCGATGCAGGTCTTATAATGATGCTCACCATTGACGACACATTCCGTTGCTTCGACGGTAACTGTTGCAGTCATGCGCATTTCCGTTGCAACAAGTGCGGTAAGATTATGGATTTTCAAATAAAGAAGAATTTCCTCTCGATGGTAGAAGGTGTTGAAGGTCTTGACATAACCGATGCTCAACTCTATTTGAAAGGTCTTTGTACCGAATGTTTGAAGAAATAACAATACAATAATATTAACGGCTTAATTAAATTTTTACGACTATGAAAAAGTATATTTGTTCAGTTTGTGGTTACATACATGAAGGTGAATCAGCTCCCGAGCGTTGTCCAATGTGTAAAGTTCCTGCGGAGAAGTTCAACGAGTTGCAGGAAGGTCCAATCCAGTTCGTTCAGGAACATGTTATTGGCGTAGCCAAGGGTTGTGACGATGAGATGATAAAGGATTTGAATAACCATTTCATTGGTGAGTGTACCGAGGTCGGTATGTACTTGGCAATGAGCCGTCAGGCCGACCGTGAGGGTTATCCCGAGATTGCAGAGGCTTTCAAGCGTTACGCATGGGAAGAGGCAGAGCACGCAGCAAAGTTCGCAGAGCTTTTGGGCGACTGTGTTTGGGATACAAAGACAAACCTCGACAAGCGTATGAACGCCGAGGCAGAGGCAAACAGCGAC
>JAGCLA010000030.1 GCA_017647225.1 Bacteroidaceae bacterium | reverse complement strand
GGATGACAAGTCTGCGCTTATATTAGATCCTTCGCTTTGCTCAGGATGACAAGTCTGCGCTTATATTAGATCCTTCGCTTTGCTCAGAATGACAAATTTGCGCTTGTTACAGTCTTGCGCGGATTGCCTTGCTCTCCTCTTCGTAACCAGGTTTGTCGAGGAGTGCGAACATGTTCTTCTTGTATGCCTCAACACCCGGCTGGTTGAATGGGTTTACACCAAGTACATAACCGCTGATACCGCAGCCTATCTCAAAGAAATAGAGCAACTGACCGATATAGTACTCGTTCAATGCAGGGATAGATATGCGGATGTTCGGAACACCACCGTCAACGTGTGCAAGCTGTGTACCGAGCTCAGCCATCTTGTTTACCTCATCGACATGCTTGCCGGCAAGGAAGTTCAGGCCGTCGAGGTTCTCCTCGTCGCTTGGAACAGTGAGTGAGCTGTTAGGCTTCTCTATTGAAAGCACTGTCTCGAAGATAGTACGCTCACCTTCCTGAATCCACTGACCCATTGAGTGAAGGTCGGTTGTGAAGTCAACCGATGCAGGGAAAATACCCTTGTTCTCCTTACCCTCACTCTCGCCGTACAACTGCTTCCACCATTCCGATGTGAAGTGTAGCTTTGGCTGGTAGTTTACAAGGATTTCAATCTTCTTGCCGTTGGCATACAATGCGTTACGTGTTGCAGCATACATTGCAGCGATGTTCTCCTCGAATGGAACTTCGGGAGCACAACCCTTCTCCATGTCGCAAGCACCGTTTACAAGTGCCTCGATGTCAAAACCTGCAACTGCGATAGGCAACAGACCTACAGGGGTAAGAACAGAGAAACGTCCACCTACGTTATCGGGAATGATGAAGCTCTTATAACCCTCTTTGTCGGCTGTGATACGTGCAGCACCCTTAACAGCGTCGGTGATGGCAACGATAACCTTGCTTGCAACCTCTTTACCGCGCTGGTCTTCGCACTGTTTCTTGAGCAGACGGAATGCAAGAGCTGTTTCAGTTGTAGTACCTGATTTTGAGATGTTGATTACACCGAACTTCTTGTCCTTGAGGTATTCTGTAAGTTCGTAGAGGTAGTCCTCGCTGATGTTATGACCTGCGAAAATCACTCTTGGGTTCTTGCTGTCGCCAATGAGTGCAGCAAAGTTGTTGCTCAATGCCTCGATAACGGCGCGTGCGCCCAAGTAGCTGCCACCGATACCTGCAACAACCACAACCTCGCAGTTCTCGCGAAGAGTCTGTGCTGTAGCGTTGATGTCGGCAATATGCTCCTTTGTTATTGATGATGGAAGGTGCAACCAGCCGAGGAAATCGTTTCCGGGTAGTGTACCCTCTTCAAGTGCTTTCTGTGCGCTCTTTACCTGTGGCTCAAGAGCGAGAATCTGCTCGCGTGTAACAAAACCTGTTACCTTGTCGATGTTTAGTGATATATTTTTCATTGTTATTTTTAGGTTAAATGGTTAATTTATTCCCCTTTTGGTTTCTTCTCTTTCTAGGTAAGGTTGGGAATGAATAAAATATAAAGTTCAATGCTTGCGTAGCCTGAAAAACCGGAGTTTACTGAACGTAAATGAGGATTTTGAAGGCAAGTGTAACGCAGAAATTTATTTTTTAGTCATTTCCTTTTATTTGAATGAGTCTGTCAACAGTTTAATTTCAATTACAGGTGATATGCCTTCGTAGAGAATGTTGTAAACAGCATCAATGATAGGAGTGTTTATACGGTAATGCTCGTTAATCTCCTTGATACATTTAGCTGCATAATAACCTTCGGCAATCATCTCCATCTCTAACTGTGCATTCTTTATTGAATAACCTTTACCAATCATGCTACCGAACACACGGTTACGGCTGAATCGTGAGTAACCTGTAACAAGCAGGTCGCCCATATAAACCGAGTCGTTGATTGTGCGCTCGATAGGGTGTACTACGCTCAAGAAACGGTTCATCTCGATAGCTGCGTTAGACATAAGCACAGCCTGGAAATTATCGCCATATTTGAGTCCGCTGCAGATACCGGCAGCAATGGCATAGATGTTCTTCAGCACCGAGCCATATTCAATACCTACCACGTCATCGCTGACAGAGGTCTTGATGAAGCCGCTACCGAGCTTCTTTGCAAACTGTTTTGCGTGGTCTATGTTTGAGCATCCAACAGTCAGGTATGACAAGCGTTCAAGGGCAACCTCCTCGGCATGACAAGGGCCTGCAATGGCCGCGATATTGTCATAAGGTACTTTATATACCTTATTGAAGTATTCCGAAATGATAAGGTTTTCCTCCGGTACAATACCTTTGATTGCATTGACGATAAACTTGTCTTCAAGAGGGGTCTTCAATTTCTTGAGGTGGTTCTTCAGGTAGGGCGAAGGTGTCACGAACACCAGAATATCGCTCTCTTTTACAACCTTGTTGATGTCCGACGAAAAATTGATTCTGTTTGTATCAAATTTTACAGAGGATAGATAAGCAGGGTTGTGTCCCAAACGCTTGAAATCCTCGATGCGGTCATCGCGTCTGATGTACCAGTTAATGGATTCGACATTGTTGAGCAGAATTTTTGCAATAGCTGTAGCCCAACTGCCACCACCCATAATAGCAATCTGTTTGTTGGAAAGTTCCATAATAGTGTATTTAATGGTTATCCGAGTTTCTCAATCCATGCGGCAACATCGTTTACCGAAGGAACTGTGTAACCCAGCTTGAATTTCTTGTTGATGCCACCAATCTCCATTTGAATCTTCTGGGCATTGCCACCCTTAAGGTCATTTACGAGATTGTATCCTGCCTTATGCAATACAGGTACCCACTCAGCAGGAACACCTATAACTGCAAATGCCGCAGTATTGTCCTTTGGCACTTTCTTCTCAGGACGCATCTGTGGGAAGAAAAGTACCTCCTGGATAGTGGTCTGTCCTGTCATGAGCATGGCAAGACGGTCCATACCTATACCCATACCCGATGTAGGAGGCATACCATATTCAAGAGCACGTACAAAGTCCTTGTCAATGAACATTGCTTCGTCGTCGCCCTTTTCGCTCAAACGCAACTGCTCCTGGAAACGCTCTGCCTGGTCGATTGGGTCGTTGAGCTCGCTGTATGCGTTGCAAAGCTCCTTACCGTTAACCATAAGCTCGAAACGCTCTGTGAGGTCTGGGTTCTCGCGGTGACGCTTGCAAAGTGGTGACATCTCGATAGGGTAGTCTGTGATGAATGTAGGCTGTATGTAGTTGCCTTCGCAGAACTCGCCGAAAATCTCGTCGATGAGCTTACCCTTACCCATTGTGTCGTCAACTTCGAGCTTCAACTCCTTGCAGATAGCGAAAATCTCCTCTTCGCTCTTGCCGTTGAGGTCGTAGCCTGTGAACTCCTTGATAGAATCGAGCATTGTCACACGACGGAATGGTGCCTTGAAACTGATGATGTTCTCGCCAACCTTAACGTCTGTTGTACCGTTTACGTCAAGAGCAATCTTTTCAAGCATCTGCTCTGTGAAGCACATCATCCAGTTGTAGTCCTTGTATGAAACATAAATCTCCATACATGTGAACTCAGGGTTGTGTGTGCGGTCCATACCTTCGTTGCGGAAGTTCTTTGAGAACTCATATACACCTTCGAAACCACCTACGATAAGACGTTTCAGGTAAAGCTCATTGGCGATACGCAAGTAAAGAGGAATGTCGAGAGCATTGTGGTGTGTGATGAACGGACGTGCAGCTGCACCACCGGGGATAGACTGCAATACAGGTGTCTCAACCTCCATATATCCACGTGAGTTGAAGAACTCGCGCATAGAACTGTAAATTTTGTTGCGCTTGATGAAGATTTCCTTAACATCGTCGTTTACAACCAAATCGACATAACGCTGGCGGTAACGCAATTCAGGGTCTTCGAACTTGTCGTAAGCAACACCGTCCTTATATTTTACAATAGGAAGTGGGCGGATACTCTTTGAAAGGAATGTGATTTCCTTTGCGTGTACTGTAATCTCGCCGGTCTGTGTGCGGAACACTGTACCTTTTATACCAACGAAGTCACCGATATCGAGCAGACGTTTGAACAGAACGTTGTAACCGTCTTTGTTCTCACCTGGGCAGATGTCATCGCGTGTGATATAAACCTGAATACGTCCTTTAGAGTCCTGAAGCTCAATGAATGATGCCTTACCCATTACACGGCGGCTCATCATACGGCCTGCAATACAAACCTCACGTGGCTCGTCCTCGTCATTGAAATCAGCAATGATTTCTGTTGAAAACGCGTTTGTGGGGTACTCTGCTGCGGGGTATGGCTCAATGCCCATATTACGTAGTTCGGCAAGTGCCTCACGACGTACAATCTCCTGTTCGCTAAGTTCTAAAATGTTCATTTTCTTATATTATTAAATTAAATTCTTTTCTTTATTCAAACTCCTTCTCTTTATTAATGGAAGGTTGGCTTATGTGTTTACAATTAACTTCCCTCGTTAATCGTTAAACGTTAATCGCTCCTCGTTAATCGTTTCTTTATTCCTCGAATTTTGCAATTCCCGAGCCTATCATGTTGCCGTCAACAAAAATGAATACATTGTAATCTCCACTCTGAAGAGTCTCTTCAATATCCCAATACAGGGTCATGTCGTGGCTCTCGCCTGTGAATTCGAAATCTCGGCTCATGGAGTAGCCGATGCTTCGGTTCTCGTACAAAAATGTCTTTTCAACGCTCTTTGTCAGCAGCTCCCCATCGGGTTGCATAATTCTTATATAGGCTCTTTTCTCGCCTGTCTCGGCGGTAATGTTCTTTGCAATGGTGAATGTAATCTCAATCTGCTTGGCACGTTTGATGTTGCCTGTGGCATTTCCGTTTTTCTTTAGCAAAGAAATCTGTAAGCCTGTAGCATCAAGCTGTGATGCAAGCGTCACCTTTTTGCTGAGAGCCTGTTTCTCCTCGTTGAGGTTGTCAATTTTTTTTGCAGCCTCTTTGTATTTGTTTCTGACAGCCTTGTTCTCTTTTCTTAGCGATGCATTCTCGCGGTTGAGCGAATCTATCTGCATTACATAGTTCTTGAGGACTGCACGCACGGCCTTAAGCTCTTTCTTCAGTCTTGTGATTTCTGACGCGCTTGTAGCCTTTGTGTGCTCCAACTCTTCGAGTAGCTGCTGTGTACGCATCTGCTCTCTTTCGAGTTTTATTTTCAAAGAGTCGTTGTTTATGCGTACCATCAACTCGTCATACTGCACCTGTGCCAGAGTGAGGTCGTTCAGCATCTCCTCTTTTTCAAGGACCATCAGTTCCTGTATCTCGACATTATACGCTTCGCTGTTACGCAGGGCAAGCCAAAGGTAACCTCCTATTAGAAAGAAGATGACCGACAGGGCTGTGAGTGCTATTATAGCTATGCGTTTTTTGTCTTCCATTGTTTTTTTTGGTGGAGTCGGGCAATGCCGACTCCTTTATTTAATGATGTAACCTTGTTCTTAGCTCAATTTCTTGATGCTCTCCTTGAGCATTGCAATCTTCTCGGTAGCATCTGACTGCTTCTTGCGTTCAATAGCAATAATCTTTTCAGGAGCCTTGCTTACAAAGTTCGGGTTGTTCAATTTTGCCTCAACGCTCTTTAGGAACTTCTCGTGGTAAGCAAGTTCTTCCTGCATCTTGGCAATTTCGGCATCTTTGTCAATGAGTGAACCCATTGGAACAGCGAACTCTGTTGTACCTACGCGGAACGATACTGCTGTGTCGTCCGGTGTAGCAACATTCTCAATAGCTGTCAGGTTGGCCATTTTTGTCATAATGCTCTCAAGACCTGCAACGGGCGACTCGCCGATAATCTGCAATGCGAGTGGCTCACGTGGTGAGAGGTTCTTCTGCTGACGTATAGCGCGTATGTTACCAATAACCTCTTTGAGAACAGCTATCTTGCCAAGGAACGCCTCGTCGTGTGCTGTAGCCAACTCTTTGACGCTCTGTACCATAAGGCTCTCGCCCTCGTTGCGCTCCTTGATGCTCTGCCACAACTCCTCAGTGATGAAAGGCATGAATGGGTGGAGCAGACGCAACAGACTGTCGAAGAATCCGAGTGTTGCCTCGTATGTGACAGCGTCGATAGGTGAGCCGTATGCAGGCTTGACCATTTCGAGGTACCAAGCCGAGAACTCGTCCCAGAAGAGTGAATATACATTCATAAGTGCCTCGTTCAGACGGTACTTGCCGAACTGGTCTTCGAGAAGGGCTGCCGACTTGGCAAGTGTCTCCTTGAAGTATTCGACAGCGAGTCTTGAACTTTCGGGCTGTTCTATTTCGTTGCTTACATTCCAGCCCTTTACAAGACGGAATGCGTTCCATATCTTGTTACAGAAGTTACGTCCCTGCTCGCATAGGCTCTCGTCGAAGAGAATGTCATTGCCGGCTGGAGCAGAAAGCATGATACCCATACGTACACCGTCAGCACCATAGCGTGCGATAAGGTCGAGCGGGTCGGGGCTGTTACCGAGTGACTTACTCATCTTACGGCCGAGCTTGTCGCGTACGATACCAGTGAAATATACATTCTTGAAAGGCATCTCACCCTGATATTCGTAACCGGCCATAATCATACGTGCAACCCAGAAGAAAATGATATCCGGACCTGTAACGAGGTCGTTTGTAGGGTAGTAGTAGCTGATTTCCTTGTTTCCCGGGTCAAGAATACCGTTGAACAACGAAATAGGCCACAACCAAGAGCTGAACCATGTGTCGAGAGCGTCCTCGTCGTGTGTCAGTTCTTCGGCTGTGATATTCTCATATCCCGGAATAGCCTGCGCAAGCTTGAGAGCCTCTTCGCGTGTTTCTGCAACAACGAATTTCTCTTCTGCGCCCTCGGCAACAGGCAGGAAGTAAGCCGGGATACGGTGTCCCCACCATAGCTGACGGCTGATACACCAGTCCTGAATGTTTGCAAGCCAGTTGTTGTAAGTAGTCTTGTATTTTGTAGGGTAGAACTTGAGCTCGTCGTTCATTACCGGTGGCAATGCGATGTCAGCGAAATGCTGCATGCGCAAGAACCACTGCATGCAGAGGCGTGGCTCTACGGCTGTGTCGGCGTTACGCTCGCTGTAACCTACCTTGTTGTCATAGTCCTCAACTTTTTCGAGCAATCCAGCTTCGGCAAGGTCTTTGACAATGAGTGTACGTACCTCCATGCGGTCCATACCCACATACATTCCTGCAGCCTCGCTTATGGTTGCATCGGCATTGAAAATATCAATTGTTTCAAGGTTGTGTGTCTTGCCGAGCATGTAGTCGTTGGTGTCGTGTGCAGGAGTAACCTTCAAACAACCTGTACCGAACTCGATTTCAACATAACGGTCCTCGATAACAGGGATTACGCGGTTCACAAGCGGAACAATCACGTTCTTGCCTTTGAGCCATGTGTTCTTGGGGTCTTTGGGGTTGATACACATTGCAGTGTCACCCATGATTGTTTCGGGACGTGTTGTCGCAACAACTGCATAGCGACGGCCATTGGCATCGCGGTGAAGTATCTGATGCTTTACGGTAGGGTCGAAAGCGTCTGTAGCTGCGAGAGTTACTGCGTCAGCCTCTTCGCCGTCAGTGCAACCTGCTGCTTCGTCAACGTAGTATTTGAGGTAGTAGAGCTTGCTCTTTTCCTCTTTGTAGATAACTTCCTCGTTGCTGAGTGCTGTCTGTGCCTTCGGGTCCCAGTTTACCATACGCAAGCCACGATAGATAAGGCCCTTGTTGTAGAGGTCGCAGAATACCTTGATGACGCTCTCGCTGCGTACCTCGTCCATAGTGAACGATGTACGGTCCCAGTCACACGATGCACCGAGCTTACGCAACTGCTTCAAGATGATGCCGCCATGCTCGTCGGTCCATTCCCAAGCGTGCTTGAGGAACTCCTCGCGTGTGAGGTCGCTCTTCTTTATTCCTTGCTCTGCAAGTTTCTTTACAACCTTTGCCTCGGTTGCAATAGATGCGTGGTCGGTACCCGGTACCCAACATGCGTTCTTGCCAAGCATACGTGCGTGGCGTACAAGAATATCCTGAATGGTGTTGTTGAGCATGTGGCCCATATGCAACACACCGGTAACGTTGGGTGGTGGGATAACAATAGTGTAAGGTTCTCTTTCGTCTGGTTCTGAATGGAAAAGATTGTTCTTCATCCAGTATTCATACCATTTTTCTTCAACCTCTGCAGGTATATAAGTGCTCGCTAAGCTCATAGTATATTATTTTATATAGTTATTCTAAATTATACTAACTGCAAAGATAACTCTTATTATTAAATTATTTATCTTTGTATTAGGAAAAAATACGAAAATATGCAGCTCTCGCACTAAAACGTTAAAACAAGTTTTAGGTTTCGCTCGTTTGCGCTATTTTTGTATGGAAAAAACACGAAAAATATGCATGACAGGAAAGAAATAATGGAGTCGTTCAGCCGTTTTCTGGACGTTCTTGATGAATTGCGTGAGAAATGCCCTTGGGACAGAAAACAGACAAACCTATCTCTGCGTCCTAACACCATCGAGGAGTGCTATGAACTGTGCGACGCGCTTGTTGACGACGATACCCCTAATATCTGTAAGGAACTTGGCGATGTGATGCTGCATGTTGCCTTTTATGCCAAAATAGCAAGTGAAAAGGGGCAGTTCGATATGAAAGATGTCTGCGACCGTCTTTGCGATAAACTCATATACCGTCACCCTCATGTATTCGGTAGCGTAAAGGCCGAGACAGCCGGCGAGGTGTGCAAGAATTGGGAACAGCTTAAAATGACCGAGAAGGATGGCAACAAGAGCCTTCTCAGCGGTGTGCCCAACTCATTGCCGTCGCTCATAAAGGCGTTTCGCATGCAGGAGAAGGCTGCGAATGTGGGCTTCGATTGGGATAAGAAAGAGGACGTGTGGGCAAAGGTACGCGAGGAGATTGCCGAGGTGGAGTGCGAGATGAAACGTGGCGACAAGGAGAATTTCGAGAAGGAATTTGGCGACCTGTTGTTCAGCCTTGTAAATGCGGCACGTCTGTACGATATTAACCCCGACAATGCGTTGGAGCAGACGAATAGTAAGTTCCGCCGCCGTTTTACCTATGTCGAGAAAGAATCGTTAAACAGAGGGCGTAACCTCAAGGATATGACACTCGCCGAAATGGACGAGTTGTGGAACGAAGCAAAATCGGCTGAGCAATAAGCTCAGCCGATTTGGCTTTATATACTTTTACTTTTCCGTTTGTGAAAGATTTCACCTTTCCGTTTTCACCTTTCCGTTTGGTAATAATATAGATGTTGACCCAACGTTTAAATACTGAGCGAAGCCGAAGCATCTATTTAAAACGCGGTTTGAGATCCTTCACTCTCGTTCAGGATGACAAGTTTGCGAAGAAAATGAGTCGTGGGTCAACTGCTATATTGTTGCTTTCAGTTTTCCGTTTGTGAAAGATTTCAGATTTCCGTTTTCACCTTTCCGTTTTCACTTCGTGCAACCGGTTTTCTGCCATCGTGTGGCTGTGTCATTCTTTTCATCAAATCGCGCTGGAACGAGTTCTCTGCATGCATTACTCGCTGTAGCTTACATGCGCTAATTACCTTTAGATACTTGTCGATATACTCTTTTTCGAGTTTGGCAATCTCAATTTTTGCATCAGCCTTTTTGTACACGAATTCACGGCATTGTTCCTCGGTCATTTGTACGCCACGTTCAACTTTTACCTCTTTACGTGCGCTACGCTCTATATTGAACTTCTTGCCTTGCAACTCAAAGAATAGCGGGAAGAAAGCGTCAGCCTCTTCGGGTGTCAGACCGGCCTTTTCTGTGATGTATGCTTTCTGTCTGTTCTTGAACTCTTCGGGTGAAAAATGCCTTCTCTCTCCCGGTCTTTCGTGATGCTGTGCTGTTGTCGCCATTGTCGCAAACAACGCAATAACAATAGTGAATAGTACTTTTTTCATATTAGTGTAGAGTTTAGAGTTTAGAGTTTAGAGAAACTGAAAACTGAGATCTGAGATCTGAAAACTAAAAGCTTTCCGTTTCCCGTTTTCACTTCGTGCAACCTTGGCTACACTCGTTGCGTGTGAAAATAAATTTTCACCCACTCGCTTGCACAAGCTTTCACTTCGTGCAACCTTGGCTGCGCTCGTTGCGTGTGAAAATAAATTTTCACCCACTCGCTTGCACAAGCTTTCAGTTCTCCGTTCTCCGTTTTCAGCTTTCAGTTTTTTACTCTCCGGTCAGGTAGCAGTAAAACGTGTAGTCATCAATGTGGTAGTTGGTGAGCATGTTCTCGATATACTCGCTGTCGTTGAGGGATTCCGATGCGAAATAGTCGGTGCTGCTCTTGCTGTTACCTGTAAAACGCAGGGCAACGACGGCTATAACGGCAATCATGGCGGCATATCCAATGATGCGTGTTACCTTTGGCAAGCCTATAACCCTTCTCTTCTTGTTCTCCGCTTTGTTGCAGGTGGCCTCCATTATATCCCTGTTGAGCTTGCTGAAATAGCCCTCGGGGGTGGTGAAAACTCCGTTTTTGTTATTCAAATTCTTTCTCATTACATTTCTTTGATGCCGATATGGCAAAAAGGTTTAATCCTGTTCCTCAATAAATTTCTCTATTTTTTTTACCGCAATATGATACGATGCTTTCAACGCTCCTACACTCGTGTCGAGAATCTCCGACATATCCTCGTACATCATCTCCTCGAAGTACCTCATGTTGAATACCAGACGTTGCTTCTCGGGCAGGTTGCTTACAGCCTCGCGGAACAGCGCGTCGGCTCTGTCGCCACAGAAATATACGTCGCTCTCCATGCTGTCGGCAATGTCGTGCGTTGCCTCGTCGAGCGACACCGTTTCAATCTCTCTTTTCCTTAGGTGCGACAGGGTTACGTTTATGGCTATGCGGTACAGCCATGTCGTTATCTGCGACTCGCCACGGAAGGTGTCGATGCTGTTCCACGCCTTGATGAATGTCTCTTGCACGAGGTCGTTGGCATCTTCGTGCGACAGCACCATGTTGCGTATGTGCCAATAGATTTTTTCGCTGTGTCTTTCTACAATAGCAGAAAAGGCCCTGCTTTTCAAAGAGGGGTCTTTGAGCATGGCAACGGTCTTTTTTTCGTCGTAGAATGACATGTCCTTGCGTTGTTTGTTTCAGATGCTTATCACCATGCCCTCGTAGGCGCATACGGTGTCGGGGAATATCTCACGTGCCTCGTCGAGGAGAGGACGCTCGTCGTCGTAGCGCGACGAGAAATGCCCTATGACAAGCTTTTGTGCGCCTGCTTCGCGTGCAATCTCGGCCGCCTCGCGTGCTGTGCTGTGATATGTTAGCTTGGCACGTTCTTTCTCGCTCTCGGCGAATGTGGCTTCGTGGTACAGCAGATTTACGCCTTGCAGGTGTTCACATACCGCCTTGACGGGGCGTGTGTCACTGCAATAGGCGTAACTGCGTGAAGGGTCTGCCTCCTTTGTCAGCCTTGAGTTGGGTATGACTTCGCCGTTCGTGGAAACGAAGTCGGCACCGTCCTTGATAGCTTGGCGCATGTATGCCGGGATTTTATAAAAATTGGCAACATCGCCAAGCAGGTGACGTCTTTTGGGCTTTTCCTTCACCAGAAACCCATAACATGGGATTCTGTGTTCGAGGGGTACCGCCTCGATAGTGACGGTATTGTCCTCGAACATCGTATGGTGCTTGGTCGCATTGAAGCTATGGAAGAATATAGGGTATTTGATATCCTTGCAGTAAAAGTCGAGCTGTGGCTTCATGACCTTCTCTAACATTTCGTCGGCATAGATGTGCAGTGGGGCGGTGCGTCCCAACAGTCCGAAGGTCGATATGAGCCCTATAAGCCCGAATGTGTGGTCGCCATGCAGGTGCGAGATGAATATATGGTTTATGAATGAGAAATGTATGTGGTTACGGCGTAGTTGCAGCTGTGTGCCCTCGCCACAATCGAACAAGAATTGCTTATTGCCGATTTTGACGACTTGAGCGCTTGCATTATGCCTTGTAGTAGGCAATGCCGACCCACAACCTAATATATGTATCTCGAATGGTTCCATCTGTTTGCAAATATAATACAAGCTATTAAAAAAACAAAAAGATGTTTTGCAAACTGAAAACGGAGATCTGAAAGCTTGTGCAAGCGAGTGGGTGAAAATTTATTTTCACACGCAACGAGTGTAGCCAAGTTTGCACGAAGTGAAAACGGAGAACTGAGAACGAGGAACGATTAAAGGCATAGCCTTCGACAGCACGAGCAGCAATAGGTCACGCGTAGTGCGGACGCAGTTCGTACCGCGTGGGTTGCGTTAGTCGAGTGTTGTCAACAG
Organism: Bacteroidaceae bacterium; assembly: GCA_017647225.1. Taxonomy (GTDB): domain Bacteria; phylum Bacteroidota; class Bacteroidia; order Bacteroidales; family Bacteroidaceae; genus HGM04593. The sequence goes on along the minus strand of JAGCLA010000030.1, from coordinate 9 downwards.
ATTAGCGAT
>JAGCLA010000029.1 GCA_017647225.1 Bacteroidaceae bacterium | reverse complement strand
TTCAAAAGATTTTAAAACTATGCCAAGATCAGTAAATCACGTTGCTTCAAGAGCAAGAAGAAAGAAAATTTTAGGTTTGACCAGAGGTTACTTTGGTGCAAGAAAGAATGTATGGACTGTAGCCAAGAATACTTGGGAAAAAGGTTTGACATACGCATTCCGTGACCGTCGTAACAAGAAGCGTGAGTTCCGCGCACTTTGGATTCAGCGTATCAATGCAGCTGCTCGTCTTGAGGGTATGTCTTACTCTCAGCTTATGGGCGCTCTCCACAAGGCTGGTATCGAGATTAACCGCAAGGTTCTCGCAGACCTCGCTATGAACAATCCCGCAGCTTTCAAGGCTATCGTGGATAAGGTAAAGAAGTAATATAATTTCTTCTATACGTGAATGGGCAACTCAACCGAGTTGCCCATTGTTTTTTATATTACGGTGTAACTTTTTCCTGTGAAAAAAGGTTGAAAAGAACGCTCTTTTCGTTTATTGGTATTAAAAAAACAGAAAATTGGCAATATCGCTTGTTTTCGTCGAAAAAGCTTCTTAAGTTTGTGTACGGTTTTGCTGTATCGATTGACTGGGAAACTCATCAATTATTATCGAAAACCGAGTAAGCTTCAGATTGTCCAATGGCGGGCCACGCCTTCGGGTAGCTTTAGAGAGCCGGTGGATTACAAAGGACAGGAGCCCTCAAATCTTGTATTCTCGGAGTTTCGTCGTTCTATTCTGTACAGCAAAACTTTTTTTAGCATAAAAGGCTTGCCTGGGCAAGCCTTTTCCTTTTCAACCTTGTATCTCCTTATTTTCTTTCTGTTATTTCAAAAGGGACTCTTATGGAAACACCGCATTTCATCATTTCCATAATGTTGGGATATATACGTTTCTTGAAACTATCCCAGTCGCGTTGCTCCATTTCGCTCCACCCGGCTTCGGCAATTGCCATTCCTCGTGGGAAAGTCATGTATGTGAGTCTGTTTACATCTCTTATGGCTTCGGCCCATAGTGTGGCCATTACACCCTGTATGTGTGCCTGGTTCTCTGCCGGAAGGTTGTATCCCGGGTCGAGTTCGTAGCTCTTTTCGAGTGTTGTTACAGGCATGCCCCAATTGTTGAACTCAGGCAGGTCCCCAGGGTATTGCGGGTAGTCGAGGTATGCGTGCTCTCCCGGTGCCATAATCAGCTTGTGGCCATGCTTGTGGGTTAGTTCTATGCACTTCGGTGTCAGAGCGTTGCGCCATGTAACGAGTGTTACGTCACTTGGATATGGAAAAAGGTATTCGTTTGCCGGTGGCCATATGTTGTCAAGCTCGCACCACAGTATGGGTTCTTTGCCATTGGCACGGACAGTGTCGAGTATGCGGCTGAAGAATGGTATCATCAGTTGTGACGGGTTGTTGTATCCGAGGCGCTGCATCATGGCAAAGCAGTCGTCGCATTTTGCCCAATTCTCTTTTACGGCAGCTTCATCTCCACCAAGGTGAATGCTTTTTGATGGGAATAGTGCAGCCACCTCTTTTATTATATCTTCGTATATGGTATAAACTTTTTCGTTATTGGCGCATAGCATCATGTTTGTAGTTCTGCCGAGCTCTTTATTCTCATTTTGACGGAATGCGCATCCTAATTCGGGATATGCGGTCAGTATGGCAACAGAGTGTCCCGGTATGTCAAGTTCGGGAATTATTTCAATGTTCCTTTCTGCTGCATACGCAATAATATCCTTTATATCCTCTTGTGTGTAATAGCCGTTGTCAGGGCTTGGGGATTTTCCGTTGTTGCGGTATGCACCGACTTCTGTCAATTTCGGGTGGCTCTTTATCTCGATGCGCCATCCTTGGTCATCGGTGAGGTGTAACTGTAGTATGTTGAATTTGAAACGAGCCATCTGGTCTATAAAGAATTTCACATCCTTGACAGGTAGGAAATGACGTGCCGGGTCAATCATTATGGCTCGGTGAGCAAAACGTGGCTTGTCGTCAATTCTTATGTGCTCGATTTTCTTTGACTTTGTATTGCATACATCGCCAATCAATATCTGCTCGAATGTCTGCAATGCCATAAATAGTGCACCTTTTGTGCAGCCTTTGATAACAACGCCTCTTTTGTTTACCTCAAGGATGTAGCGCTCCTTTTCTTGCAGTGTCGTGTCGATATGTATCTCTATCGCGTTTTTTCTGTACTTGCTTTCAGTGGCAGGGGTAATCTGTAAGTGTTTTTCGGTTATGCGCTTCAGCTCCTGTATCAGGAAATCGTCGTTTTCGAGTGTGGTGCAGATGATTGTGCTTTCGTCGAACTCTGTTGTGGCTCTCTTGTTGCTTGTTTCAATGGAATTGGGCATTGGAATGAGCGCACTCAGGTTGTCTTGTGCCGAAACGGCCATGAACAGGCATGACAGTATCAGTGCGAGATGAAATTTTGCGGAGTTTATCATGGTGTTATTTCTTTATGTTCAGTCTGTTGAGTGCTTGCTGGTAACGGCGTGCGTTGGCATTGTGCTCTGTCAATGTCTTTGCGAAATTATGCTTGCCGGAGAAATCCTCTTTGGCACACATATAAAGGTAATTGTGTTTAGTGTAATTCAATACGCTTTCGATAGCCTGTATTGTCGGAATACGTAATGGTCCGGGAGGCAAGCCTTTGTATTTGTATGTATTGTATGGTGAATCTATCTCGAGGTCCTTTTTAAGTATTCGTTTGCGTGTGGGGTCGCCTATGGCGAACTTCACGGTGGGGTCGGCTTGTAAAGGCATGCCACGTTTGAGGCGGTTGATATACATCCCGGCAACAATGGGCTTCTCTTCGTCGTTGTTTGTCTCTTCATCAACTATTGAAGCAAGAGTGGCGACGTCTTCGATGGTCATGTTTAATTTCTTGGCTTTTGCCATGCGCTCGTCATTCCAGAACTTGCGTCTTTCCTCCATTAATCTTGTCATTAACCTTTCGGGCTTGATATCCCAATAGACCTCGTAAGTGTTGGGGATGAATAGTGAAGGTAGGGTATAAGCGTTGTAGCCTATGGTCTTATAATATATAGGGTTTGTCAGGAATTCACTCAGTTCGAGTGAATCAAGCATTAATTGTTTGCTTATCGCACCTGTCAGTTGCTCAATTGTTCTGGTAGAAGGAACTACGAGCTTTACAGGTGTCTGTTCTTTGCTTACGATACGTCTGTATATGCTGTGCATGTTGTCGCCGTTGTTTATGACGAATTTTCCGCTTCTTTTTCTCTTGTCGAAATTGTTATGCTTGGCAAGTATTTCAAAACCTTTTGTTGAAGAAGTGGTTAACTTTGATATTTTGCGTATGATACTTGCTGAATTGTCTTCCGGAGTTATCTCTATATATGCGGTTTGTGCATTGTCGAGCTCTATCTTCTCAATTTTAACAATATAATATGTGTAACCTAAAATAGCACCTGCACAACAGCTAATTGCAATAATGGCAAAAAGGAATATTTTAAAAATTTTACCAACTTTCATTATTTTTTAATTGTTATATTTATGTTTTTCAGTTTGTAAATGATTGTGTATAATAATCCGATACAAAGATATAACAAGATTGTATAAAACTCAAATTTGCTCATATACGATAGCTCCTCTTTTCGTTATTATTTTTTATATAAAAAAGGTGGTAAATCGTATAATGTTTTGTATCTTTGCAAAAATGTGGACTATATGTTGGTTTTTATGTATGGTCTTTTAGGTAGAAAATTAAAAACAGATATGAAAAAGAGACTGACAAAATTTACAATGCTTTTGTCATTGCTTGTTGTAATGATTGCGACTTCTTGTACTTCGTACAAAAAAGTTCCTTATTTGCAGAATAGTCGTGAATTGGATTCTTTGGCATTGCAGGCTGTTGTCTATGAGCCTGTTATTCAGCCTAATGACATGCTGAATATCTCGGTACATAGCTCTCAGGACGAGCAGGCTGCAATGGCGTATAATTTGGTGGTGCAGACTAGGGCAAACTCTTCAACCTCTTTAACCTCACAAGCGGCTTTACAGGATTACATTGTCGATGCCAATGGTTGTGTGAATGTGCCGAATGTGGGTGAGGTTCATTTGGCAGGTCTTACAATATCTCAAGCTGAATCTCTTATCCTGGACAAAATAAAAGGAGCTTTTGCAACACCACCAACAGTCATCGTGCGTTTTGTCGATTATAAAGTGGCTGTGCTCGGTGAAGTGAATTCTCCGGGTATGTACTCTTCAAAAGATGGAAGAATAAGTATTTTTGAGGCATTGGCAAATGCAAGGGATTTGACAGTGCATGGAGAGCGTGAGAATGTCAAAATTGTCCGTGAAGAGATGAACGGTGCAAAAAAAGTCTATGAGGTAGATTTGAATGATGCTTCGTTGATAAATTCGCCATTCTATTATTTGCAACAGAACGATGTTGTATATGTTACCCCGAATAAGAGAAAGGCTAAAGGCTCAGATATCGGTTCTGCTACATCCTTGTGGTTTACAGGAACATCGGTTACTATTTCTATTGTCTCTTTATTGTTGAATATTTTGCGTTAATAATATAGCTATGCAGGAAGATAAAAATATGCTTCCCATTGTGGAAGAGGAAAACTTTGATTTCAATAAATTCTTGTTCGGTTTTCTTGCTCATTGGAAATTGTTTGTTCTTTGTATTGTTTTGTGTATTGCTGTAGCAAGCGTAAAGCTGTATTTCACTGTACCACAGTATGATGTTTCGGCAAAGATTCTCCTTTCAGACAAGGAAAAGGGTTCTTTCTCGACTCAGGCCGACATGCTTGTTGACTTTGGCTATCAAAGAGTGAACTCAAACGTTGAGAATGAGATTGAGGTTATAAAATCAATGTCTGTAGCGCGTGGTGCGGTCTTGAATTCAGGAGTGTATATCTCTTATGTCCATCAGGGTATAAAGGATATGCCAATATATAAAAAGGCAAGTCCGGTCAATGTTTCTGTGACATCTGATGTCCTTTCTAAAATAGCAGAGCCTATAAAAATGTACTTTGCATTTGATGGAACAAATCCTGTGGCACTTAAGTATGAATATACAGCATCAGAAACAGTTCCTGTTTCGGAGGTTGTCATAGATTCATTCCCTTATTTGTTGGATACTCCTGTTGGCGAAATTTTTGTCGAGGATATGCGTAAGGGCGATGTTGTCGGTGAATTTATGGTAAGAGTAAATCCGCTTGATGCTACAGCGCGTAGCTATATGTCGCGTATAGCAATAGCTCCGATATCAACCTCTTCTTCTGTGGCAATTCTTTCAATAAACACTCCGGTTCCGGCTGAAGGTGTAGATTATCTTAACGCTGTCATTGAAAGTTATAATAATGTAACAAATGACGACAAACGTCAAGTTGCACGTCAGACCGAAGATTTCATCAACAGCCGTCTTGACCTTTTGCGAAAGGAACTTTCTCAAAAAGAGGGTCACCTTGCAAAGTATAAGAAAGAAAATCAGCTTATAACACCAAGTTTGGATGCTTCTCAGGTAGTGCAGGATAAATCGGCTTATGTAAAGCAGCTTGAAAAGATTGATATGATGATAGGGGCATCAAAATACTTGAGCGATTTTGTGAATGACCCAGCCAACGATATGAAGGCGATACCGACAACATTCGGTGTCTCATTGGATAAATCTTTGGAAGCAATGTTGAATAGCTATAATAAGGAGGTTCTTGAAAGAAACCAACTTATGCTGACAGCTACAGAAGATAACCCATTGTTGAAAAGAACAACATTGAGAGTGCAGACATTGCAGAAAGACCTGCGTGCGGCGATTGATGCTTTTGATAAATCTCTTGCTATCCAGCGTGATGCGGTTGAACTTCTTGTAGAAAGTTACACCGACCGCTTTGAGATGTCACCTGAAATAGAACGTGAATTGCTCGCCTTGACACGTGAGTGTAATATCAAGTCCGACCTTTACGTGATGCTTTTGCAGAAATATGAGGAAAATGCATTGAGCCTTGCTGTTACAGCTGATAATTTGCGTTGTATTGATGCTCCTACAGTTGGTGGAATGGTTTCTCCAAATAAGAATCAGACATATCTGATAGCAGTTCTTATAGGTTTGGCAATTCCTGCGATATATGTTTGTCTGTTAATCATGTTCCAGACAAAACTTACATCTGTAGAGGACACTGTCAAGCGTTTCAAAGTGCCTTTTGTGGGAACAATTCCTATGTTGTTTGATTTGAAAGGACGTAAATCGTCAATAGTTGTAGATAAGAATACGAACAACTTGGTAACGGAATCATTCCGATTGTTGCGTACCAATCTGCAATTCATGATGAAAAACAGTTCCGGCAAGGTGGTGCTTTTTACATCGTCATTCTCGGGTGAAGGTAAAACCTTTATTGCATCGAATTTGGCGGCGAGTGTCGCATTGTTGGGTAAGAAGGTTCTCTTGGTTGGTGCCGATATACGTCGTCCTCGTCTTGCTGAAGTCTTTGGCTTTGAACAGGAGGGAGAGGGCTTGACATCGTACCTCGCAACTGACGAAAAGGATTATGCAGTACTGGACAAATGTATAAAGAAATCGGATATTATCGACGGATTTGATTTATTGCCGGCCGGTATAATACCTCCAAATCCGGCAGAGTTGTTGGCCGGAACAAATTTGGAAAAGGCGATAGAGTATCTTAAGAACAAGTATGATTATATAATTATGGACTCAGCACCTGTAGGACTTGTTTCGGACTCATTGATTGCAAGTCGTGTAGCTGATGCTGTAGTGTATGTTCTGCGTCTGAATTATTCACATGCCGAAGACGTTTCTTTCCTTAATACGCTTGTTGCTGAAGGAAAATTGGAGAACGTGTCTGTTGTGATAAATGCAGAGGATTACAAGAATAAGGTTCGTAGAGGTAGTCATCGTTATGCAGGCTATGGTTATGGCTATGGCTATGGTTACGGCTATACTTACGACGATAATTCTAAAAAATAAGCAATAATCCTTTGCAGCTTTAAAAAAAAGAGCTAAATTTGCAAACCTCTTTTGGGAAACGCGTTGAAAAAATACGTTTTTTCAGTAAGAGATATATTCAATATAAGGTTATCGGGGCGTGGCGCAATTGGTAGCGCACCTGGTTTGGGACCAGGGGGTCGCAGGTTCGAATCCTGTCGCCCCGACAATCAAAGATAATCCGTTCAGGAATTCTTGTTGAGTATTTTATTTCTCTCGGGGCGTGGCGCAATTGGTAGCGCACCTGGTTTGGGACCAGGGGGTCGCAGGTTCGAATCCTGTCGCCCCGACAAAAAAGAGCACTAAGTGCTCTTTTTTTTATTCTTTTACGTATTCTGACAGTTTGTTGAGTGAGGGAATCACAATCTCTTTTCTATGCAGTTCTATTATGCCGTTGTTCTGCATCTCGTTGAGTGCTTTTGAAACATTGAGTCGTGTTTCGCATAAAATCGAAGCAAGACGCTCCATTTTTATGGATAAGACTTTCCTTCCGTGCTGTTGTTCGCATCTCAAGAGAATGAATTTGTATATTCGTGCGGCAATGCTTTCGGGAGTGTCTGCCCAGATCATCTGTTCTGTCTTCTGGGCTTTGTGGCTTATGAGGTTAAGAAAATTTATACTGAAAATATTCTGCTTGATAAGCTCGCTGAAAAGGAATTTCTTTTCCAATGCCAAAACAGTACAATTACCTTCGGCTTTATAATCCCTCTTGTAACCAGTGTTGTATCCGAACATTGAGTATGGTTCAATGGCAAATGGCGCAACAATATCTTCGGTAAGTCTGTAGCTGTTGTCAGGGGCCTCTGTCATAACATTCATTTTCCCTTGTACAAGAATCTGGAATTTATCACAGTTCTCATTCTTGTGGCAAATAAATTCTCCATCGCCGTACTTGACAAAATCAAATGTGACTTTGTCAAGAATTGCTGTAATGTCATCTTTGCTCATTCCCTGAAAGTAGGGTAGGCATAAAAGGTTTTCGTACATTTTATATATTATATGGGAATTGGAGGCTGTTGTTTCTTTAATAACTATTCAACAACTTAAAAAGTATGTATTGTTGTGCAAATTTAAGTTTTTTAACTTAACCAATCTCTGTTGGCAGTCCTATATTGTGGATTATTTAGTACTTTTTTGAAAAAACAGGTAATGAGTAAAAAAATATGTCGTTTTGTACTATATAATGAAATTTATTTATGTATTTTTGACAAAATGTTATAAAGCAAATTTTATTAAGCTAATCATATTATGAAAAAACGTAATTTGTTTTCTTTGTTCATGATGCTGTTGGCAACAGCTGTCATGGCGCAGAGTGTTCCTACTCACGAAATGTATGTGGATAAGGGCGAACCTGCTGACATTGTAAAGGCTCTCGATGAGTGGGTGCCGGGTGAGCCTTGGAATAGAAATTCTAGTTATAAGGATGAGAATTTCTGGATTTCACGTGTACCATTGAAGAACCGTTTCCGTCCGGGAGATTATGCAAATGATGCTCTCAACGACGAAAATAATAAAAAATTCTGTTGGTGCGCTCCTACCGGTGAAATGACAAGTAAGTGGGGTGCTTTGCCACGTTATAACTTTGATGGTGATAACTTCAATATGTGGCAGTATCTTGACATCCATTCAAACTGGACCAATGGCTTTTGGCGCGTGCCCGGTGCATTCAATGACGTTGCTCACAAGAATGGTGTAAAAACCGGTTGTACATATTTCATAGACTGGGGAGGTAATGTAAATAGTGATTCGGAACCCGGACTAACTCTGTACCGCTTGGCGGAGGATTTGAAATCACCCAATTCTAATGGTGATAAATTTAAATATTCGCGTAAACTTATCCAGTTCTTGAAGTATTACGGAATTGATGGTCTCTGTTTTAATCCGGAAGGAACATGGAACGCGAATGTGTATAACCGTGTGATTCCTTTCCTTGCAGAGTGTCATAAAATTGCCGAAGAACTAAATCACCCCTTCCATGTCGATTGGTATTCGTTTGTAATGAACAATGGTTACCTTTCTGACAATGGATGTAAACTTACTGACGCAAATCAGAATTGGTTCCAGTACGATAATACCCCGGTAACAGATATGTTCTTCCTTAATTATAACTGGACAAGAGGTGGGTTGGAACAGAGCGTGCAGACAGCAAGAAATTTAGGCCGTTCTTCTTTTGATGTTTATGCCGGTTTTGATATGCAGGGCCGTGGCTATGGACAAGGAAGTAAAGCCGGTACCAATGCCGGTTGGCAAGCTCTTATGGAAAATCCCGTCAGCATTGTAATTTGGGGTGCTCACGACCGTAATCAGCTTTATATCAGCTCTACCGAAGGCGGTCAGAGTGATTATGCTGTGCAGAACGAATATCAGAAGAAGCAGGAAATGCTATTCTCGGGAGGTAACCGTAATGTCTTGAATTTGCCTGACTTGAATACTGAATTTGAGGTTACATCTTCTTATAGCGATCTTGAAGATTGGCATGGTTATGCAAAGGCTGTCATCGAGCGTTCTACACTTGATGAAGTTCCTTTTGTTACACGTTTCAATCTTGGAAACGGTCGTTTCTTCAATAATGAAGGCGTTACTACCTGGAATCACAAATGGTACAACTATGGTATGCAGGACTTCTTGCCTACTTGGCGTTGGTGGATTGACAATGGCGACGGCAAAACAGTGCCGGCCGATGCTGTAAATCTTGATTTCACTTTCGACGATGCTTGGTTCGGAGGTTCATGCTTGAAGGTTCATGGTGCAACAACACGTTCCGATGTACGTCTGTTCGCAACAAAGTGGAACGTTGCCAATGGTGACGATTATTTCCGTCTTGTGTTCAAACCCAATAGCAATGCTACACATCTTGAACTTATGGTAGCTAAAGAAAACGGTGAGAATAATTTTGTATATATTCCTGTTGCAGGCGAAATTAATGCCGGTGAGTGGAATGAGGTCGTAATAAAGGCTTCTGAAGCAGGTCTTGCAGCCGGTGATGTTGTCGGTTGTGTGGGTCTTTCTGTTAAGGATACCGATGCTGCTTTTGAGGTGCTTCTTGGTGAATTGGCTTATATACCGGCCGGCTTCAATGCTACTCCTAAAAGACCGACTATTGAATATTCAGAGGTTATCAAGCGCTACTACAACCGTGCAGATATAAAAGTTGTGTTCAGTATGCCTGAGCCTGCAACCCGTGAATCGGAATATGAGGGATGTCCTATTTATAACGAAGAAGTTGATACCTGGTATTACGAAATCTGGATTAGACAGGGAAAGGAAGAAACATTGCTTACAACAACAACATCTTGGGCGGCATATGTCGTTGATGCAACTATAGTAGAAGGTTCTGATGCCGGAATCCGAATTGGTGTTCGTGCTGTTGGCTTGGATGGACGTGCTAAAAGTGATATAAGATATGGCGATGTTCTAAATAAAGAACTTTCTATAATTGAAACCTTGACTGTTGATAAGGATATTATTAAACCGGGTGAGAAATTTACAATTGGTTTTGAAGATCCTAATCACGCACCAGCTGAAATTAAACTATACAATGCAATAACCGGTGAAGTTGTAGTTGAAAGTGAAGGAAAAACCTTGGCTATGACAGCCACTCTACCGGAAATTGGAAGCTATGATGTTGAGGTGATAACAAGTGGTGTTGCAAAAATGAACCGTTCACTTATACTTGTTAGCCCAGAAGAAACAGGCCGTTACCCGGAGATAAAAACAATGGTGGCTGATAAATCAAATGTCGATGCCGGCAATGTCGGATATACAGCAACGATAAATAAGGGTAATACATATAATAATGCCCCCTGTTCTGTTTCGCAGTCACTTTATATGCAGGAACCTTATCAGTTTACAGTAGATGCTGCTATCATGGAGGAATATACAAATACCTCATTTGCTCTTTGGTTCAAGGTTGAGAAATTTGAACATGCGAGCTTGGGTACTTTGCTTATGACAAAGGTGAACCGTAATTATGAAAAGGATTGGGGCGGAACATGGACTGATAATGTTTGGGGCGAAATGTGGACAGCTATACGTCCAGCTGGTTATGCAACAAACAATAATATAGGTCGCAACAATGCCGAAAATGAACTTTCGCTTTGTACAGATGCTCCACCGGCAGGTACTTCAAATTATGAGCATAATAGAGATGTCGATATCCTCTCTAACGGATATAGCTTGATGCCGGGTGTTTGGTATCATGTATGTGCAGTTAAACAGGGTAAGAAATTGAGCTTGTATCTTAATGGTATGCTTATAGCTGAAGGAACAGCTCGCGGTGCCGGTCCAAAGGATTGGAAGGGTGCAAAATTCTATGTTGGTGGTTCTATGACCAACCTTGCAAGTTTGACAGGCTGGGTCGATGAGGTGCAAATATGGAGCAAGGCGCTAACGCAAGACGAGGTTAAGGAGGCGATGAAGGGATATCAGGCCCCTCCTGCAAATCTTGAGGGTTACTTTACTTTTGAGAATACACTTCCTGATGAAGAAGGTTATATCTATTTCCCGAACATGGGACGAAACAAGTCGGTTGTTCCTGGCGGTTATATGACTACCGGTAAAGAAGAGAATAAGGTTAATACCGATTATAAGCAGAATCAATTTACAACAGCTCTTGGAGTTCCAATGATTACAGGTGTTTACCCAATTAATTACGAATCTTCAAAGTGGTTTGTTGAAGGTGCAAAACTGAATGGCTCGACAGAAACAACAGCTGAAATCAAGTTTGATTCGGACGTTGAATACCAAGTTAAGCTCGTTGCTACCAACTCTTGGGGAAGTACAACAAAAGTTGTCAATGACTGTATCGTTGTAACTGCCATTGATGATGTTGCAGCCAATGAGGCAGGTTACATGATTTATCCTAAACCATTCGAGCGTGTTGCCAATGTGCTCTTTGCAAAGGGTGGTGTATATGATATTTCGATATATGCGGCTGATGGTAAGTTGGTGGCAAAGGATTATGTCGATGTTTCTGATAGCGAGGTCTGTGAAATCTCGGTAGAGAAATCAGGAACATATATTGTGGTAATATCAAAGGACGGTAAAGCCGTACGCTCATTTAAGATTGTGATGTAAATCCTATAATTGATCACAACAACGGGCAAAAGTTTCCTCTTGCCCGTTGTTTGTTTTTGTGGGTAACTTGCATTAACTTCGCAGTATATTAGTTGATTTGGAATATATGCCGTGCCGTAGAATGAAATATGATATGTTGGCTGTTGTTGGCCCGACAGCATCAGGTAAGACCTCGCTTGCCGTTGATTTGGCTTTGGCTATCGGTAACACCGAAATTATAAGTGCCGACAGCCGACAGGTGTATCGTGGAATGGATATAGGCACAGGTAAGGATATTGCTGAGTACAGACGTGGCGACATTGTTGTTCCGACACATCTGCTGGATATTGTCGATGCCGGAGAAAAATATAATCTGTTTGAATTCCAGCGCGATTTCCTTGTCGCATATAATGATATCATGGAACGTGGGGCTTTCCCTTTGATGTGTGGAGGAAGCGGTATGTATGTTGAATCGGTACTCAAAGGCTATCGTCTGTTGCCTGTTCCTGAAAATCCGCTTTTGCGTCAGTCGCTCGAGGATAAGAGTCTTGAAGAACTTACGGCAATTCTTTCACAATATAAGGCATTGCACAACAATACCGATACAGACACGAAGAAACGCGCGATACGTGCTATAGAAATAGAAGAGTATTATCGTACCTGCCCTGTTGAAGAGCGTACATTCCCGCAAATCAAATGTTTGACTGTGGGAGTGGCCGTCGATCGCGAGGTAAGACGTGAGAGAATAAGTCGTCGCCTGCATGAACGTCTTGAAAACGGAATGGTGGCCGAGGTGCAGGGATTGCTTGAGAGGGGAGTATTGCCCGAGCAGCTTATCTATTACGGTTTGGAGTATAAATTCCTGACACAATATATAATAGGTGAACTTTCCTATGATGAAATGGTGAAAGGACTTGAAATAGCTATCCATCAGTTTGCAAAAAGACAGATGACATGGTTCCGTGGTATGGAAAAACGTGGAGTGCATATACACTGGATTGATGTGATGCTGCCACGTGAACAACAGGTTGAACAGATAAAAGAGTTGTTGTATGATTGATGTTCGTAATTTGAACAGGCATCGTTGGGGAATTGTCTATTCGCCTAAGGCCGGAACAATGAGACCTATGAAACGCTGGAAAGAGATACGTGAATACCTCGTTTCAAAGGGGGTGGAGTATGATTTTATCGAGTCTGAAAATTATGCTTCGGTGGAGCGCCAGGCACGTATGTTTGCCGACAATGGCTATGAAACAATTGTGCTTGTTGGCGGTGATGGGGCGTTGCAGGACGCCTTGAATGGTATAATGTCATCTCACAATTCGGCAAATGTGGCCTTGGGAATCATTCCTAACGGAATAGCAAATGATTTTGCCCGTTATTGGGGTATGTCGCAGGGTGACTATAAGTCGGCTGTGGATAGCATCATTGCACATCGTGTAAGAAAAGTCGATGTAGGTTGTTGCTCATACGGCACAGAGAATGGCGAAGAGAAGAAATACTTTCTTAATGCTCTTAATTTCGGCCTCTCTGCCCATATAGTGGAACTTTCCAATAAAAGGGAGCCGGTAATCTTCGCTAAGCTGATACATTACCTTTCCGGCCTTTTCTATATGCTTTTTTACAGGCAGAACTTCCACATGCGCTTTAAGCTGAACAATCAGGTGATTGACCAAAAACTGATGACGTTGTGTGTCGGTAATTCTGTAGGTTATGGTTTGACACCCAGCGCTGTTCCTTATAATGGTTGGCTTGATGTGTCGGCTATACGTATGCCTAAACTCTTTGGTGTACTCGAAGGTTTGCTGATGCTTGCGCATCGTAGAATTTTGAATTATGAATTGGTAACCCCTTTCCGTACGACCGAAATATATATCGAGTCGGTTGGTGGTGCTTCGGCCAGCGTCGATGGCCGTTCGTTCAAGCCGACAACTCCAATTCATGTGACAATAGAACCCGAACGCCTTAATCTTATTATCCCTTCCAAAATCGTTAAAAGCGGCACTTCTAAAAAATAAATTGGAGAAATTTGCCTTTTACTCGTTATAAAACATATATATCTTCCTTATTTCTTGTTATTTAAGCTTTAAAATTTGCTTTTTTTACACTTTATTAAAAAAATAGCATAACATGTTTGTAATTGAATATTATAATTCTTACATTTGAGGGTGTGATAAGTAATTTGGTTTAATATATAAATTATACGAGATGAGTTATTTGCGATTCGAAAAAACGCTGATGACGAACTTGGAAGAGTCGTTGCAAAAGGAAATTTTGAGGACAAATCGTTCGGGTGCTTATCATTGTTCGACTATTGTTGACTGTAACACCCGTAAATATCACGGTTTGTTGGTTGTCCCCATCCCGCAGCTTGATGATGAGAACCATGTGCTTCTGTCTTCACTTGACGAAACTGTGGTGCTTCATGGCGCGGAGTTTAACTTGGGATTGCACAAGTATAATGCCGACAACTTCAGCCCTCGCGGCAACAAGTATATCCGAGAGTTTGCCTGGGAGCGTGTGCCTACCACAATATATAATGTGGGTGGCGTTTGGCTTAAGAAAGAAAAAGCCTTTGTACATCACGAGAACAGAATTCTTATTCGTTACACCCTTTTGAAGGCAAACACAGCGGTGACACTGCGCTTGCGTCCTTTCTGTGCGTTCCGCAGTGTTCGTGAATATACTCACGAGAACAATATTGCCGACCGCAGCTACAAAGAGGTGGAGAATGGTATAAGCATGCGCATGTATGCCGACTACCCCGACCTTTACATGCAGCTCAATAAAAAGAACGAATTTGTCTATAATCCGGACTGGTATCGTGGTATTGAGTATGTAAAGGAACTTGAACGTGGTTACGACTTTAACGAGGACTTGTACGTTCCGGGTTACTTTGAAGTGAAAATGAAAGCAGGCGAAAGCATTGTATTCTCCGGTGGTGTCTCTCCAATGACATCGCGTACAATGAAGGCTGCATTTGAACACGAAGAGGCTATCCGCGACCCACGCGACAACTTTATGCATTGTATGCAGTGTGCCGGAAACCAGTTCTTCAATGTTCAAGGTGAACACACTTATATCCTTGCCGGATATCCTTGGTTCAAATGTCGTGCACGCGACCTCTTCGTCTCTCTTCCCGGATTGGCTCTTTCTCAGGGACATATCGACGAGTTTGAAAGAGTTATGAGGACTGCACGTATTGCAATCGAAGACTTCATTGATGGCAAGCAGAGTGAATGTAAAATATATGAGATGGAACACCCCGACGTGCTTCTTTGGGCTATCTGGACATTGCAACAGTATGCAAAAGAGTGCGGAATAGAGGCTTGCCGTGACAAGTATGGTGACCTTCTCATGAAAATATATGAGTTTATCCGTAACAACAGACACAGTAATCTTCGTGTTACTCAAAATGGCTTGCTTTCAACAAATGGCAGAGACAAAGCTGTAACATGGATGAACTCTGTAGCTAATGGCCGTCCGGTTGTGCCACGTACAGGTTATGTGGTTGAGATAAATGCGTTGTGGTACAATGCGTTGAAATTCATAGAAGAGATGGCTGTCCTTACACGTAATCAGGAGGTCCAGAACTCTTTGGTACGTCTGATACCGCTTGTAGGAAAGGCTTTTGTAGAGGTGTTTGTCAATGAGTACGGCTACCTATACGACTATGTCGATGGTGATTATGTTGATTGGAGCGTACGTCCAAACATGATTTTTGCAGTGGCACTTGACTATTCGCCTCTTGATTCAAAGCAGCGTAAAAAAGTGCTTGACACAGTTACCAAGGAATTGCTTACACCGCGTGGCTTGCGTTCTTTGTCGCCAAAGAGCGTAGGTTACAATCCAAATTATGTAGGTCCGCAGATTCAGCGTGACTATGCATATCATCAGGGTACAGCATGGCCTTGGTTGGGTGGCTTCTATTATGAGGCATATCTTAAGACTTACAAGATGAGTGGTGTTTCATTCGTTCAGCGTCAGATGGTTGGCTTTGAAGATGAAATCGTTCAGCACTGTATCGGTTCTATCCCCGAAGTGTTTGACGGTAACCCACCGTTCAAGGGTCGTGGTGCTGTTGCATTTGCAATGAATGTGGCTGCAATCCTCAGGACAAGCCAGATACTAAGACAGTATGAATCTAAAATGGAGGGATAATAGATATGAAAGTATTAATGTTCGGTTGGGAGTTCCCCCCTCATATATCGGGTGGACTCGGTACAGCAAGTTACGGACTTACAAAAGGCTTCGTTCAGCAGGGCGATGTTGAAATAAAGTTCTGTATCCCAAAACCATACGGCGATGAGGATAACAGTTTCCTTAGAATTGTGGCAATGAATTCAGTGCCCATTGTATGGAAGGATGTCAATTACGATTATGTAAATTCGCGTGTAGGCAACGTAATGACTCCGGAGGAGTATTATCGTTATAGAGAGCATATATACAGCGACTTCAGTCACATGCATACCAACGACCTCGGTTGTATGGAATTTGCCGGTGGTTATCCCGACAATCTTCACGAAGAGATCAACAACTATTCTATAATTGCAGGTGTTGTAGCGCGTACTGAAGAGTTTGATATAATCCACTCTCACGACTGGCTTACATATCCTGCAGGTATCCATGCAAAGCAGGTATCGGGCAAGAAACTTGTGATACACGTGCATGCTACCGACTTCGACCGCAGCCGTGGTAATGTCAATCCTACTGTCTATGCCATTGAAAAGAACGGTATGGACCATGCAGACCACATATTCTGCGTGAGTGAGCTGACACGTCGTACTGTAATTGAGAAGTATCATCAGCATCCAAGTAAGGTTTCTACTTTGCATAATGCCGTAACTCCTCTTTCACAGGATATTCTGGATATCGTTCCAAAGAAGATACCGGGTGAAAAGGTCGTTACATTCTTGGGTCGTATCACAATGCAGAAAGGTCCTGAATACTTTGTCGAGGCAGCTGCACAGGTGCTCAAGAAGACAAAAAATATCCGTTTCTGTATGGCCGGTAGTGGTGATATGATGAACGATATGATACGTCTTGTTGCACAGCGCGGTATCTCTGACCGTTTCCACTTCCCGGGCTTTATGCGAGGACGTCAGGTTTACGAGTGTCTGAAGGCCAGCGATGTGTATATCATGCCTTCGGTTAGTGAGCCGTTCGGTATATCACCTCTTGAGGCTATGCAGTGTGACGTGCCTTCTATCATATCAAAGCAGTCAGGTTGTGCTGAGATTCTTGATAAGTGTATAAAAACAGACTATTGGGATATCAATGCAATGGCAGATGCCATATATTCAATATGTAACAACGAATCACTTTACGAATACCTCAAGGTTGAGGGACGTAAGGAGGTTGACAGTATTACATGGGAAGATGTGGCACTGAAGCTGCGTAGAATGTATGAGAAAGTTTTGGGTTGGTAATAATAAAAAAGCATAATAAGATATGAAAACAATTTGTTTCTATTTTGAATTACATCAGATCAGACAGTTGAAACGTTACCGTTTCTTTGATATCGGTACCGATCATTACTACTACGATGATTATGCCAATGAGAGCATGACATTTGAGTTGGCCGAGAAATCGTATGTTCCTGCATTGCAGACATTGCTGGAGATGATACGTGAAAGCAACGGCGCTTTCAAGGTTGCATTCTCTGTTTCAGGTGTCGGTCTTGAAATGTTGGAGTTGTATGCACCACAGGTGATTGAGTTGTTGCATGAGATAAACAAGACAGGTTGCTGCGAGTTCTTGTGCGAACCATATTCACATGGTCTTTCTTCATTGGCTTCGAAAGAGGTATTCATGGAGGAGGTTATGCGTCAGAACCGCAAAATCAAGGAGTTGTTCGGCAAGAAACCAAAAGTATTGCGCAACTCAGGTCTTATCTATTCTGACGAAATTGGTGAAATGGCTTCACAGATGGGCTTTAAGGCTATGCTCTCTGAGGGTGCAAAGCATATTTTGGCATGGAAGAGCCCACACTTCGTCTATAACTGCGCGCTTGCTTCAAACTTGAAGCTTTTGTTGCGTGACTATAAGTTGTCTGACGATATCTCTTTGCGCTTCTCAAATCCAGAGTGGAGCGAGTATCCTCTCTTTGCTGAGAAATATATCGACTGGATTGCCCAGTTCCCTGAAGATGAAAAGGTTATCAATATCTTCATGAACCTTTCAGCTATCGGTATGGCACAGCCATTGTCTTCAAATATCCTTGATTTCATGAAGGCATTGCCTGCTTGTGCAGCTGCTAAGGGAATTACATTCTCTACACCATCGGAGATTGTTGACAACCACAAGTCAGTTGGTCCTCTTGAAGTACCATATCCACTTTCTTGGATGGACGAGGAACGTGATGCAAGCTCTTGGTTGGGTAATACATTGCAACGTGAGGCGTTCGACAAACTTTATAGCGTTGCTGAGCGTATAATGCTTACCGACGACAAGAAGTTGAAACAGGATTTCGACTATCTGCAGGCTGCCGAGAACTTGCGCTTCATGACTACAAAGCAGAACGGTATCATCACAGAACGTTGTATCTATGAGTCGCCATACGATGCTTTCACCAACTATATGAATATCCTTGGTGACTTCCTTGCTCGTGTTCGTGCACAGTATCCCGATATGGATAACGAGGAACTCGGCTCATTGCAGCAGATGATCGATAACCAGGAGGTTGAAATCATTCAGCTCGAGGCAGAGGTTGAGCAGTTGAAGGCTAAGCTTGCTGCTAAGGCAAAGAAGGCTGCAAAGAAAGAGGAGCCTGTTGCTGAACCTGTAGCAGAGGAGAAACCTAAGAAAGCAGCGAAGAAGGCTGTAAAGAAAGCAAAAGCCTGATTACAGACAATAGATAAAAAACAATGGACATTGAAGTGAACCCCAAAAGTTAGACAAAAAACTTTGGGGTTTATTTTATGCGTAAGAAACACGATCATTCAGCATTGCTAAAGTATATGCATATGCTTGAAGATGGTTATTCCATCAATTACATTCACAGCAAGTATGGT
>JAGCLA010000028.1 GCA_017647225.1 Bacteroidaceae bacterium | reverse complement strand
GATTTAGGTTATATGCAAGTAGATAAAGAGTGATGCGGCTTCCACACATCACTCGAATGTTGTTAATTTTATAGATTTTTTTTACAATGGCAAAAGAAATTGCTGGACTTATCAAGTTACAGATTAAAGGTGGCGCAGCAAATCCATCACCCCCAGTAGGACCTGCACTTGGTTCTAAGGGTATCAATATCATGGAATTCTGCAAGGCGTTTAATGCCAGAACCCAGGATAAGGCCGGAAAAGTTTTGCCTGTTATCATTACTTACTACGCAGACAAGTCATTCGATTTCGTCGTAAAGACTCCTCCTGTGGCAATCCAGTTGCTTGAGATGGCCAAGATTAAGGGTGGATCTGCAGAGCCAAACCGTCGCAAGGTTGCAACAATCACTTGGGAGCAGGTAGAGGCTATTGCAAAAGAGAAAATGCCTGACTTGAACTGCTTTACTGTTGAAGCAGCTATGAAGATGGTTGCAGGTACAGCGAGAAGTATGGGTATCAGTGTAAGTGGAACTTTTCCCGGAAACAATTAAAAAATTAAACTAGAATGGGTAAACTGACAAAAAATCAAAAGTTAGCAGCCGCTAAAATCGACACAGCTAAATCCTATCCGCTTACAGAGGCTGTGGATTTGTTGAAGGAGATTACCTTCACCAAGTTCGATGCTTCAGTGGATATCGATGTACGCCTGGGCGTTGACCCTCGTAAGGCAAACCAGATGGTTAGAGGTGTAGTATCTCTTCCAAGTGGTACCGGTAAAGAGGTTCGCGTTCTTTGCTTGTGTACTCCCGATGTGGAAGAAGCTGCAAAGGCGGCAGGTGCTGACTATGTTGGTCTTGACGAATATATCGAGAAGATCAAAGGTGGTTGGACGGATATCGACATTATCATTACAATGCCGTCCATAATGGGTAAATTGGGTGCCCTCGGTCGCGTACTCGGTCCTCGTGGATTGATGCCGAACCCAAAGAGCGGTACTGTTACTATGGATATACCTAAGGCTGTTAAAGAGGTTAAACAGGGTAAGATTGACTTTAAGGTAGACAAGGCAGGTATTGTACATGCTTCTATCGGTAAGGCTTCATTCACTCCTGAGGCTATCATCGCCAACGTTAAGGAGTTTATGGCTACAATCCACAAGTTGAAACCTTCTACAGCAAAGGGTACTTATGTTAAGAGTGTATTCCTATCAACAACGATGAGTAAGGGTCTTCGTATAGATCCTAAGTCTATCGACTAATTTGATGAGCTATGAAGAAGGAAGATAAAGTAAATGTTATTGGCCAGATAGGCGATGTCATCAAGGAATATGCGCACTTCTACTTGGTAGATGTTACAGCTATGAATGCTGCAGCTACCAATGCTATGCGTGCTAAATGTTTCAAACAGGAGGTTAAGATGCTTGTAGTGAAGAATACTCTTCTTCAGAAGGCATTCGAGGCTTCAGAGATTGATTTCTCGCCTTTGTATCCTTGTTTGAAAGGTACAACAGCTCTATTGCTTTGCAACACAGCTAACGTCCCAGCTAAGCTGATTAAGGATGTTGCAGGTAAGGGTGAAATCCCTGCCCTCAAGGCTGCTTACGCTGAGGAGAGCTTCTATGTTGGTGCAGAGCAGCTTGATGCTCTTATCAACATCAAGAGTAAGAACGAACTTATCGCTGAGGTTGTTGCTTTGTTGCAGTCTCCGATCAAGAATGTTGTTTCTGCTCTTCAGTCAGGTGGTAACACCATCCACGGAGTTCTTAAGACACTCGGTGAAAGATAATAAACAAAACTCAATTAGTAAAAACAATTTAAATTTATACGAAAATGGCAGATTTGAAAGCTCTTGCAGAAGAATTGGTTAACCTTACAGTAAAAGACGTTAACGAACTTGCAACAATCCTTAAAGAAGAATATGGTATCGAACCCGCTGCTGCAGCTGTTGCTGTTGCTGCTCCTGCTGCCGGCGCTGCTGGTGCAGCTGAGGAGGAGAAGACTGCGTTCGATGTAGTTTTGAAGAGCGCAGGTGCTCAGAAGCTCGCAGTTGTAAAGGCTGTTAAGGAAGCTTGTGGCCTTGGTTTGAAGGAGGCTAAAGACCTCGTAGATGCAGCTCCTAGCGTATTGAAGGAAGGTCTTCCTAAGGCAGAGGCTGAGTCTTTGAAGAAGGCTATCGAGGAGTCTGGTGCTGAGGTTGAAGTTAAGTAAGCTCACCCAAACCCTGCACAAGGGTATAATGGTTAAGAACCCGACAAAAGGGTTCTTAACCTTTTGTGCGTAAAAAGAAAAGTAAGTTCCAAAACAGTTACCACAATGTCGTTAAAAACTGATAATCAAAGAATTAACTTTGCTTCTATAAAAGATCCAATGCCATGCCCGGACTTTTTGGAAGTACAATTGAAATCTTTTGAAGATTTCCTCCAGTTAGACACTCCACCCGAAAAACGAGTGAATGATGGACTCTACAAAGTTTTTGCAGAGAATTTCCCAATCACCGATACGAGAAACAACTTTGTATTGGAGTTCCTGGATTATTATATCGATCCGCCCCGCTATTCAATAAACGAATGTCTTGAACGAGGCTTGACCTATAGTGTTCCATTAAAAGCAAAGTTGAAGCTTTATTGTACCGATCCTGATCATGAGGATTTTGATACGGTTATACAGGACGTATTCCTTGGACCTATCCCTTACATGACAAAGCAAGGTACATTTATCATCAACGGTGCCGAGCGCGTTGTGGTTTCACAGTTGCACCGTTCACCAGGCGTGTTCTTCGGACAGAGCGTACACGCAAACGGTACACCACTTTATTCGGCACGTATCATCCCATTTAAGGGATCGTGGATTGAGTTTGCTACTGACATCAACAATGTCATGTATGCTTACATCGATCGTAAGAAGAAATTACCTGTAACAACTTTGTTGCGCGCTATCGGTTTCGAGAGCGATAAGGATATCCTCGAAATTTTTGACCTCGCAGAAGAGTATAAGGTATCAAAGGCAAGCATGAAGAAGGTGCTTGGTCGCAAAATGGCTGGTCATGTAGTGAAGACCCGTCAGGAGGACTATGTTGATGCCGATACCGGTGAGGTTGTATCAATTGAGCGTAGTGAGGTTGTTGTAGAGAGAGAGTCAATACTTGATCAGGAACTCGTTGACCGTATTCTTGACAGTGGCGTTGAGACAATCCTTCTCCACAAAGAGAGCGATTCTGCTGACGCTGTTGACTATTCTCTAATCTTCAATACACTTGACAAGGATACAAGTAACTCAGAGAAAGAGGCTGTAAATTGCATCTTCCGTCTTTTGCGTAACGCAGAGCCTGCTGATGATGCAAGTGCACGTGAGGTTATCAACAACCTGTTCTTCTCAGAGAAAAGATATGATTTGGGTGATGTAGGTCGTTACCGCATCAACCGCAAGCTTGGTCTTTCTACCGACATGGATGTAAGAGTATTGACCAAGGAAGATATTATTGAGATTATCAAGTATCTTATTGAATTGGTTAACTCAAATGCAACAGTCGATGATATCGACCACTTGAGTAACCGTCGTGTACGTACTGTAGGCGAGCAGCTTTCTAACCAGTTCGCTATCGGTCTTGCTCGTATGGCCCGTACTATACGTGAGAGAATGAACGTACGTGACAATGAGGTATTTACTCCAACAGACCTTATCAACGCCAAGACTGTTTCAGCTGTTATCAATACATTCTTTGGTACCAACGCGTTGTCACAGTTCATGGACCAGACCAACCCGCTTGCCGAAATTACTCACAAGCGTCGTTTGTCAGCTCTCGGTCCTGGTGGTTTGTCTCGTGAACGTGCCGGCTTCGAGGTTCGTGACGTTCACTACACACACTATGGTCGTCTTTGTCCTATCGAGACTCCTGAAGGTCCAAACATCGGTTTGATTTCATCATTGTGTATATATGCAAAGATAAACGAACTCGGTTTTATCGTTACTCCTTATCGTCCTGTTGCTGACAGCAAGGTAGATATCGACAACAACAACGTCGTATATTACACAGCAGAGGAGGAAGAGGGCAAGATTATCGCTCAGGGTAATGCTCCTCTTGATGAGAACGGTAACTTCATCCTCAAGAGAGTAAAAACACGTCAGGATGCCGATTATCCTGTTGTTGAGCCGGGTAGAGTAGAGCTTATGGACGTTTCTCCACAGCAGATTGCGTCAATTGCGGCTTCTCTTATTCCGTTCCTTGAGCATGACGATGCTAACCGTGCGTTGATGGGTTCTAACATGATGCGCCAGGCTGTTCCATTGTTGACAACTGAGGCACCTATCGTCGGTACCGGTTTCGAGAAACAGCTTGTAGAGGATTCACGTACACAGATTGTTGCCGAAGGTGACGGTGTCGTAGAATTCGTTGATGCTTCAAGAATCGTTATCAAGTACGACCGTACAGAAGAGGAAGAGTTCGTAAGCTTCGAACCTGCTTCTAAGGAGTATATCATTCCAAAATTCCGTCGTACCAACCAGAATATGACAATCGACTTGCGTCCAATCTGTGACAAGGGTCAGAAAGTTAAGGCCGGTGATATCCTCACCGAGGGTTATTCAACACAGGCCGGTGAGCTCGCTCTTGGTAAGAACCTTCTTGTTGCTTACATGCCTTGGAAGGGTTACAACTATGAGGATGCTATCGTGCTCAACGAAAAGGTTGTACGCGAGGATGTATTGACATCAGTACACGTTGATGAACTCTCTCTTGAAGTACGTGAAACAAAGCGCGGTCTTGAAGAGTTTACATACGATATTCCAAATGTCAGCGAGGACGCAACTAAGGACCTTGACAAGAACGGTATTATCCGTGTAGGTGCTTATGTTAAGCCCGGTGATATTATTATAGGTAAGATTACACCTAAGGGTGAGTCTGATCCAACACCTGAAGAGAAACTTCTCCGTGCGATATTCGGTGACAAGGCAGGTGATGTTAAGGATGCATCACTCAAGGCATCTCCTTCATTGCAGGGTGTAGTTATCGGTCGTCGTCTTTTCCAGCGTGCAGAAAAAACACGTTCTGCGAAGATGGCTGACAAAGCTAAGCTGCCAAAGATCGATGACGAATTCCAGCAGAAGGTTGACGACCTCAAGGCTATCCTTATCGACAAGTTGTTGACTCTTGTTAACGGTAAGGTTTCACAGGGTGTGAAAGACTTTATGGGTACTGAGGTTATTGCCAAGGGTGCTAAGTTCACACGTCCAGAATTGGAGGGACTTGACTTTACAGCCGTACAGTTGAGCAAGTGGACTGCAGATGCTCATACAAATGACTTGATACGTTCACTTATCATCAACTTCATACATAAGTACAAGGAACTCGATGCAGAGGTTAAGCGTGAGAAGTTCGCTTTGACTATCGGTGACGAGTTGCCTTCAGGTACAATGAAGATGGCAAAGGTTTACATTGCCAAGAAACGCAAGATCGGTGTCGGTGACAAGATGGCGGGTCGTCACGGTAACAAGGGTATCGTGTCGCGCGTTGTACGTCAGGAAGACATGCCATTCCTTGAGGACGGTACTCCTGTAGATATCATCTTGAACCCATTGGGTGTGCCTTCACGTATGAACATCGGTCAGATTTTCGAGACTGTACTCGGTCGTGCAGGTAAGGAACTTGGTGTTAAGTTTGCAACACCTATCTTTGACGGTGCTAAGCTTGATGACCTCTGCACATGGACTGACAAGGCAGGTATTCCACGTTTCGGTAAGACATATCTCTACGATGGTGGTACCGGTGAACGTTTCGACCAGCCTGCGACTGTAGGTGTCAGCTACATGCTTAAGCTCGGTCACATGGTTGAGGATAAGATGCACGCTCGTTCAATAGGTCCATACTCACTCATTACACAGCAGCCTCTCGGTGGTAAGGCGCAGTTCGGTGGACAGCGTTTCGGAGAGATGGAGGTTTGGGCTCTTGAGGCATTCGGTGCCGCACACATCCTGCAGGAGATCCTGACTATCAAGTCAGACGACGTTGCAGGTCGTTCAAAGGCTTACGAGGCTATTGTCAAGGGCGATCCAATGCCAACACCAAGTATTCCGGAGTCACTCAACGTGTTGCTGCATGAGTTGCGCGGTTTGGGCTTGAGCATTTCATTTGAGTAATTAATTCCTTCACGTTTGTCAATATAAAACTATGGCTTTTAGAAAAGAAACTAAGACAAAAAATAATTTCTCGAAGATTACCATCGGTCTTGCTTCACCGCAGGAGATTTTGGGTAATTCATGTGGAGAGGTGTTGAAACCGGAAACAATCAACTACCGTACCTATAAGCCCGAGCGTGACGGATTGTTCTGTGAGCGCATCTTCGGTCCGGTAAAGGATTACGAGTGCCATTGCGGTAAGTACAAACGTATCCGTTATAAGGGTATCGTTTGTGACCGTTGTGGTGTGATGGTAACAGAAAAGAAAGTACGTCGTGAGCGTATGGGACACATCCAGCTTGTTGTTCCTGTAGCACACATCTGGTACTTCCGTTCATTGCCTAACAAGATAGGTTATTTGCTCGGTCTTCCTACAAAGAGCCTCGATGCAGTAATCTACTACGAGAAATATATTGTTATCCAGCCCGGTGTGATGGCTCGCAAGGATGATGAGTCACGTCAGGATATTCCGGGTAAGGAAAACGTACTCGACGGTGTTGAGAAGTATCAGCTTCTTACCGAAGACGAGTATATCACAATCATGGATAACCTGCCTCAGGGCAACGAGTACCTTGATGACAATGATCCTAACAAGTTCATTGCCAAGATGGGTGCAGAGGCTATCCAGGATCTTTTGGCACGTATCGACCTTGACTCATTGTCATACGAGTTGCGTAACCGTGCCAATACCGACATGTCACAGCAGCGCAAGAATGAGGCTTTGAAGCGTCTTCAGGTTGTTGAGTCATTCCGTTCTTCAATGGCGGCTTCAAACGGTAACAACCGCCCTGAATGGATGATTATGACTGTTATCCCTGTAACTCCACCTGAATTGCGTCCTTTGGTACCACTGGATGGTGGACGTTTCGCAACATCAGACCTAAACGACCTTTATCGTCGTGTAATCATACGTAACAACCGTTTGAAGAAGCTTATTGAAATCAAGGCTCCTGAGGTTATCTTGCGTAACGAGAAGCGTATGTTGCAGGAGGCTGTCGATTCATTGTTCGACAACTCACGCAAGGCAAGCGCATTGAAGTCAGACGCTAACCGTCCTCTCAAGTCACTTTCGGACAGCCTTAAGGGTAAGCAGGGACGTTTCCGTCAGAACCTTCTCGGTAAGCGTGTCGATTACTCAGCACGTTCGGTTATCGTCGTTGGTCCTGAGTTGAAGATGGGTGAGTGCGGTCTTCCAAAACTTATGGCAGCAGAATTGTACAAGCCATTCATTATCCGTAAGCTCATCGAGCGCGGTATCGTGAAGACTGTCAAGTCTGCGAAGAAAATCGTTGACCGTCGCGAACCAATCATTTGGGATATCCTTGAGCATGTAATGAAGGGTCACCCTGTATTGCTCAACCGTGCTCCGACACTTCACCGTCTTGGTATCCAGGCATTCCAGCCTAAGATGATTGAGGGTAAGGCAATCCAGTTGCACCCACTTGCATGTACTGCGTTCAACGCCGACTTCGACGGTGACCAGATGGCTGTTCACTTGCCTTTGAGCAACGAGGCTATCCTCGAGGCGCAGATGCTTATGCTGCAGTCACACAACATATTGAACCCATCAAATGGTGCGCCTATCACTGTTCCTTCACAGGATATGGTACTTGGTCTTTACTATATCACCAAGCTACGCGAAGGTGCCAAGGGTTCAGGCATGACATTCTATGGCCCTGAGGAGGCAATGATTGCCTACAACCAGGGACGTGTAGCAGTTCATGCACCTGTAAAGGTTATGGTTGAGGACCGTGACGAAAACGGTAATTACATCCAGGTTTTGCGTGAAACATCAGTAGGACGTATCATCGTCAACCAGATTGTTCCTCGCGAAATGGGATTCATCAATACTATTATTTCTAAGAAATCTCTTCGTGATATCATTACAGAGGTTATCAAGCGTGTGGGTGTTGCCCGTTCAGCAGAGTTCCTCGACGGTATCAAGAACCTCGGTTATCAGATGGCCTTCAAGGGTGGTCTGTCATTCAACCTCGACGACGTTATCATTCCTAAGGAGAAAGAGGAATTGGTACGCAAGGGTAATGAGAAGGTTGAGGAGATTCTTGCAGAATATAACCTCGGTCTTATCACTGACAAAGAGCGTTATAACAAGGTTGTCGATGAGTGGACACATGTTAACGCCGACCTCGCAAACGTTCTTATGAAGACTATCTCAACCGACGACCAGGGCTTCAACTCAGTATATATGATGCTCGATTCAGGTGCCCGTGGTTCTAAGGACCAGATCCGTCAGCTTTCAGGTATGCGTGGTCTTATGGCTAAGCCACAGAAGGCAGGTTCTGAGGGTGCACAGATTATCGAGAACCCTATTCTTTCGAACTTTAAGGAGGGACTTTCAGTGCTTGAGTACTTTATCTCTTCTCACGGTGCTCGTAAGGGTCTTGCCGATACCGCTCTTAAGACAGCCGATGCCGGTTACTTGACACGTCGTCTTGTTGACGTTTCACACGACGTTATCATCAACGAGGAGGACTGTGGTACATTGCGTGGTCTTGTATGTACAGCACTCAAGAATGGTGATGAGGTCATCGCAACTCTCGGCGAGCGTATTATGGGTCGTGTTTCTGTACATGATGTTGTACATCCTACAACAGGTAAGATTATCGTTCATTCAGGTGAACTTATTACAGAGGCTTGTGCCGAGGAGATTGAAAAGTCACCTATTGAAAGCGTTGAGATCCGTTCAGTTCTTACTTGTGAATCTAAACATGGTGTTTGTGCAAAATGTTACGGACGTAACCTTGCAACAAGCCGTATGGTTGAAAAGGGTGAGGCTGTCGGTGTCATTGCGGCACAGTCAATCGGTGAGCCTGGTACACAGCTTACACTTCGTACCTTCCACGCCGGTGGTACCGCTGCCAACATTGCAGCCGATGCTACCATCAGAGCAAAACATGCTTCAAAACTCAAGTTTGAGGAGTTGCGTACAGTTGATTCTATCGAGGCTGACGGTACACCTGTGAAGATTGTAGTAAGCCGTTTGAGCGAGGTTCGTTTTGTTGATGTAAATACAGGTATTGTACTTTCATCACACAACATTCCTTACGGTTCAAAACTCTACGCAGCTGAGGACGAATTGGTTGAGAAGGGCAAGGTAATTGCAGCTTGGGACCCATTCAACGCTGTTATCGTTACTGAGGTTGCCGGTAAGGTTGAATTCGAATCAGTTATTGAAAACGTTACATATAAGGTTGAGACCGACGAAAGTACTGGTCTGCACGAGATAGTAATCATTGAGTCTAAGGACAAGAACAAGATTCCTACCGTACACATCAACGACGAGAACGGTACATCACTCCATAACTACAACTTGCCTGTAGGCGGTCACGTAGTTGTTGAGAATGGCGATGTTCTCAAGGCAGGTGACATCATCGTTAAGATACCTCGCGTATTCGGTAACGCAGGTGACATCACCGGTGGTCTTCCACGTGTAACTGAGTTGTTCGAGGCTCGTAACCCATCTAACCCTGCAGTCGTTTCTGAAATCGACGGTGAGGTAACAATGGGTAAGGTAAAACGTGGTAACCGCGAAATCGTTGTAACCTCAAAGGTTGGTGACGTCAAGAAGTACCTTGTTGCTTTGTCAAAGCAGATTCTTGTTCAGGACGGTGATTATGTACGTGCCGGTACTCCGTTGTCAGACGGTGCAATCACCCCATCAGACATTCTTGCAATCAAGGGTCCTACCGCAGTTCAGGAATATATTGTTAACGAGGCACAGGACGTTTACCGTTCACAGGGTGTGAAGATCAACGATAAGCACTTCGAGATTATCGTACGTCAGATGATGCGTAAGGTACAGATCGATGAGCCGGGTGATACACGCTTCCTCGAGCAGCAGATCGTTGACAAGCTTCAGTTCCAGGAGGAAAATGACCGTATCTGGGGTAAGAAGGTTGTTGTCGATGCCGGTGATTCTGAAAACTTGAAGGCTGGTCAGATTATAACAGCTCGTAAGTTGCGCGACGAGAACAGTACACTCAAGCGTCGTGACCTCAAGCCTGTTGTAGCACGTGATGCTCAACCTGCAACATCAACACAGATTCTACAGGGTATCACACGTGCGGCACTTCAGACTCAGAGCTTTATGTCTGCTGCATCATTCCAGGAGACAACAAAGGTTCTCAACGAGGCTGCAATCAATATGAAGAGCGACTACTTGCTCGGTATGAAGGAGAACGTTATCTGCGGTCACCTCATCCCTGCCGGAACAGGTCAGCGTGAATTCAACAGAATTATTGTTGGTTCAAAAGAGGACTATGAGAGAGTTCAGGCAAGCAAACGAGTAGTACTTGATTTTTCTGACGATCAGGAATAAAAAAGTCTAACAAATAGTAAAAACGGGCATGCATTGGTGCGTGCCCGTTTTTTATATGTCCGATATTCGCAGAAAATATTTTGTATTATTGATTTTTAACTATATTTTTGTACGTAAACTCCCTTAAAACGGATAATAAGAATGAGTAACTTGAAGATTGATGTAGAGGCTATTTTGGCTGCAAAAGCAGGGAAAAAAGCACGCTATGTACCACGTTTTCTTATCTCTTACTTAAAGAGAATAATTCATCAGGATGAAGTAAACCAATTCCTGGAAGCTAATAAAGACAAGTACGACCTTGATTTCATAAATGAATTCATGAGGTTCTTTAATAACTCCTTCGAAGTGCACGGGTTGGAGAATCTTCCAAAAGATGGCCGTTTCACATTCGTAAGCAATCACCCGTTGGGAGCGCAGGACGGTCTTGGCCTGGCATATATTCTCGGTCCCATTTATGAAGGCAAGATAAAGTTCCTTGTGAACGACCTGTTGATGTATCTTACCAATATATCGTCATTCTGGGTGCCTATAAACAAGACAGGACGTCAGGCACGTAATTTCCCACAGCAGGTGAACGATGCTTTTAATAGCGACAATCATGTGGTGATGTTCCCGGCGGGTCTTTGTTCTCGCAAGCGTAAGGGGGTTATTCGCGATTTGGAATGGAAAAAGACATTCATCACAAAGAGCGTGCAGACTCAAAGAGATGTTATACCGATACATTTTGAGGGCGAGAATTCTAAATTCTTCTATCGTCTTGCCAATATCAACAAGATGCTTGGAATTAAATTCAACATTGCAATGCTTTATTTAAGTGATGAAATGTTCAAGAATACCAACAAGAAATTTAAAGTTACAATAGGTAAACCAATCCCTTGGCAAACATTTGACAAGTCAAAGACACCTTATGAGTGGGCGCAGTATGTCAGGGAACATGTTTATACCTTATGATAATTGCTATATAATATATTACTATGAAAGACATTATCGCTCCTGTTTCAAAGGAGTTGCTCAAAGCTGAATTGACAGAGGATAAGCGTCTTCGTCTTACCAACCGTAGCGACAATGAAATATATGTCGTGACGGCACACGATGCTCCCAATGTCATGCGTGAGATAGGCCGTTTGCGCGAGATAGCTTTCCGTACGGCCGGCGGTGGTACGGGTAAAGAGGTCGATATCGATGAGTATGATACCATGGAGAATCCATACAAGCAACTTATTGTATGGAACCCCGAAAACGATGACATTATCGGTGGCTATCGTTTTATCTATGGTGGCGACGTGCGTTATGATGAAGCCGGTGTACCGGTGATGGCAACAGCTCATGGTATGTTCCGTTTCTCGGAAAAATTCATGAAAGAATTTTTGCCATACACGCTTGAACTTGGTCGTGCATTCGTCGCTGTTGATTATCAATCTACACGCATGGGCTCAAAAAGTCTTTTTGCGCTTGACAATCTTTGGGACGGTCTTGGAGCGTTGGCAGTTGTCATACCGGGCATGAAGTATTATTTCGGCAAGGTAACCATGTATCCTTCATACCTTACCAGAGCGCGTGATATGATACTATATTTCTTGCGAAAGAACTTTCCCGATAAAGACAAGCTGCTTGAGCCGATAGTTCCTTTGGTTGTGGAAACCGATGACTCGGAATTTGATGCAATTTTTTGCAAGGAGAACTATAAGGAGAACTATAGAATACTGAAACAGGAGGTGCATAACTGTGGTCTGACAATCCCGCCAATGGTGAATGCATATATAGGACTCTCGCCTACAATGAGGATTTTCGGAACAGCCGTCAATCATGATTTTGGAGAGGTCGAGGAGACAGGCCTGCTTATAGCAGTCGATGAGTTGCTCGATGAAAAACGAATCCGATACATCGACTCCTTCATACAGTCAAATCCGAACGTGGTCAAAATAAAATGACCGATGCCGTTGGCACGTTTATTATGCAATATAGAAGATAAGATTAATTGATAACCTGAAACTTCGGGAACAATTATGATTGCCCGGAGTTTTTAATTTAAGATAATTATGAAAGTGGAAATTATAAACAAATCGAAACATCAGTTGCCGGCTTATGCAACCAACCTTTCTGCCGGAATGGACTTGAGAGCAAACCTTGACGAGCCTATAGTGCTTGAACCTTTGCAGCGTGCACTTGTCCCTACAGGACTTTATATGGCTCTGCCTGCAGGCTATGAGGCGCAGGTACGTCCACGTAGTGGTCTGGCTATAAAGAAAGGTATAACAGTGCTTAATTCTCCGGGTACGGTCGATGCCGACTATCGTGGTGAAGTATGTGTTATTCTTGTCAACCTCTCTAATGAGCCGTTTACCATCGCCGACGGCGAGCGTATAGCACAGATGGTCATTGCGCGTCATGAGCAGGTTGAATGGTGCGAGGTAGAGGTGCTTGGTGAAACAGAGCGTGGTGCCGGTGGTTTTGGGCATACCGGAGTATAAAATATGATGCGTATCAAGACATTCCTGTTGGCATTTCTTCTATTGCTGTGCTTTAATGCAAAGGCGCAGAGTGAATATGGAGTGTCCGATTCTGTAGCACGTGCGCGTGCTATGGAATACTACTATCTCCAGGCCCGTTCTTTTCTGGAGCAGGATAGTCTTGATCGTTGTTTTGAGATACTCGAACATTGCCGTGCAATAGATACAGGCTCTTTGACAGTCCTGTATGACCTCTCGTCGTTCTATGCATTCCTTGACAAGGACAGTATAGCTCATGACATGCTCGACCGTATAGTCAAGGCAGACCCTTCCAATGTCTATTACAGCAAGGCTCTTGTGAACTATTATCTTAAGGTCGATAATATCGATGCGGCCATTAAGGTGTATGAGAATCTGCTTGACAAGGTTCATTCCAAGAGCGAAATATATATGTATCTTACCTCTCTCTATTCCGAAGTGGGCGACCATGCAAAGGCTATAGACGTGTTGGATAAGCTCGAAAAGCTTGAAGGAACCAGCGAAGAGATAACAATAAGGAAGATACGTCATTATATGGCACTTGGCGACAGTGCACAGGCTGTGAATGTCGCTCTTGACATGATAAGTGAGAATCCCGATGACTTACGCTATGTAACCCTGCTTGGCAGTACATATTCGGCTCTTGGCAACAAAGATAAGGCGTTGGAGGCGTATAGACGTGTGTTGTCGGTAAAACCCGACGATGTCTATGCCTTAGGCTCTCTTGCCGAGCTGTATGCCGGTGAGAACGATGACTCGCTCTATTGCGAAACCATAGAGCGTCTGCTTGTGAACGAGGCCCTTGATACAGAATCGCGTATAGGCGCTTTGGTGCAGTATATTGAATACAGGCACCCGACCGATACGGCAAGTCTGTTGTCGCTTCTGCGCAGGATGTCGGAACTGCCGTTTGACGAACTTGAGATAGCCGAAATTTATACCCGTTATCTTATGCTTGTCAAGGCTTCTTCCGAAACCATTGTTCCCGTTTTGGAGAAAATACTCTACTTGGAACCGGAAAATGTCACGGCGATACTGCAACTTTTGGAGTACGCAATAGAACGTTCTGATAAAGAGGCTGTATTCAAATATGCCGAAAATGCGCAACTCTATCTGCCCTCTAACCTTGAAATATATTACTATAAAGGGCTCTCATTGTATTTGCTTGGTCGCAAGGCTGAGAGCGTCGAGGCATATAAGGAAGGACTTGAGAAACGCGCAGACGATACATCGTCGGAACTGATATCGAATGTATATGCACTGATGGGCGATACATATCACGACATGGATATGATGTCCAACTGCATGCAGGCCTACGATTCGGCCCTTGTCTATGACGATGCGAATTTGGGTGTACTGAACAATTACGCCTATTTCCTCGCCCTTGACGGGAAAGACCTGGAGCGTGCTCTTGAAATGAGCCATAAGACAATACTTCAGGAACCCGACAATACTACCTATATCGACACCTATGCATGGGTGCTGTTTAAGCTCGGGCGCTATGAAGAAGCAAAGGCTTATGCCGAAAAACTCATAGCAGGCGACGACGATTCAAACGCCGACCTCTTTCATCACAGCGGGGATATATTTGCCAAATGTGGCGATATGGAAAAGGCTGTAGAGTGCTGGGTTAAGGCACGCGAAGCCGGTGACGATTCAAAGATACTTGATAAAAAAATAAAGAAACGAAGATATTATAAAGATGCGAAACACAGGAAATAAATTTGTGTTGGCCGCGCTGTTGTTCTCAATGGTGCTGGTTGGTTGTAAGACAAAGGTAAGCACGGTTGAGACAATGCCTCTGGATAAAGAAAGTATGGATATGGTAATGTCATCGCCTTCGGTGGTGGTGCCACGTACTTGCTTGTCAGGTAATGTAAAACTTTCGGTCAATGTCGATGGCAGTCCTTTTTCAGCCAAGGGAACAATGCGTATCAAAGAGGGTAACGGTGTGCAGATAGGTGTAACGGCACTTGGACTCATAGAACTTGCGTGCCTGGAGTTCCTCCCTGAAAACATGCGTCTTATATACAAGATAGGCAAGGAATATACCGAGGTCCCATATTCAGACGTTACATTCCTCGAAAAGACAGGCATAAACTACAGTATGCTTGAATCGGTGCTCTTGAATAAATTGTTTTCTCCCGATGGACGTCCGTTCCTGCAGGCAATGAAGGATATGAGCTTTGGAAATGAAGGGAACTGCATTACCGTAACGACAAAAGAGATAAACGGTATAATATATAAATTCTATATAGACAAAATCAAAGGCGAACTTGTGCAGAGCGAAGGAACACATGTTGACGGCGGTAAGGTCATATGTCATTATTCCGATTTCTGCACTGTCAATGGCGCAACATTCCCTCATACGATATTGCTTACTCTTGAAGGAGTGGGAAGCGCGGCTTCATTACAGTTCGTACTGGACAGGGTCGATACAAGGAATTTCATGTTCACCCCGCGCAGTGTGTCATCATATAAGAAAAGCAAGCCCGAGCAGATGCTCAAGCTGCTGGAAAAGATATGATGAATGTTTATGCAACACCAACACAAGAGATTGAATGAAGACAGGACACAATAAAATAATTATAGCACTTTTAGCGATACTCCTATCGTTTTCCGGGCTGTCGGCACAGAACGCTTCGATAAAGGAGATGCGTGCAAAAGCAGGCTCGTTGCGTAAGGAGATTACAGAAAAGGAGAAGATACTCCTCTCATCGCAGAAAGACGTCAAGAGCAGGCTGAACAACCTTGACATTATTACAGCACAGATAAGAGAAATAAAGAGCCTTATCACTCTGTTGCAGAACGAGGTCAAAGCTATAGATAACGAGATAGCTCTATATAACAGGGAGATAGAACGACAGGAGCAGATAGTGGAACGCTCGCGTCAGGAGTATGCCGAGGCGTTGCGACGTGCTCGCAAGTTCAGCTCATCCCAGAGCAAATTGATGTTTATCTTTTCGGCCGATGATTTCAATACAATGGCACGCCGTTACAGATATGCAGGTGAGTTCATGAATGCGCATAAAGCTCTGGGCGATAGCCTTAAGGTACAGATAGCCGCTTTGGAGGTGAAACGTGCAAAGCTTGAGGCTACAAGGCTCCTGAAAAGACAGTCGCTTAAGGAGCAGGATGTTGAGCGCGCGAAGTTGGTGAAACTCGAGAAGGAACAGCGCAACATTATTGCTTCGCTCAGAAAAGAATCGAAGTTGGTTGAGCGTGAACTTAAAAAGAAGCGTGCCGATTTGCAAAAGCTCAACAAGGCCATTGACCTTGAGATTGAGCGTGTCATTGCCGCAGAGAAAGCTGCAAAGCAAAAGGCCGAATCAAAGAGCGGCAGTGGTGAAACTGCAAAGAAAGGTTCTGCCGAATACAAATATGATGCAGGTGTAGAAGCCATGTCAGGCTCTTTCCTCAATAATAAGGCAAAATTACCCGTGCCTATAACCGGCCCTTACCTTGTGGTGGAGAGATATGGCGTAAAGAATGCCATTTCAGGAAAGGGAAATGTCCCGATTGACACAGGTGGTATAACATTTGAAGGTAACAAAGGCGCAAAGGCGCGTTGTATCTTTGATGGTAAGGTAACAGCCGTTCTTGATACAGGAAACTACACCTTTGTCCTTGTACGTCATGGCAAGTATATTTCGGTTTATTGCAATCTCGACAAAGTACGCGTGCGTGGTGGTGAGAATATAAAGGCCGGTGACATAATAGGAGATGTTGCCTCTGACGCCAAAGGTGGCAACCCACGTATGCTGTTCCAGCTGCGATTGGAGAAAGCAAAGCTCAACCCGGCTGAGTGGCTGAAAATGTAAAAGTCCGTGAAGGCTTGTTGTCGCGGAAATGCCAAGGCAAGAATATATAAACAAATATCCCTGAAAGTCGCGACTTTCAGGGATATTTGTTTATGTTAGAATCCTGATGGCTTGAACTGTAATCCAACAGTCTCGGCAAGCCCGAACAGTAGGTTCATGTTGTGTACGGCCTGTCCGCTTGCGCCTTTCAGCATATTGTCTATTACCGATGTGATAAGCAACTTGTTGCCATGTTTCTCAAGGTGTATAAGACACTTGTTGGTGTTCAATACCTGTTTGAGGTCAAGAGGCTTTGATACGACGTGTGTGAATGAGTCGCGTTCGTAGTAGCTTTCGTACATCTTGTATATTGTCTCGATGTCGAGGTCGCATTTTACAACCAATGTCGCGAATACGCCACGTGGGAAGTCGCCGCGATAAGGTATAAAGTCGATAGAACCTTCATAATCGGGTTGCAACTGCTTTATGCTTTGCATTATCTCGGGGATATGCTGGTGCTGGAATGGACGATACACCGAAATGTTGTTGTTTCTCCAGCTGCTGCGTGTCGCTTCCGACTGCTGTGCGCCTTCACCGGTACATCCCATTATGGCATTGACAGAAACATCGCCTTTGAGCAACTGCTCCTTTGCCAATGGGAGTAGTCCCAATTCAATGCATGTCGCAAATCCTCCGGGGTTGGCTACATAACGGCTCTTGCAAGTGTTACGACGGTTCAGCTCAGGCAAACCATATATGAAATCGTGGTCATGGCTCTTTATGCGATAGTCCATTGACAGGTCAATGACTTTGAGTTCGTCGGGCAATGCGTGGCTTTCCATGAATTTGCGTGTTTCGCCATGTGCAGTACAGAAGAAAAGCAAATCTATCTGGTCAAAAGGCATCTTATCTGTGAATACAAGGTCTGTATCACCGTGTAGTCCTGAATGGACATCTGCAACGCGGTTACCGGCGTTGCTGTTGCTGTGTATGAACTTTATCTCCACTTCGGGGTGATATACCAACAGGCGTATCAATTCTCCGGCTGTATAACCTGCGCCACCTAAAATACCAACTTTTATCATATTAATTGTTTTGACGTATTAAATATTGGGTATGATGTTTCTGAGGGCTTTGAGCACTGCTCCTTTGGTAACTCCCTCTGCAATTATAAGCATTACGGTGTCATCACCGGCTATGGTACCGATTATCTCGGGATAATCGTAATTGTCGATATTGTATGCCAATGTGCCGGCGTAGCTTGGCTTTGTACGTATAACGGCTATGTTGCCCGAAAACTTTATCGACAAGAAACCGTTGTTCTCTTGTTGTGGAGTTATAACACGTACATCGCTGTTGCCTTCATCGTGTCTGAACCTGTTCTGACGTGCAAGTACATACTTGTATCTTCCTTCGGCAACAACAGTCTTGACAACACGTAACTGATGCAAGTCGCGTGAAAGTGTCGCCTGTGTAAGTTTGAAACCCTCCTTGGCAAGCTCTTTCAACAACTCCTCCTGACTGCTTATATCCTGGGTCGAGAGTATCAACCTTATGGCATCAAGTCTTGAGTTCTTTATTTTCATGTTTGTCAGTGTGTCTAAATTGTTGCTTAGTCAAGTTCCTGGTCTGCTTCGTATCCTGCAAATTCGCGTATCTTGTTCTTCAGCATGGCAAACTGCTTGAAGAGGTCGTGTACCGGCTTTTCGCCATCTTTGTGCATTGGCGCCTTGCAGTAGAACGACATGAATTTCTGTATGCCATATTCGCCTGCACGCAATGCGATGTCGCTGAACAGTATCAAGTCGAGCACCAATGGAGCAGCCAATATAGAATCGCGGCATAAGAAGTTTACCTTTATTGTCATAGGGTAGCCCATCCAACCAAAAATGTCGATGTTGTCCCAGCTCTCCTTCTCGTCACCACGTGGCGGGTAATAGTTTATACGTACCTTGTGGTACATGTCGTTGTAAAGGTCGGGATATACATCGCTGTCGAGAATGTTCTCGAGGGCCGATGTCTTGCTTCGACGCTTTGTCTCAAAGTTCTCGGGGTTGTCGAGCACAATACCATCGCGGTTTCCGAGGATATTTGTCGAGAACCAGCCTGTGACACCCAACTGGCGTGTGAAGAACGCAGGAGCAAGAACGGTCTTCATCATTGTCTGTCCGCTCTTGAAGTCCTTACCTGTGATAGGAGTCTTTGTCTCTTCTGCGAGTTCCCACATTGCAGGTATATCTACACATAGGTTTGGAGCTCCCATTACAAATGGACAGCCCTCACGCATCGCTGCATAAGCATAACACATACTTGGAGCAACGTTTGCAACATCATTTGCTTTCATTGCAGCCTCAAAAGCCTTTACGCTGCCATGAACCTCGTCGTTGCGTGGAATATATTTCTCGGTACTTGCAATCCAGATAACCACCACGCGCTCGCAGTTGTTCTCTCTCTTAAAATTGCGTATATCCTCGCGTAGCTGTTCTGTAAGCTCCCAACGGCTTTCTCCTACCTTAACATTCGGGCCGTCGATGTTGCTTGCATAGCTCTTGTCGAACAATGCCTTGTAAGGGCGAATTGCTCTCAATTCATCTTTTACAGGCTCAATATCCTGCAATTTCAATACGTTTGCCTTTACTGCTGCGTCATACGCGTCATCTTCGTAAAGGTCCCACGCACCGAATACTATGTCGTTAAGGTCTGCCACAGGTACAATGTCCTTTACCTCCTTGTAGCATTTCTCCTTACCTTTGCCAATACGCATTATACCTTCGCAAGCAAATGAACCTACAGGCTTTGCAAGTCCTTTGCGTGCCATAAGTGTTCCGATGATTGTTGTAGTTGTCACCGCACCTAATCCTACACACATCACGCCAAGTTTTCCATTGGCGGGTTTTACAATATTCTCCTTCATTGCAGTTGTTTTCATTTATTCAGCAAAATAATTGTTTTTTATTGAACAAACCTAAATTTTTGGTAAAATGTTTATAATAATTAAATAAAATTTCATTTTTGTTCTTTTTTTATCTTGTATGCGCTAAAGATTGTGAGTATCATAAATGTGGATTATCTTTGTCGGTAATCAATGGATTAATTATGAAAAAACTCCTTTTTGCGGTATTCCTCTCTTTTGCTTTGTCGGTAAGCGGGCAACAGGACTATGTGCAATATGTAAACCCTCTTGTGGGAACACAATCTTCGTTTGAACTTTCTGCAGGAAATACTTATCCTGCCATTGCTATGCCTTGGGGTATGAACTTCTGGACACCGCGTACAAACAAGATAGGCGACGGTTGGCAATATACCTATACCTCGAACAAGATATATGGGTTTGAGCAGACTCACCAGCCAAGTCCCTGGATAAACGATTATGGACAGTTCTCGCTTATGCCGGTTGTTGGCAGGCCTTCCATGGATGAGGCTGAACGTGCAAGCTGGTTCTCGCATAAGAGCGAAGTTGCGCAGCCTCATTACTATAAAGTGTATCTTGCCGACTACGATATTGTTACGGAAATGACACCTACTGAGCGTGCCGCAATGTTCCGTTTTACCTTCCCTAAAGGTGAATCGTATGTCGTTGTCGATGCCTACGACAACGGCTCTTATGTCGAGATAATACCCGGTGAGAATAAAATCATCGGTTATACCACACGCAATAGCGGTGGTGTGCCCGATAATTTCCGTAACTATTTTGTTGTTGTCTTCGACACTCCGTTCGAGTATTCGGGAACATTTTCCGGTGATGGTGGCACTTCGGGCCTGGCACTTGCCGACGGAGAACTGTGCAGCAATGCATTCCATGCCGGTGCAGTTATCGGTTTTCGTACAGAGCGCGGAGAGGTTGTTCATGCAAAGGTGGCGTCGTCTTTCATTAGCATTGAACAGGCAGAGTTGAACCTGCTCGAACTTGGCGAAGATTCCTTCGACACTCTTGTCGCGAAAGGTCGCAATTCCTGGAACGACATGCTCGGTAGGGTAGAGGTTGCAGGTGGTTCTATCGACCGTATGCGTACATTCTATTCATGTCTGTACCGTTCGTTGCTCTTCCCACGCAAGTTCTATGAGGTGTCGTCAACAGGCGAGGTAATGCATTACAGCCCCTATAACGGTGAGGTCTTGCCGGGGTATATGTATACCGATACAGGGTTTTGGGATACTTTCCGTTCTCTCTTCCCATTGCTTAACCTTGTCTATCCGTCGGTAAATGCCGAGATACAGGAAGGGTTGCTTAACGCTTACAGGGAGAGTGGCTTCTTCCCTGAATGGGCAAGCCCCGGACACAGGTGGTGTATGGTAGGCAACAATTCGGCGTCGGTGCTTGCTGACGCATACCTGAAAGGCGTAAAAGTCGATGATGTAAAGACCCTGTACGAAGGACTTATGCATGGAACAGAGGCTGTGCACCCCGATGTGCCATCGACAGGACGTTTGGGATATGAATACTACAACAGGTTGGGATATATACCGTGCGATGTCGGAGTACATGAAAACGTGGCGCGCACATTGGAATACGCCTATAACGATTGGTGCATATTGCAGGTTGCAAAGGCTTTGAATCGCCCCAAAAAGGAGTTGCGTGAACTTGAGAAACGTGCGCTGAACTATCGTAATATGTTCTGTAAGGAGTACAACCTCATGTGTGGACGTAATGCCGACGGCACATTTGAGGAGAATTTCTCTCCGTTGAAGTGGGGCGGTAATTTCACCGAGGGCAATAGCTGGCATTACACATGGTCGGTTTTCCACGATGTGCAAGGACTGATAAACCTCATGGGTGGCAACAATACATTTGTGCAGATGCTCGACTCCGTCTTTTCGGTACCACCACATTACGACGACAGCTATTATGGTTTCCCTATACATGAGATACGTGAGATGACGGTAATGAATATGGGTAATTACGCACATGGCAATCAGCCGGCGCAGCACATGATATATCTTTACAACTATGCCGGCGAACCTTGGAAGGCACAGTATTGGGTGCGCAGGGTCATGGATGCCCTGTATAGCCCTGCTCCTGACGGCTATTGTGGTGACGAAGACAACGGACAGACATCGGCGTGGTATGTCTTCTCGGCTCTCGGTTTTTATCCCGTGTGCCCGGCGAGCGATGAATATGTTCTTGGCGCGCCTCTCTTCAAACACGCCACCTTGCATCTTGAGAACGGCAAGGAGGTAGTTATTGATGCTCCTTTGAACAATGATGATAATATATATATAGGGCGCATGACATTAAATGGTGAGGAACGTACCTGTAACTATCTTAAGCACAGCACACTCGTAAACGGCTCAAGAATACTCTTTGATATGGTGGCACAACCCGCCAAGGAACGTGGAGTGTTGCCAAGTGATGCGCCTTACTCTTTCTCGAATCAGAAGTGATTTCCTGATATTATATTGCAAATATTTACGCGGTATTTTAGGGGTAAATAGCTATATAAGCAAAAAGAGAAACACTTAATTTACTCCTAAATGGCTGTAAGTCAAATGTTTCTCTTTGTTGGGATGACTGGATTCGAACCAGCGACCACAATTTTATCCTTGTTGAATTATCGAACGGCAGAATCTTTTTTAAGCGTTTCAACTTACTGTATATCGTGGTATTTTACAATTTGCTAAATTTTAGATAAGGAGCATTGAAAAAGCCAACTTACCGTTGTGGCAGGTTGGCTTTTGCTGTTATATGGTGTCAATTACCAAGAACCATGACTTAAATTGATTATTTTACTTCCCTTTTTAAAAGAAAGCGAGAACATTCCATCATCTTCTTCATTCTCTCCCTCTGGTGCAGGGAGTCCATTTCCCCACACAGTACCGTAAATGTACTCATCATTGCGCTTGTGCCAATTCGTATTGCCTACGCTGATTACACTGTCCAAATAATGATATGTTGATTCGCTCAAATCATATTTCATTTCAAGTGTTAGCATATCATTATAATCTCCCGTGAAGCCAGCTTCTCCTTTCTCATAATCAATAATGCTCAGCTTAGGGAAAGACACACCTGTTATTCTCTCAATCACTTCATTGCTTGCAAAATAATGCTTCCTCTTGTAATCATTATAGCCCTGCAAGATGAATATAACTGCTACAGCGTAAACAATCAGCATCAGTGGAGAAATAAGTAATAGCAACATTCTGACCTTCTTCCCTATCAATTGCCACTTGCGTGCCAAATAGAAGAAAATTGGTGACAGCGTCAACCAACTTAATAATAAGGTCAACCATTGTATTGTTCTAACTAATAGAGTTTTCATCGTTTGTCGTAATTTTTCTTTATCTCTTACATTGCAAAGATAGTTATTCTCTATGTAAAAAGCCAACTTATCTTTATGAGGTAAGTTGGCCTTGACTCAAAAAATAAGGACTGATTAAAAGATACTAAATCCTCCTCTATTAACTATTTCAGCCGACTTTTGTGTAAGTTCGTATAAAAATTGTGTAAATGGAATCTTACGTCCATTTATAGTTACGTCAAGACTATTTATAGATTCCTGTGTGAGTTTGGATGCCCACATCATCATTGTTTGAACCTCTTGTTTAATAGCTATAGATAAGCCTTTTATTTCTTGAGGTGATGTTGTACTTGATATTTGGTTTAAGCCAATACCAATTCGCGTAGCGTAAGTACGGACTTGTTCTCTATCTCCAAAATCCGTTAATCGATTGAAAAATCCCATAGTTAATAGCAATTTCAGCGTTTGTAATAATTGATTGTTGCTTTCATATTGTTTAA
Organism: Bacteroidaceae bacterium; assembly: GCA_017647225.1. GTDB lineage: Bacteria > Bacteroidota > Bacteroidia > Bacteroidales > Bacteroidaceae > HGM04593. Next base: position 6,659 of record JAGCLA010000028.1, on the reverse strand, counting down.
TTCATCAAATTCTTCGTAAACAATCTGAACCAACTTTCCATCTTCAACATAAGCTCTCGCTGTTATAACTAAGCCTTTGTGCTTACCGCTATAACCATAAAAGAAAAGCCCCTTTTTAAGAATAAGGTTGCCTGCACTGCTTTTTATTTTTACAACGCTTTCTGAAGGGTAATAGTCTGCATAAAAAACAGGATAATCACTTAAGTCCTTAAGTTCAATTTTCTTTCCATCCTTTTCAAAGCTTGCGTGTTTTGGCACGAATTCCTCTGCCATTAAAGTGCTGCAACAGAAAAATAATAGCAAGCTTAACAGTATTATATTTTTTTTCATAATCTTTCTATGCATGATTAAGTTCTATTGCCCATATTTGAGCTTGTTTACAGAGAGGTGGCTCAACAGTTCCCATATAGTATAGCACGCCATCTGAAGCAAATAGATGCGTAACTCTATAATCAAGAATTCCCAATGTCATCCCTAATTTTTTAAAAAGCATACGAGTTGGTTCTATGACAACAGTGCCAGGAGTAACTCCGTATTGCTCTTTGCCTAACCACATTTGATTTGCAAGAAAAATGCTTGCTTCAGGTGTGATTTTATATATTCCGTTTAATTTGTATGTTACAGCCATTTTTTGTTTTATTATAATGATAAATAGTTCCTTGGGATATCACTATCGAAGACAATTTGCATTAAAACGTCCATAGATTCAGAGGCTTTTCCAGTTGTATGAAATGCAGATGATAAAGTCTCCGCTATAGAACGTTTATCAAAATTACTACATCGTCTTAGAACAGATGTCATTTCTAAGTAACTCATAGCCTCTACCTTCTTGGCAAATTCTGGGATGCCTCTACCGAGTCCTCCAGCCATGGTTCTTATAAATGACTCTTGTCCTATTTTAATATATTGTACAGGATTATGATTTGCTTCAATAATTAATTGCGAAGCACGAAATAGCGCGATATCTCGTTTGTCACTTGAAAAAAACATAATTATCAATCTTTAGTTAATAGGTAGGCAATTGCAAAAATAGCTATTCCTCCACCAATCATTCCCGCTAAAACACTATCAGTAATGGCTGTAATAATAACTGAAATTATAAGCCATAAGACAAAAGAAATGCAACCTCCATTTCCAGAACTGCTCATAACTATAATTTTCCTAAAATTTCAATAGCATCACCCAAACTCATCGTAGGCAGATTGCATATCTTTGAAATTAAAGCCCAAGCTTTCATTTCTGAATCTTCAATTTTTCCATCTGCACAAATCATTGTACCCAGATATGCAGTCACATATTTTTTCTCCTCATTGGTCATTTTTGAAATAATGACGCACGCTTCTGCGGGAGAAAGCGCCAATCCTTCCTTCATAATTATTTGCGACTTCTCTTCGCTAACTCCGAAACGTATAAGTTCTATAGCCATCAACGCTGTTTCTTCATTAGAAACATTTCCATCTGCACCAGCCACAACTGTTGCCATTTTAAAAATTGCACTTAGTTCTTGATTTGTAAATATCATAGTGTTAAATGTTGTGCCCTCATAATTCCCCGATGAAAGCGGATAAAAAAATAAGGTGTGGGAACTATATTTGCTTTATCCTATTGATGGGGCTTCTCGCATTGCCTTTGCTGTTGGATAAAGCAATAGCCCACACCAGTTGGATATGTATAAAGCCAATGATGGCTGTACAAACCAATGATGTGGTGCTACTGCTATCATCTTCACAGCATAGAAATTTTGCGAGAATTTCATCAACGAAGATAATTTCAATAACACCTTTTTACTAAAAAATAACTCTTTTGCTACCGCTGTAGCTAAGAACTTGTGCGAAAATAATAAAGATGTTTTGTTTTATCAAGATAATTGCTGAAAAAACTTTTTAACCATTGCTGTAGAAGTCTGTAATGCTGATTATGAATAATTTTCATTTGTAATAGTAGAGTGGCGACAAAATTTGAACAGGGTCTATAAAAAGATTTCTCCTCAAAAAATGTCGCCGTCATAGCTAACACTTTGCTCTTAAAACAGGTTGCTGATACCTTGACACTCATTGCTTTATGGGGTAAATTCAGGTTTGCACTACGGTTTACACCAATAGCTATTTAAGCCTTTTTTAAGAGTTTTGAGCAATTCGCATAAAATAAAAAAACCTCGACAATCGTTTGATTATCAAGGTTTTAACTAAGTCGGGATGACTGGATTCGAACCAGCGACCACACGCCCCCCAGACGTACCGAGTTATTAGGCTGAGATATTTGATTCTCAACAAATTATATGTGCTCGTTTTGTTGCGGTTTAATTATTGGTTTAAACAGACTTCTTTACTGAGTGACGTTAGAAATATGTTAAACATCGCAAAAATACATATTATACTTGTAACGAGAAAGTGTAATTCAATTTTTATAAAGTTCACGCTATACAGTTTCTCTAATTTCCTCCGTCTCAAATCCCCTGACCGCCTTATACATAGAAAGAGCTATAGTCCGACCTTTTTTAGAGAGGGGACATAGCAACTAAATATAAAACACAAAATTCATTTATACCTGGTAAGATTCGGAAAGGGCGAAGAGCGTCCGTGTCTTATTGGAAGAATAGAAGATGCGCTACTAACCATCGAGGCACAGTCCCTTTGGTAAACGCGCTGAAACTATTAAACCACCAAACCCATAGCGAAGAGTTATGAGTAAGGTGGTTTCTTTTTCTCATCCCAAGATTTAGGGTTTTAGTAAATTTATTGGTGCAACATAAACTCCATCTTCTCTTCTATATGCACCGCCCGTTGCTGTTAATACCATTAAGAAAGAAGGGCTTTTCTCATCACTCTTTTCTTCAATTTTTGATTTAAGTAATTTAAGCGAATTTGCACCAGCTTCTATTAGGTCATCGCCGCCAAGTTTAATCTCTACAGCGCCCCACCTGCCATCTTCAAGATGTATTACAGCATCACATTCCAGACCGGCATTGTCTCTATAATGCAATACTTCACCACCAAATGTTCCGGCATATATCCTTAAATCCCTGACAGCCATATCCTCGAAGAATAGCCCAAAAGTTTCAAGGTCACGCATCAAGTCCTCCGGCATAACACCAAGTGCTCTGCAAGCTATTGAGGTATCGACAAAGTGCCTGGTTGGAGTTGAGCGTATTGAGGTCTTGGAACGGATATTGGGATTCCACGCCGGCATATCTTCAAGTATGTATAAATCTTGTAAAGCCTCTTTGTAGTCGTCAAAAGTCTTCTCATCCATCTTACGTTCATTGCTTTGTCTCACGTCGGCTATGATGGTTGAGATTGCCGCTTCTGTAGAAATGTGGCGGGCATAGCTTCTTACAATCATTTTCAATACATCGGGTTTCTTGTTTCTAAAGCGTTCGTTCTCGCAGTCTTCAAAAACAAAAAGACCGTTCCAGTAATTCTTTGTAATTTCAATGGAAATTTCCTGTGGAGCAAGCACTGATATTGGCCATCCTCCACGACATATCAAGTATGCGACATCGTTCAGTGTGAAATCGCTATTCAAGTCCCACGGGAATTCATTACCTCCACTAAACAAATCCATCAAAGATACAGTGCCTTTTGATTCTTTGGACTCCCATAGACTCATAGGGCGCATCTTGACAGGAGTAATCCTACCAGCTCCACTATGATGTACTTCTGTCTTATCTGCGGGAGTAGAACTGCCAGTCAATATATATTTACCGAATTCATAATTAAAGTCAAGTTCGTCTTTTACTTGATTCCATATATCCGGTGCCTTTTGCCATTCATCGATCAATCTCGGCTTTTCACCTTGCAGAACTGCCTTTGGGTTCATTCGGGCCATAGCAATACTTTGTTTTGTGTTCAACTTGACAAAACTCTTTTGGAAGAGCATGCAAGTTGTAGTTTTGCCGCAGAATTTTGGTCCTGCAACAACAACCGCGCCAGATGTTCTCAATTTCAGTTCAATCTCTTTTTCAACTAATCTGCTATGGTACATAATTGTAACGATTTGATATTGTGGTGGCAAAGATATATAAACAAATAACACATTGCAAGAATTCCTATAATTTTCAACATTAAATTCCCATAATTTGCAATTCTAAAATCCTGATATTTTTAGCAAGTACCCCTATACTCTGCGAAAGTTGATAAAAAAATACGGTTTTCGCAGAGTATCGCCACTTTTTTCTCTCCATTTCGTACTCCTTCAAAGCCTTATATATGTAATAATCAACAATATAAGAGAAAACAAACAGTAAACAGAGAGAATAGAGAGAAAAACAACAGTAATAAACAGTCAAACAAACAAACAAAATGAGCAAATTTTTAAAAGCACTAAGGGTCGCAGGAGATGTGGCCGAAATTATTGTAGCTTCATCAATCGTGGTGGAGTTTATCGAGAGATTCAGGGCAAAGAAGAAAGCCCAAGTACAAACAGTAGAACCAGGCGAAGAGACAGATGACGCGGCTGAAACACAAACAACCTAAAACAAATAAGCCTATGTGAACGAAAAGAAATTAGACATAGCAATAACAATCCTTGAAGTAACAATATCTATATTCAAGGGAATAAAAAAGCTAAGAGGAATATTTAAGACAAAGAAATGACCTCTTGGCTTTTCTTTATTTGAATCATTAACCTTAAAACAAATAATCAAATGGAAACAAACAACGCAAATTTTCAACTTGCAGTAAATGAGCAAGACGAAAGAAAACCCTTCATTCTTGGCAATACAAAAGCCATAGAATTAGCAGAACTGGAAGAAGATTATCTTGTACCAGTCTTTTCACGTGATAATGTAGAGTGTATAAGTCACAGTGATTTTATCAACGTAGTAGTTGATGCAGCCCAGACTTATTTCCAGGGCGAGCAGTTTACAGAACCACAGATTAGAGTGAGCCACGAAATGATAGTCAGAACAAGAAGTGGCAGCGGCAAACTTGTGGAGAATCTTGATAAAGATGACAGCGGTTCATACTACCAACGAATGATGTTTATGATTGAGATCCCCGGCATATCATACACGATAAACGGGAATAAACTCAACTTACAAATTGTAGGAGTCAGGACATACTCCGAGACAAACCTACTTGGTAATAGTACGCAAAAACAGATGTTCAGACTAGGAATAGGATTCCTGAATAAAGTCTGTACAAATATGCTCCTTCAAACAGATGGAGTTAAACTTGATATTAAAGTAACCAATACAGCCGACCTCTACCGCTACTGTATAGAGGTTTTCAGTGGTTACAACTACAACAAACACATAGAAGAGATGAAACGATTACAGAACACAATCATTGATGTAAATAGTTTCGCTCAGTTCCTGGGAAAAGCAAGAATGTATCAAGCACTTCCTAGTAATATAAAAAACGAATTGGGTTTACCAGAGTTTATACTACCGGAAGCCCAGATCAATCAGGCAGTTCGAGATTACTATTCCGATGAAAACTTTAATGGTTACGGAAAACCACTCACAGCATGGAACTTTTATCAACTGCTTACAAATTATAAAAACAATTACATTGATACCACTATGGAGAGAAGTGTAAATGCTTACGATGTTGCAAGAGGTATTGCAGCCTCTATACAACGCTTAGATAACACTTGGGACTGGTTCCTGAGTTAAACGACCAAGCACCAAAGTACGGACATAACGTACACCCTGCAGGTTAACCCCTGCCAAGAGGAATATTTACTGAATACAAAAGTGGATATTCCTCTTTTCTTGTAAAATTAATCCTAATTATAAACTATTAAAACTTACAATTATGTGTAAAATTCAAATCCCCGAAATTCCATCAACTGCAACAGCAGATGAGAGAAGAACAATCATGTTCAAAGCACTCAGCGCACTCAACCTTAACGACATGTGTGAGAAGCGCGGTGAACTGACCTATTTACCTTGGAGCGACTGCATGGATGTACTGCGCAGTGCATTCCCCAGTGCAACCTATCGAGTAATCAAGAACAGTGAAGGACTGCCTTATTTCACAGACCCCGACACAGGTATCATGGTATTCACAGAAGTAACCATCGACGGCGTAACATCAGAATGTTTCCTGCCGGTAATGGACAACAAGAACCAGGCAATGAAGCTCGTTCCTTATACCTATAACGTATGGAACAGCTATAAGAAGTGCAACGAAGAAAAGAGCGTTGCGGCAGCCACCATGTTCGACATCAACAAGACAATTTGGAGGTGTCTCGTCAAGAACATTGCCATTGCAACAGGCATTGGTTTATACATTTTTAAAGGTGAGGATGTACCTGAGAATAGCGCAGACGACGCACGCTCTACACAACCAACACCAGCCCCTGCACGCAAGCCCGCAGTATACGATAAGTATGCCGGTATCAAGCAGGCTATCAATTCAGCGAAAGATGTAACATCCCTGCTTTCATACTACCTCGATCATCAGGGAGAGATTGAAGCAAACCCTGAAATCAAGGAGTTGCTAACCCGCCGTAAACAAGAACTACAAAACAAGTAACACTATGGCACGAATAGAACTAACAGACTCCGGAGTACTTTTCAATGAAGAACTCCACGAATATTGGTTAGGAGACAAGCAACTGTCCGGCATAAGCGAGGTGCTGCGCCGACAACTATATCCTAATATGTATTCAGCCATTCCTAAACGAATCTTGGAGATGGCAGCAGACTATGG
>JAGCLA010000027.1 GCA_017647225.1 Bacteroidaceae bacterium | reverse complement strand
TGCTCGGTGGCTTCAGTCATACTCATCGAGGGCAGATTGCCGATGTTGAGTGCCTTGTAGGCTCGTCGGTTGAGGATAACTTCCAGGATGCCTGTAGCGATGATCAGCAGGCAGAAGCCCCAATAGGGAAATCCTTGGTCGGCAAACTGTGTGAGGAATACTACACCTGCGATAGGAGCAGCGATTGCTGATGTACGGAAGCGGTTCTGATACCATTTCTCTACGCGCGAGAGCTTGCTCGTCATCGACTCTCTCAATAGCTCTTCATTGATGATGCGCTGCTTATCCAGCTTCTCATCTATCAGGTTAAACTGTTTTCTCAGTTCCTGCAATTCGGTTAAATCCATTTCGTGTGTCATAAAGATACGTTTTTACTTGTTAGACATTTGCTTTAAGAAACTGTTTTCAATTTATTTCGAGTTTATCTGAGAGGAGTTTTTGAACAGTTTTTTCTTTTCAGACCGCAACAAATAGTGGTCTATTTGTAAGGGATGAAAGGGAAAAGATGCCAAAAAGAACCTCAGAGAAACCGAAAAGCATATTCAAAAACTTATAAGCGATAAATTCAAAACTGTTTCTTTAGCTGTTCCTTGATGCGGAACAGACGAGTGGTGACACTCGACAGGCTGATGCCCACCACGTTGGCTATGTCCTGATAGCTCATATTCTCCAGCCAAAGGAGGATGATGGCTCTATCGAAGACATCGAGGCGGTTGATTCTGTCATACAACATCTGAATCTGTTTACTGTGCTCGTCGTCATCGTTGTACAAGTCGATGTCGACCGAAAGGGGAACAGTCTGTACACTACTCTTCTTCTTTCGTTCCAGGTTGCTGCAGGTGTTGAGGCTCACGCGCCATATCCAAGTCTTCGTGCTGCTCTCGCCACGGAAGTCCTTGAAGCCCTTCCAGAGGTTTATCAGTATCTCTTGGAACAGGTCGTTCACCTCCTCCTTGTCGTCAGAGAAGAAGTAGCAGACGGTGTATATCGTCTTGCGGTACTCTCTGACCATCTCAGTAAATCGTCTTTCAATGTTGTCCATCAGTTGTCTTTTTGTCGTTCTACTCTCTTAGACACACAATCGGTGGATTCCTTTCAAAAATTCAAAAGTTTTTTCAAAAATATATACTTTATTCGTTTATTCTACTTTTACACTACTACGGTCTTTTAGTCTCACTGGTGATTCTTATTGTGTTATTGTGGTCTGATAGATGTTCTAGGAACAAGAATATTAACTCCCTTATTTTTCAAATACACTTCCACTCTGTCTTTTGACTTATCTCTTATATAAACACAAGGGTCTCCTTTGAATGCCCCATACACAACACCTTCCATTTGTAGTTCCAAAATGCCGTAAGCATCATCCTGTATTGCATATCTCACATATCTATCGTCTGCCACTTCGTTTATACCGCCCATAATATCTGTCGTAAAAACACATTCTTGTCCTTGTTTGAAACTATACGGAGAGGTAGAAAAACCTGCTATACATACAAAAATCATGAGAGGTATTAAGATTATCAAGGCAAGCAACTTTCCGATGTTTTCCTCGAAGAAATCAAATTTAGTCCTTACATAATAAGGATTATTTACTGCACTTCCACAACAACCACATATCAATTGTTTGTGACTTGATAAGTTCTCTACATAATCCAAGCATGACGTTTGATTACAAATCGGGCAAAACATCGTTTTCATTTCTTTTTTAGGCGATTTATCAATCGTTCTCCCGTTTTTTCTTACGTATGACTGACTAGTGGGATTCTCTGTCCCGCAAAAATTGCATTTCAAGGCATCCCTTGATACGAATTTACCGCATTGTTTGCATCTATAATTACTCATAATTGTTTATCGGTATGTTATTTCTCTTGTTGTAATCGTCCATGGGGTCAATGTTCCATCTTCTGCTTTTTTCCATTCAAATCTCTTTACCCAGTTGCCGTTTGAATCATAGTTGTATTTATAAACGCAACGTCCTCGATAGGGAAGATACGCATCGAATAGTCCAGATAGACGCGCAAATTCGGTCTCTATCACTTCTTTCTTTTCATCCCTTATGAGAACTGTTGTCCTGTTTTTTTCTTCCACTTTATGTAAAAAACCATCAATATAATAACGACATGTGGCAATGTCTTTATTTTCATCATATATTGTTTCGAGTTTTAGTTTTCCTTTCGCATCATATATACAGTTTGTTTCTGTTGGTTTGAAATCATTGTATATCGCATAATCAAATATATTAGTTATATATATCCCATTATTGCAATATACGGTTATGCCTATAAACATATCATCATCAATAGTACTGACACTTCTAGCCACACTAAGAAAACCATTTGCAAATCTATTTTCTGTTCTAGATTCTTCTATAAACTCTCCATTGTTCAGTCTTTTAGTCCTAATACATTCCAGTTTGTTTTCCCCATTATATTCGTAGAATTCTAGACGTCCACTAGTGCCATCAGAATTACGATTTTCCCAAAACACAATGTTTCCCAACTCATTGAAATGTATATCTGCATTAATACCAAAAATGAAATAGCCATCTCCTATTGCTACTTCTCCATTTTTCTTCACTGCTTCAAATGTGGAAATCTTAATATTGCTTATATCACCCTTTAGGTTGTAAGCAACCAATGAATTTTTAGAAGTAAAGCCAAT
>JAGCLA010000026.1 GCA_017647225.1 Bacteroidaceae bacterium | reverse complement strand
GTCGCTGTTTGCCTCTGCCTCGGCGTTCATACGCTTGTCGAGGTTTGTCTTTGTATCCCAAACACAGTCGCCCAAAAGCTCTGCGAACTTTGCTGCGTGCTCTGCCTCTTCCCATGCGTAACGCTTGAAAGCCTCTGCAATTTCGGGATAACCCTCACGGTCGGCCTGACGGCTCATTGCCAAGTACATACCTACCTCGGTACACTCACCAATGAAATGGTTATTCAAATCCTTTATCATCTCATCGTCGCAACCCTTTGCTACGCCAATAACATGTTCCTGAACGAACTGGATTGGACCTTCCTGCAACTCGTTGAACTTCTCTGCCGGAACTTTACACATTGGACAACGCTCGGGAGCTGATTCACCTTCATGTATGTAACCACAAACTGAACAAATATACTTTTTCATAGTCGTAAAAATTTAATTAAGCCGTTAGTATTTAGTTTTCAAAATTTCGTTTTTTGGTATTTCATTTCTGAAATCATTGCAAATATAAAATCATTTTCATTTATACTCCAAATTTTTCAATAACTTTTTTAGTTAAATTTTGTAAACGCATTTTTAGGTGACGTTTTCGTCGGAAACAGGAATTATGTGTCAAACCCGAGCAAACATCGCCTAAAAAGCCATTATTTCGGCTTTTCATATTTAAAAAAAGAAAAAAAGAGTAAAAATTCTTTGTCATATGAAGTTTAAGTCCTAAATTTGAGGGTTAAATAACATCAACAGCCATCAGGGACAATTACCTGAAACTTTTTTTTGTAACAAAATAAGAAATATAATATGAACAAGATTCTTGTAACAAGTTTGAAGAATTTGACAATTGCAGCTTTATTGCTATTCTGTGGCAATGTTTTTGTAAGTTGTGAAGATGAGATTACCGATGAAAGACGCTTTACTTTTACAGGAGAGCTTATATCGGACCATCTCAGAAACAATGAAGAGTTCAGCCATTTCTGCAAGATTCTCCAGAAAGCCAGTATTGGTAAAAAAGCTTCGGGTAACATGTTGACCACCCTATCGACTTATGGCTCATATACATGTTTTGCTCCAACAAATGAGGCCATTGAAGAGTTTTTGTACGAACAGTCACAAGACCCAAAGAGTGGTATCACTTCTGACGACGTCAATGACCTTACACCGGAAGCCGCTACAGAAATTGCAAAGAACCATATTATAGAAATGGGTTATAGAACCATCGATGTCAACGGCGGTAACTTCCCACAATACACCATGAACCGTCGCCCTGTAGAACTTTCTACCGAAACAAATTCACAGGGTCAAGTGATTATGAGACTCAACAACAAATCCGAAATCATCAGAAAGGACGTTGAGGTAGAGAATGGTTATATTCAGGTAATAGACCATGCTCTCAACCCTTCAAACAACTTGCTCCCGGACCAGTTGGCTCTTTACAAAGAATTCAGCCTTTTCAGCGACGCTTTGAAAGCAACAGGTTGGGACGAGGAAATCAGGATTACCGATATTGACCCAAATTATGATGGTACACAAGTACATCCGGGTCTTTTGTCAAAAGCAGAAGGCGAAGCTCCATATCCAGAGGAATGGCAAAAGCGCTACACTCTTTTGGTTGAGCCAAACGACCTTTTTGCAGACCCAAGCAAGAACCACTTAGGCGAGCCAATCGAAACACTTGAAAAACTGGAGGAACTTGCTCAGAAATTCTATGGCACAGAAGTTCCCGGAGAATACAAAAACAAGAAAAATGCTTTGAATAAGTTCATTGCATACCACATTATCGACCGCCGACTATATTACAAGGCAAAAGGCCTTGGTGGTTTTATCATGGAAGGCTACGAAAACGGTGATTTCAAATCAGAAGTAAACCTACCCGCATCGCACGATCGTTCCGACTATTTCGAAACAATGCTCCAGCACTCTTTGATGAAGGTTACAAGACCAAAGAGCGGTACCGAGTTGGAATTTGACATAGTCATAAATTATGCGCAAGAAGAAGGTACTGAATTGAAGAATCCAGACATGGACTATTACTTGAATGCAGTAGTACAACCTGCAAACAAAGTTAAAATAGAAGATTTTGTTTCAGACACCAAGAACGGAACAATACATACTATTGACAAAATTCTCATTTACGACGAAGATGAGATGAGAGGTAACGTATTGAACGAGCGTATGCGTTGGGATATTACCTCATTCTTCCCTGAACTGACAAACAATGGTGTACGTTGGGCATTTGAGGACAGTAAGCACAAAATCACATATATTCCGCAGAACTATTGCGAAAGACTTAAGGTATTAAGTGCTACAACCAATATTTTCTATCTCCTACCTACTGCAAGAGTAAGTTTAGGAGGTTACTCAAACTACCAGGGAGACGAGTTCCTCATTGACGGACAGTACGATTTCCAATATCGTATTCCATACGTACCAGTAGGAAATTATGAGCTACGTTTCGGTTACTCGCAGAGTGACAAGCGTGGCGTAATCCAGATTTACCTTGATGGCGAAATTTGCGGTATCCCGGTTGATTTGCGTAACAGCGCCGAAGCACAAGCAAAGATCGGTTGGTTCGATGAAACTGATATGACACAAAACGAGATTCTTGAAAAAGACAAAGCCATGAAGAACAAAGGTTTCATGAAGGGTCCCGCAAGCTGTCATCTCAACTTACAGGAACCTACAGCATCTAATGGCAACATGAGACACTCAAAACAATGTATCCGCAAGATTATTGGCACATTCCCACTTGGAAAGAAAGAGGGTGGCCACTGGATACGTATCAAGAGTGTTACCGAGAACTCTACAGACGAACAGTTCAATCAGGACTACTTTGAAATTGTACCAACAACAGTTTTGTCAAACCCGAGCAAACCGGAAGACCAATATTAATTTGTAATATAATGTACCATAAAGCGGAGGTGGAAAACCATCTCCGCTTTATACACTATATAAAAAAGGACTAATCGAGTACGCCATGAAATACGGTTTTACAAGAATAGCAGCTGCAACGCCTGCAATAATTGCCGGTAACTGCAAAAGCAATGCAATGGAGATTATTTCTGTTGTAAAGGAACTCGCTGAAAAGAATGTTGAACTGATTCTTTTTCCGGAACTCAGCCTCACATCGAGCAACTGTGGTGACCTGTACCTGCAGCCTTTATTTATCAGAGAGTGCAAAGAGGCCATCATTACCATTGCAGAAAGCACCAAGGGTATAGAGTCTGTTGTTGTATTCGGCGCGCCCGTAGAATATCGCAACTCAATATACAACTGTTCGGTCGTATGCCACAACGGCACAATTTTGGGTGTTGTCCCCAAAAGAGTTCTAAGGAACAGCATTATATGCGAAAACAGATGGTTCGGCAGCAGCACCACCCTGCCATGCGATGCAACGGTGAAAATTGGTAATAAAGAGATTCCTTTTACCAAACAAGCCGTTTTCAGTACCGACAGCTACAGCTTCGGCATTGAAATAGGAAATGAAGCAGAAACACCATTGGCACCCGGTGCGCTATTGGCCACATGCGGAGCAGAGATAATCCTGAACCCAAGTTCTACCGAAGAGGTTGCTGACGGCAACAGACAAACCAGAAACAGAATAGAAGCTTCGAGCCGATGCTACAAATGCGGATATGTATATGCAAACAGCGGTTGGGGCGAATCGACAAGCCGTGCATCGTACGCCGGTTACAATGCCATTGCCGAATGTGGTAACATAATCGCCGAAGGAGAACGTTTCCTCACAAAATCGAGCTACACAATAGCGGAAATCGATATTGAAAAGATAAAGAACGAGCGTCGTGGCAACAGCATTTTCTGCAACGACGGAAACATTCGAAACATATATATAGCACAAAAGAATCCTTCCGACAACCGCCTATACCGCACCATTAGTGCTGCACCATTCATACCTTCAAAAGCGAACGAGAACGAACGCTATGAAGAGATATTCATAATACAGGCAACTGCCCTTGCACGCAGAATACAGCATACTCATGCATCAACCTGCGTAATAGGCATATCAGGCGGCCTGGATTCGACATTGGCCCTGCTCGTAACAGAGAAGGCCTGTAAACTTGCCGGCAAAAAGAATAGCGACATAATAGCTATAACAATGCCCGGATTCGGTACATCAGGACGTACATACAACAATGCCATGAGCATGATGGAAAAGTTGGGCGTGAGCATCAAGGAAATCTCCATCAAGGAGGCTTGTATCCAGCATTTCAAGGATATAGAGCACAGCATCGACAATCACGATGTAACATACGAGAATGCGCAGGCACGCGAACGCACACAGATTCTCATGGACATAGCAAACATGACCAATGGAATAGTTGTAGGCACAGGCGACCTCTCCGAGCTTGCTCTCGGCTGGGCGACATACAACGGCGACCACATGAGTATGTACGGAGTAAATTCATCAGTACCCAAAACACTCATGCAGCACATTGTGCGTTGGGTTGCCAACAACCATGCCGACAAGGAGCTGCAGAAGACGCTGTTGGACATTGTAGATACTCCAATCTCTCCGGAGCTCACACCAACCGACAACGAGAACAACATCAAACAGAAGACCGAAGACCTTGTCGGCCCGTATGAGTTGCACGATTTCTTCCTGTATCATTTTATACACAACGGATTCGCGCCCGAAAAAATATATTTCCTTGCGCAAAAGGCATTCAAGGAGAATTACGATAGCACAACAATAAAGAATTGGCTTTCAACATTCATGCGCAGGTTCTTCATACAGCAGTTCAAGCGCTCATGCATGCCTGACGGCCCTATCACAGGCAAATGCAACCTGAGCCCACAAGGGGGATGGATAATGCCTGCCGATATAAGCGGAGCGCTATGGAATGAAGCATGCAACGAGATTGATGCCTGACGACACCAAACATACCATCATACATAAAAAGCAGACGAAGGTCTGCTTTTTATTATTATCGGTCATTTTGTCCTGCAATACGCCAAAATGACACAAAAACCCTCGTGGCTTACATTTTGTTCTATCTCCAACGAAAGGAGATTAAGATATGAACTTCAACAAATTTACAAACAAAGCCCAAGAGGCAATTCAAGAAGCTGTTGGCATTGCACAAGCAAACGGACAGCAAGTTATTGAACCTGCACACATAATGGGAGGAATTCTGAAAAGTAGCGAACAGATAATCTCTTTCCTTTTACAAAAGTCAGGTTGCAACATCAATAAGATAAAGAACGAGGTCAATAACCTTATAAGTACGTTACCTAAAGCAAGCGGAAGCGACCCGTATCTAAGCAGGGATAGCAACAGGGTTTTAACCAAAGCCGAAGAGCTTGCCAAACGTTTTGGCGACGAGTACGTTTCTGTCGAGCCGTTATTGCTGGCATTGATAGAGACAGAGAGCCCCGTTGCCAACATACTGAAAGGCAATGGAGCAAACAGAGCAGAGGTTGAAAAGGCAATCAAAGAACTCAGACACGGTGAGAGCGTAAAATCTCAGAACGTAGAAGAGAACTATCAGGCACTGGAGAAATATGCCATAAACCTCAACGATTCTGCAAAGAACGGAAAGCTCGACCCCGTCATTGGACGCGATGATGAGATAAGACGTATATTACAGATTCTAAGCCGTCGCACAAAGAACAACCCTATACTCATTGGCGAGCCGGGAACAGGCAAGACCGCGATTGTAGAGGGGCTTGCGCGTCGCCTTGTAAGAGGCGATGTGCCTGATAATCTGCGCGACAAACAGATATACTCACTTGATATGGGCGCACTTGTTGCCGGTGCAAAATACAAAGGCGAATTCGAGGAACGACTCAAAGCCGTCATCAACGAAGTAAGCAAGGCCGAAGGACGAATCATACTCTTCATCGATGAAATACACACCCTTGTGGGTGCCGGAAAAGGTGAAGGAGCAATGGACGCCGCAAATATCCTCAAACCGGCATTGGCGCGTGGTGAGTTGCGTTCGATAGGAGCAACAACCCTTGACGAATACCAGAAATACTTTGAAAAGGACAAGGCTCTCGAACGACGCTTCCAGAGCGTAATGGTCAATGAGCCCGACAAGATGAGTACCATTTCAATACTCAGAGGCTTGAAGGAGCGTTACGAGAACCACCACAAGGTACGCATACAAGACGATGCGCTAATTGCAGCCGTAACCCTGAGCGACCGCTATATAACAGAGCGTTTCCTGCCTGACAAAGCCATAGACCTTGTTGATGAAGCGGCTGCAAAATTACGTATGGAGCGTGACTCTCTCCCCGAGGAACTCGACGAGATATCACGCCACATCAAACAGTTGGAGATAGAACGCGAAGCCATTAAGCGAGAGAAAGACAAGCCCAAATTAGAGATGCTGGGAAGAGAGATTTCCGCGCTCAAAGAGCAAGAGAAAGACAAACGCGCTAAATGGCAACAGGAAAAGGAACTGGCCGACCGCATACAGAATGCCAAACACGAGATTGAAGAGCTGAAATTTGAAGCCGAAAAGGCCGAAAGAGAAGGCAACTACGGACGTGTGGCTGAAATCAGATATGGCAAAATCAAGGAACTTGAGAGCACAATTACCGACACGCAGAACAAATTGCGAGAAGCGCAAGGAACTGTTGCCATGATTAAAGAAGAGGTTACTGCCGAAGATATAGCCGATATTGTTTCACGCTGGACAGGTATTCCTGTAAGCAAGATGTTGCAGAGCGAGCGCGAAAAGCTTTTGACTCTTGAAGAGGAACTGCACAAGAGAGTTATCGGACAAGACGAAGCCATACAGGCCGTAAGCGACGCCGTACGCCGCAGTCGTGCAGGACTACAAGACCCCAAGCGCCCTATAGGTTCATTCATATTCTTAGGCACGACAGGAGTCGGCAAGACAGAGCTTGCAAAGGCATTGGCTACCTATCTGTTCAATGACGAATCTCTTATGACAAGAATAGACATGAGCGAATACCAGGAGAAGTTCTCTGTCTCACGACTTATTGGTGCGCCTCCGGGATATGTAGGATATGATGAAGGCGGACAACTGACAGAAGCTGTACGCCGCAAGCCCTACTCTGTTGTTCTGTTCGATGAGATTGAGAAAGCACATCCCGACGTGTTCAACATTCTGTTGCAGGTTCTTGATGACGGCCGCCTGACCGACAACAAGGGGCGCGTGGTAAACTTCAAGAACACCATTATAATAATGACCAGCAATATGGGCAGTGCCTATATACAGGAGCAGTTTGAAAGAATGAATGAGTGTAACAGGGAAAACATTCTCGAAGAGACCAAAGAGAAAATAATGGATATGCTAAAGAAGAATATACGCCCCGAATTCCTCAACCGCATAGACGAAACCATTATGTTCACACCTCTCAACGAGAAGGAGATTGAACAGATAGTACGTCTCCAGGCATCGGCCATTACCACCCTACTCAAGGAGAACGATGTAACATTGAACATTACGGACGAAGCTGTAAAGTTCATTGCCCAAGCAGGATTCGACCTCGAGTTCGGAGCACGACCGATAAAGAGAGCCATACAGCGTCTGTTACTCAACGACCTGTCAAAACAGTTGCTTGCAGGTGCCATTGACAAGACAAAGCCTGTAATAGTTGATGCCTCGGAAAACATGTTGCTATTCAGAAACAGCTAAAACGCATGTCCACAAATAAAAAAATCACTTCGCAAGAAGTGATTTTTTTATTTTTACTTTTTAAGTTTCATTCCGAGCATCATACCGTCATAATTGGCAACCAGAGTCGAAACCGTATTCAATGTTGCCGTAGCCGTACTCAACTTAGTTGACGATGATGCAGAAGAAATACTGCTCAGCGTTGATGTCTTATCAGAAACAGAAGATGTAACATTCTTTATAAGATCCAACAATTTATCAGCATCAAAAACGAGATTAACATCGGTTACGTTATAAGAAACATAAGATTTCATGTTAAGCTTTTCACGCAAGAAACTGAAATCGATTCTCTTCTCTTCAACATCAAGTTTGTATGTACCACGAATATCGCGTCCATTGACTGTAAAACAGCAAGAGTCATTTTCCATAAAGGTAAAAGAGCATGCACCGCTTTTCACACCAACTTTTGCAAGATAACCGTCAAGTGTCTCCTCTATTTTCGATGTAGCAACCGAACCACCGATATCTGCAAGTGCATTTTCGCTCTCAAGCACACATGCAGCCCCTTCATAATTCCATGTACCTACCAATACCGACTTTGAGAAGGTAAGAGAATTACCTATCAAGGTTCCAAGCACATTTGAAACAAGCGAGTTATCAGTATCGACAACCTCGTCGGCAACCTCCTCTACAACTTTGTTTGCAACTTTGCCAAGCACATTCTTCCATGCTTGAGCCTGACCATTCATTGCAAAGCTCATGAACAATGCAATGACAAGAATTAACTTTTTCACAGTAATATTTTTACGAATTATTATTCCTCAACCTGCTGTTCTTCTTCAACGAAGTCAACAACACCGTTAGCTACAAGTATATTATACCAAGCATACATTTTCTTGATATGTGTAAGATAAACACGCTCTCTGTCATAATCAGGCATTATACCTTCGAAGTATTCAACAAGTTCTTCGGGAGTAGCCATTTTCAAGTCAATAGGAAGTACGCCGTTTTCCTTTTCATACATTTTTGCGAAAACATCACGCAAAGGCACCTCTTCTGTATCGGTATAGATAGCAATATCGTCAAGCATCACAACCTTGTCGGTGTTATGGATTGGCATACGCTTTTTTGTTTCATCAACAACCTCTACTATGAGCATGTTACGACCACTTGACAAGAGTCGATAAAGACCGGGTTTACCCGATATTGTAAGTATTCTTTCAAACATAAATTTATATTATTAAGTTAATTCAAAGTAATGTAAAACTATGCGAATATAAATGTTCAATTTGAATCCGCAAAATTTGAAATATTTTTTAACTGTTCAACAAGTTCTATTACCTGTGGCAGGAGCGGCTCATCTCCGTCGTTATACAAAGAGTAATCGGACAACAGCAACAAATCGTCTGTACTCATCTGGTTCTTCAAACGGTTTTCTACCTGCAGGCGACTCATTCCGCTTCTTTCGATAGTGCGTCTTATAGCAGTCTCCTTTTCTGCCCAAACAACGAGTACCTTGTCAACAGATTCCACTATACCCGACTCATAAAGGATTGCCGTTTCCACAGCAACGACATTTGAGTCCTGCTTTGTTGCCCACAACTCGAAATCACGTTTCACAACAGGATGCACAAGAGAATTTACGCGCTTGATATTCTGTTTATCGGTAAATATGCACGATGCAATGTATTGACGATTCAATGTGCCATCATCTTCATAGCAATCATCACCGAACATTCGTTTCAGTTCACTCACGATAAATTCATCATTTACCATAAGACGTTTTGCATTGCTGTCGCAATCATATACCGGCACCCCCAATACATTCATCATACGGGAAACGACACTCTTTCCACTGCCGATGCTACCTGTTATCGCAAGTTTCATCACCCTTTTCATAAGGCACCACCAACCATTATTCTTGAAGGTTTAAGCACAACATTCTTCACAAGTGACGATGATGTAACCAACTTCAAAGGAACATATCCTCCCCTCGCAGAGAGTATATCGTTATAATCAAGATTTACGACAAAATCGGCAGGACCTACCGCATCATAGTTCGATTCAGACACCTCGAAAGAGAGCTCTACCTCATTAGGCAACCACATCGCAAAAAAAGGTTTGGGAAAATTAACCTTCACTACCGGTACGCGCACTTTCTTTATTTTCATTGGAGAAACCGATACACGAACATCGACAACCGAAGGCTCCACATTCATGTAATCTCCTGTCGCAATTTTTACGGTAAAAACCTTGTCGCTCTTCAGGTATTTCTTTACGATATATTCCGTTTCGACGAACTCCATAGCCTCAAGCCTGTCGGGCATTGCAGAAACCATAACATCAACGGGAGAAATTTCAACCGATGTAACCTCGTAATGTTCTGCCGCATCGATTTTACCGTTAAGCACAACCGGCAACAGTTTGCTGTTCTGCCTTACACGTACATACAAGGTATCTTCGGGATACTGCACAATGGAAGTTGTCCCCTCCATAACGGAAACCATCTGCTTCTTCAACATTGATAGAGGCAGCGAGAGAGTACCGCCATTGTGTTTGAACTCGGAGAAGTCAACGGCAATCGACAATGTCTTTCCCAATTTATACCTCGAAAGCACTGTTCCCCTATCGCTGAGCCTTACAAGCACCTCTGCTTCATCACCGTCAACCAATTCTATGTTGTCGGGCACGTTGTTTATGGACACACTGAAAGGAATATCGGTCTCGTAATCTTCGTTCAATACCTGAAGTAACCAAAGACAACACGAGACCAATAGAAAAAACAGGAAAGGCAATAGATTGTTTTCCTTAATTCTTTTGAAGAAATCTTTTGTCAAAATTTCTACTTTTTAGAACATGTACTTTTATTATTTACCTTGCTCCTGCATCGCACCAGGGTTTGCAAAAACCACAGAGATATCAACGCGGATATTTACATTGTGAGCAATTTCAAGCACAACTACACCATCATTAACCTCCTTGATTTTACCGTAAATACCACCGCTGGTTACAACCTCCATACCCGGCTGAAGGCTACGACGGAAATTGTCGATTTCCTTCTGACGTTTACGCTGAGGACGTATCATCATGAAGTACATGATGGCAATGATTATTACAAACATAAATATCGGGCTACCCAATATACCTGCTACACCGGCAGGAGCTGCTCCATTCAAAAATTCCATAATTTGTATATGTTTAGTTATTATTTGTTTATCTTGTTTTCCTGACGCAGTTTCTTTGTAATTGTATCAAGCATACCGTTTACAAACGAACCGCTCTTCACTGTACTGTAATGCTTTGCAATTTCGACATATTCGTTCAATGTTACCGACAAAGGAACATCTTCCATTGTCATAATTTCGGCAAGCGCCACCTGCATGATTACCACATCCATAAATGCCAGGCGCGACATATCCCAGTTCTTTGAGCTTGTACTCATGAGTTCACGATACTGTTCTGCATTTACAACCGCATTATGGAAGAGTTTGCGTGCAAAATCCATGTCGGCAACATCCTTATATTCAGGAAGCAACTGCTGTGCATCGCCATTCTCCTCTTCAAAACGTTTGATGGTTTTCAAGACGAATGTATCGACAATAGACTTGTCATCGTTCCAATAGAGGCTCTGCTCCTCAAGCAACGAATCGAGTTCCTCGTTCTCAAATACGAATGTTTTATACAACTTACGCCATACCTCCTTGTCTTCTTCGTATGAAGATGTTTCGGAAGCCATATATTCCTTATATATGTCGCTCTCCTCTATTTTATCGAGCAGACGACGAAGGAAGTCGGAATTGTCAACCCAGTTGAGTTTACTCTTTTCGGCAAACTTCTGGAGCTGTCCATTCGCTTCGAGCTGCGCCACAAAACGGTTGTTCACAAACTTCAGATTTGGATTTCTGTCACTGTCGGTCGGACGTATCTTCATACTCAAGAAAGATATACGGTCAGCTGCATAATGAGTTACACCAACCATGAGCAGAAGCATGTAGTTGTAAAGGTCATAGGCCTTTGAAAGGCTAAAAAACACTTCGTCTTCGGCAGCTTTTAGACTTTTGCCACTATTCTTGTAGTATGCATATATTATCTGCACTACCTTTAGACGGATAAGAACTCTGTTAATCATAAAACGCTTTTTCTGATTTTCTGCAAAGTTCGCATTTTATAATGACACAGACAAGCAAAAAATAAATTTATTTTTTCATTTTAGCAGTTGATTTCAACCTTTAACTTATGGAAACATTTGCTGGCCCTGCATACTGTCAAAGCAAAAATAAAGCAGCCAAAGCAAGAAATAGTGCAAAATGGAACATAAAACCATTTTTTTCTAACATTTTTATTGGATTTTAATTTTTTTTTGTCATATTTGCGGTAAACGCAAACATATTCTACACACGTTGTAAATAGAGAAATTTTATATTTCGCCCGTTTGCCGACATATTTGAACTAACAAGAATTACGATGGAAGACAACAGAAAGAGCGGAATGAACGAGATTGAGAAGGAGATAGTATTTTCTCAGGCAATAAAGGCCGGAAAAAGAATCTACTACATCGACGTGAAAAAGAACAGGAAGGACGAGATGTATCTTTCTATCACCGAAAGCAAGAAAATTGTCAACGGTGAGGGCGAGAATGCAACTTTCACATTTGAAAAGCACAAGATATTCCTTTACCGCGAGGATTTTGCGAAATTCACAAACAGCCTTAACGAAGCTATCAATTTTGTTGTAGCAGAACAAGGCGAATACGTTCCGGCACCGGTTGCACCGGCCGAAGAGTGTAACGACGAAAAGTTAAATATCGACATCGATTTTTAGACGTTATACAGTTCGCGCCACCTGATTAAGCGACAAAAACTTGTATATTATAAAAATAAAGTGTACCTTTGCGTCCGCTTTAAGGACATCGTGTGATGGCGAATTAAGCAGAAACAAAATTCTTAATTTAGAGTAACACATTAAAAAATGAAAACAATCAGCATCAGCGGTTCTATGAGAACCGAAGTTGGTAAGAAAGCAACCAACGCTCTTCGCAATGCAGGTCTTGTACCTTGCAACCTTTATGGAGTAGAAAAAGAGGCTAAAGCATTCTGCGTTCCTACAGAAGGCCTTCGTAAACTCGTTTACACACCGGATATCCACGTTGTTGACCTCACAATCGACGGTCAGGCTGTTAAGGCAGTTATGAAGGACATCCAGTTCCACCCTGTAAAGGACACAATCCTCCACGTTGATTTCTATCAGGTAACAGAAGAGAAGCCTATCGTTATGGCAGTTCCTGTTAAACTCGAAGGTCTTGCAGAAGGTGTTCGCGCCGGTGGTAAGCTCGTTCAGGTTCAGCGCTACCTCAAGGTTAAGGCTCTTTACACAGCAATTCCTGAGCTTTTGACAGTTGACGTAACAGCACTCGGCCTTGGCAAGTCTATCAAGGTTGGTGAACTTTCATACGAAGGTCTTGAGCTCGTATCAGCTAAAGAATCTCTTGTATGTTCAGTTAAGACTACACGTGCTTCTGCAGCAGCTGCAGCAGCCGCAAGAAAGTAATTGGCTGAAAAATGAAATATCTGATTGTCGGACTGGGCAATATCGGACGCGAGTACGAAGGAACCCGCCACAACATTGGATTTACTGTATTGGACGCTTTTGCAAAAGCGTCCAATACTCTTTTTCAGGACAAGCGATACGGCTTTGTTGCTGAAACATCGGTACGCGGAAGGAAACTCATACTGCTCAAGCCTTCAACCTACATGAATTTGAGTGGCAATGCAGTACGTTACTGGATGCAACAGGAAAAGATACCATTGGAGAACGTGCTTGTAATTGTCGATGACCTCGCATTACCTGTAGGCGCATTACGCCTGAAAGGACAAGGAAGCGACGGAGGACACAACGGACTAAAGCACATAGCCTCTACACTCGGAACAACGGCATACGCTCGTTTGAGATTCGGTATTGGCAACGATTTCGGTAAAGGACACCAGGTTGATTTTGTTCTCGGCTCATTCGACAGCGAAGAACAGAAGACAATAGAACAACAGCTTGAGACAACCAACGAGATTATCAAGAGCTTCTGTTTCGCCGGACTTGCACGCACAATGAACCAATTCAACAAAAAAGGCAACGGCAAACAAGAATAAGAACCATGAGCGAACAGGCACGCATTGACAAATGGCTTTGGGCTGTACGCATATACAAGACGCGAAGCATCGCAGCCGAAGCATGCAAGAAAGGGCATATAAGCATTGGTGAGCGCACAGCAAAACCGGCACACAACGTACGTGTCGGAGATATTGTCAATGTCAAGAAAGCCCCGATAACATATTCGTTCAGAGTTCTCAAATGCGCCGAAAACCGCGTAGGAGCCAAATTAGTGCCCGAGTTAATGGAAAACATAACCTCGCAGGAACAATACGAAATTTTAGAGATGAGCAGGATTAGCGGATTCACCGGCCGTCAACGCGGAACCGGTCGTCCAACCAAAAAAGAACGCCGCGACCTCGACCAATTCGTAGAAGATTCCTATGACGACTGGAGCGAGGAGTTTGACTTTGACGAATTATAAGCCAAGAGATATACTCACCACAAAATTGCATGATAAAAAAGGGCGTTTTTTCTTGGCACAACCAAATAAACGCACTATCTTTGCAAACGGAATTGGAAACGGTTCCAAACATATAAGGCTGGTTCCGTAGCTCAGCTGGATAGAGCAACGCCCTTCTAAGGCGTGGGTCAAGCGTTCGAATCGCTTCGGAATCACAAAAATCCTCGTTACATACATTTGTGGCGAGGATTTTTGTTTTTTACTGACAACTTTTGAGCAAGGTAGGCATTCAATGATAATCTTTGCAAAGATATGTAAATCAGACAATTACAAAAGTTTTATCCTACTTTTTGTCCACCCAACAAAGAAGACAATGATATAAAACGACTCAAGCCTACACGAACGGTGTAGGCTTGATATTGTACTGTTTAACGTGCAAGACACTGCGACTACGGCTGAGAAAGTTGCGAGCAAGCGAGTGTGCGGAAACTTGTTCACACACAAAGCGAGCGGAAGCAGCTTCAGTTCTCACCAATACCGCTATTGCCAATTACACGAATCTATGTAAAAAAGGAGTTCCGTGTGCACCAGAACTCCCTACATCCTTTTTATAGTGCAGATATAGCGACTAAGCCTATACAGGCACTGTTAGGTTGTGTAAAGATAAGTATACATCGACATCGACAAGTTAATTTGCTTTAGGACATCTATTAGAGCAGATTTCACAGGTACAAGTTGGTTCTGTATAATGCCTTACACCAACCAACTTCCCTCTATGTTTGTCAAATCTAGGAGAGATCCTATCAAATAAGTCTTTATCTCCATTCTCTAAATAACGCCTTAATGCAATAGAGCACAAATCAGCTATTTGAATCATATCTGTCAATGCTGAATCCACAAAAAGAGGAGTTTCTACTATATGTTCAATTGAAGTCCATAAAGTTCCTTTTTTATGGAACTGCTTCATTAGTGCTGTATGTTTTTTGCAAACAGTCGCGTTATTGTCATGCACTAACAAACCATGTACTTCCCCCTCATTAAATGACACTTTTGACATGTAATGTTCAAACCTTGATACTAGTTGCTCTAAGGCCTGTTCATCTACAGATTGTTTGGCCCTAGATGGGTCAAAGAAAATTTTGTCAACACATTCCGCAAATATTCTAATAAAACTGGATTTTCCTATTAAATCTGCAATTTCTCTAAGAAAATCCATTCTTTCATTATGCGTTAGATGAATATATGGCTCTGTATGTTTGTAGTTTTTCTTTAATTGTTTAAGTCCTTTGGTATCTTTACTCTTCTGAACCTTAAAAATTTCAGTTTTTCTCATTTTGATAACTTCTCTACGACGGTCATCATAACTAAGTTTATCAAAGTCAGGTATCTTGGATTGCTCTAAATATGTACGCATAATCCAACCAGTATGTATCTCTGCACCACTTAATTGATATTTATTTTTTATCGCACTTATAGAGCGATCACATTTTTTCCAAAATTTAACAGGAATAGAAACTCCGCATAATACATAATGCGATGTATTACCTGGAACTTGGGGCGTGCCGGATTCATCAATGTAACAGAAATATACCATACTTAAACTATATACAAAAAAAAAAGCGACTAGTTTCAGGGTACTCACCCATGATAGAGACGCTTGGCGACTCTTCCTAGACGCTTTGCAAAGATAATACTGAATTTATGAAAATCCAAATATTTTTATCTGCATTTTATATTTTATGGTAAATCAACTAGTAAACATATTAGTTCTATCTGTTTTTACATACAAACAAATCATAGATAAATAATGTTTTAAAACACCTAATGTATTTTTTTGTTATCATCTTCTGCAAATAAAACATCTTCTTCTAGGTCGGCCTCTTCATACTCCACATCTTCAATATCCAATGTCTAGGCACGGTACGGCAATGTTTATTGTCTGCATAAAAAATGTGATTACTTCACCGCGAAAATTAGTGCAAACGAATGGGTGGGAGCTTGCTCACACACGCAATGAGTGCAGCCTAATTTGCGCAACGCGAAGGTAGAGTAACCACATTATGGGGTAAAAGACAAGACAAGGATGTTTATTCTGCCTATAAATCTAAAAGCTGTTTTGGCGATACTTTAAGTATTGGATGCAAATATCCATTGAAATCAATAAGATACCAAATGCTATCTTTTTCCAATAGAAATCCACCTCTCATACTTGTCAACACCTGTTGAGCATAATTTATTATACCATTACCTTGACCATGAAAATAATGTTCTTGCCTATTATTATGAACAATATTCATTCCCCAAACGCCTTTGTCTGCCCACATAGCTGATGTAAAACCGCCTTGTACGACACCTTGATAATTAACCACTGCATAATTACCCTTATTTTGCACTAGCATGTGATTGTGGATAAAATGAGATGTAATAATATTGTCAAAAACACAACCTATAGTTCTTTCAGCTATATCAAGGAGTTTCCAACTATTTTCTCGTTTAACTAAGAAAAGTCCTTTTACCCCTGTGAACCTAATATCATCATACCATTCGTTAAAAATAACACATCCTTCATAAAATATATTCATTTTTTTATCCGTTTCACGTATAATCATATATACGGAATTAGGGCGGATATTTTTAATGGCTTCTGCAAGTGGGCACAATTTCCCCCATCTTATTATAAGACACAAATTGGACATATCATTTTCCAATACAGGATCAAATTGTCTTATTTGAGTTTGACCTGAAGGAGAATTTGAAAATAGCAAACCGTCATGAAAAGAAAATACTACATCACCTTTTATATAATCACATAAGTTTTTCTCATATACTTTCAGTAATAAATTTCCATCTATATCCATTAAGTTTGATTTACCGTTTATAGACACTCTGAAGTATCCATTAACCATAGGGGTTAAATCATCGAACCAAATGTCAGATAAAATCTTTCCTGCAGTATTGACAATGTTCTTCTGTTCAATATAGTCCTTTGTTAAAAAACCTCCACGCACATCGCCTCGATTTATTAACTCATCTTCGTTATTATCATCAATATAATAATAACCTTCTGGATAAAAGGTTATGTGCCTCACACCTTTAGTGAGTATTTTTTTTCCATCGTGGTCTATAAGATTATTTAATGTATGATAATTCCCATGTCCTAATGGATCTGGAATGTCCTTAAAAGGCCCTTTAATATCAGTTGTAAATTCATCCTTTGATTCTACACCATTTGAGTCTCTTGTCATCCAACCTTTATAGGGAACAAATACACGTTCTTTGTTATCAACAAAATATGAAGCGTCCATTTTGAATGTCTTTTAATATTGCAATACGAAGAACAAAGATATAGTTTTTCTTCACATAAAAGATTAAAATTTAGAACCAATACCCTTTATTCTCTTTCTTGTTTTCAAATACGGGCGGTGTGAAGAGTGCTGCTGTTGGTGATGCGTGCCACTCTGGGAACTCTTCGGGGCGGGAGCGTATAGTGTTCACAATATCAAGTAGCGTGGTGCTGTAATCCTTGTGGCTACCAGCAAGCCTATCGACCACGATATTACGCAAGGCATAGATGATGATACTCTGTACCGGAGTAGCCGTCGCCAAGAAATTGATATTTCGCAGTGCATTCATCTGTGCTGTGGATTTGTCGGTGTTATACACAAGTCCACTGCCATAGCAAACTTCAGCATTGAACATCTGACAGGTGGATAGCGTCTCGTCGCTCTCAATCAGATTGAGTATTTCATAAGGCATTTGATTGTCTGCACCCCACGGAATATATGACAGTCCTTCATCAATGACAACAGGCGGTATATCCTGCTGCTCCTTGAATACCTTGCTACTATCCACCGTAAAGGCTGCACTTGCCTTTGCATTGGGTAAAAGTTCTACACTGCTTAAATTAAGAAACTCCATAATCTTGCTTTGTTTTCAGCAAAATTATGGAGCATATAAGGTGCGGTAAAAGACAGAACTATATACAGAATCGGATTACACATTAAATTTCTTAACTAGATAAGATATAATTGTATTAATTTCATTGGTATGTAATCGGTAGCTACCTTTTCTATACTCATTAAAGTAATTATAAGCAATATTGTATGCTCTGGTTGTTCCTCTTTCGATAAGTTCCCCCCATGTAGCATCTTCAATATCATAATACCCTCCGGTATAATTGGGAGTTAGTGCGCCATGTCGATACATTTTTAACGAATCATTAAAACAATCCTTAGTTATCACTTCAAGGCCATACTGTTTAGCAAAAACATCTGCCATATATTTGTCAGCCAGAAATTGGATATCAGGATTAACACCTATTGGAAATATGCTAGCAAAACTGTTTCGAAAATCATATACTAAATCAGCTCGTATGGAAAGATAATTTATTTTGTCAATTACATGCGGAGGAATAGCATCAGTTCGAAAAGATGTTTTATCTTGTAGAATATCTCCCATATATATAACTCTTGATATATATAGGTAAAGTGCTTCTAAAATTTTATTGACACCAATAGTATCATACATACCTTTTAGTCCAAGGATATATTGAGTAAGGTGCAGAAGATCGGCACAGCCTTTAAGAGCCAGTGGATTATCCCAATAAGGATTATGAACTGCGTCAAAATTCGAAAGCCCATTTTTCAAGAAGTGTAAACCTATTTTATATTGTTTAGCATTTATAAAAGCCGTCGAAATTACAGAACAAACATAAGGGTGTGAACAATTAAGATATTTATTTATGGTTTCTTCTTGAAAATCAATTTTTTGATAAGCAATTTTTTCGGTAATGGATTTATAATGTTGTATGTCTGCTTTTTTAAAAAGGAAACCTTCGCATTTTGCTTCTCTATAATCTTTCAGGAACTCATCAAGAATAGCCTCGTCGTGTTTTTTTTTAGTTCTATTGATGTAGTATAAAGCCTTATCAGAATTCTCTATGATACATGCATAACGTTCAATAGCAATATGTACCATTATACGAATTTCTGAAATATCTTGTTCTTTATTGTCTACAAACAATAAAAAGGCCTCTAACAATTCCTCAACATCATTATATGCTGAGGTATTGTTACTTAGGAATGAATCAAAATAAGGAATTGAGAAGATGAAATCGTTTAATTTGTCCAATTCTTGTATTTGAGAGCTCATACAAGGTTTAGCCTAAAATTGTTTATTCTTATATTATTATAACTATAGACTAATACCTTTCTGAGCAAGATATTGGTCAACAATCAACTCTCCAAAAGCATTTTTAGCCGACGTATAATCAAAGCTACCTGTCATCTCTACTTGATAATTTGTTAAAGCTTCAATTGCTTGCGAGTCTGTTTTACCTGCTAATCTCATAGCGATGAAGTATAAAACCATCTTATCCTTAAGAAGATGAACAAAATAGCTTGTTTCCACAATATGCAAATCGTTGGCACTTCGTTCTGCATCTGTTGCAACTTCTTCCATAAACGCATAATTACAACCTCCTACATAGTCATTTGCACGAGTTCTTAACCAATTTAACAGATTTGCATTGACTTTTTCTGTTGCAACTTGTCCATAGTAACGTTCCATACTAATTATAGCTTCATTGAAATTATGGAATTTTGGCAACTTGTCATTAACAAAATCTTCCCAAACAAAACTCATAGTGTATGCACGGTACATAATGTTGATAAGTATCTTGTGAGGATACTCCTGAGATGTATAGCGGTTGCGCCATACGCGGATATTATTTTCGGCCTCCGAAAAAGCTGTTTGTAAATCAATCATAACATTTAGGTATTAAATTAAAGTATATCTGCTATCATTTTTATATTCAGGTAGAGTCAACCAACAAGTGCAATATTATGAAAAAATAATTAAAGCACAATCTTTTGACATTTGATTTTTTACCAGACTTTCCTTCCACCATAACAAATACTACATAAACACCTCCATACCATTTATCTAAAAAATACAAACATCGCGTATGGTGCGTATTTCCCGGCTATCGAGCAGCTTTATACGGCGAGTGCCTTTGTAGAAATCGTACCGAAGCGGAAGTGCATTGCGGTAATGCAGTATCTCACCGTTGCTTCTCCATAGTGAAATATCCACCGGGTCGTCTGCCTGAAGCATTTTGCGTAGTGTTGAAATATGTATTGCCCTTGCCATAGTTATTTGAATGTCTTATCAAAATGTTTGGTGAATGTTCTTGAATTGACTTCGTAAGGCCTTTCAAAGGTCATACGACCGTCTGCATATTTCCAAGTAAACCTTACGATATACTTCTCCTTGTCATCATCTGCATATTCGTATGTGTAATCCGTAATAAGTATGCGTGCGCTGTTGTTCCAAATCAAAATAATTTCGGGCAATGTCAAGAAGTCCATTACCAACTTCATCATTTCGGGCGACAACCAAACAGACTCAAATTCATAAAGCACCTCGTTGCTTACATCATAGTATGCCGTTATGTCACCGCATACCGCCTCGCTCTTCTGCGTTTTCATCTTTGTGGTACTCTTGCCATAAAGAGCAAGCACCTCCCGAATATTGAACGCATTATAAAAATTACAAACCAAATCGGAATCACAAAATCGAAAGTAAGTTCAACTTACTTTCGATTTTTGTTTATCCAAATCCAATCCATCAGACACATATATCACACCCGCATACTCTGAATAAAACAAATCTGAAAAACCGAGAGAAGCAAACATATATATCAAAAAAAAGCGATGCATTTTATATGCATCGCTCATATTATAAGAATCTTTGTTCTGAATTATTCAGCCTCAGCAACTACTGTGTAAGGAACCTTAACAGCAACTTCCTTGTGAAGTCTTACTGTAGCTGTGTAAGAACCGATCTCCTTAGCTGACTCAACAGCGATAATCTTGCGGTCGATCTCGAAGCCAAGCTTAGCGAGTTCTTCAGCAACCTGAATAGCGCTTACTGAACCGTAGATAACACCTGTTGCGCTAACCTTTGTTGAGATTGTCAAAGAAACGCCCTCCAACTTCTTAGCAAGCTCTTCAGCGTCAGCCTTAATTTTAGCCAACTTATGAGCACGCTGACGCAAGTTCTCAGCAAGTACTTTCTTTGCAGACTCAGTTGCGATAACAGCCTTACCTGTAGGGATCAAATAATTACGGCCATAACCGTCCTTAACCTTAACGATATCGTCTTTGTAACCCAAGTTGATTACATCTTCTTTCAATATAAGCTCCATAATTATTCCCTCCTATTATTTCATCATGTCAGTAACAAAAGGCAGCAAAGCCAAGTGACGCGCACGCTTAACAGCCTGAGCAATACGACGCTGGAACTTCAATGAAGTACCTGTAATGCGACGTGGCAACAACTTACCCTGCTCGTTCAAGAACTTCTTCAAGAATTCGGGATCCTTGTAATCGATATACTTGATACCGTTCTTTTTGAAACGGCAATACTTTTTCTTCTTGACATCAACTGTAGGAGGTGTCAAATATCTGATTTCTGAAGGTGTCTGTGCCATAATTAGTTCTCCTTATTACCTTTTAAATTTCTTCTCTTGGCAGCATACTCAGCAGCATACTTGTCCAACTTAACAACCAAAGAGCGAATAACGCGCTCGTCGCGACGATACTGCAACTCCAACTTTGAGATTACTTTAGGCTCTGCGTT
>JAGCLA010000025.1 GCA_017647225.1 Bacteroidaceae bacterium | reverse complement strand
TATATGAAGAAAATTTATACCCGCACTGCACTCAGACATCCTCACACAATGGCCCTTAACCTCACTTGGTGCTTCCCTGTGATTTTATCGGTTACGGTTTTTGTTTGAAATTACCTTTGCGAGGAACGTGGAAAGGCTTTGCCTTCGACAACACGAGCAGCAATAGGTCACGCGTTGTGCGGACGCAGTTCGTACCGCGTGGGTTGCGTTAGTCGAGTGTTGTCAACAGATTAACGAATTTCGTTTCACGCTCAACGCTCCACGCTTGTCATGATATCGTCTTTAACAAGCCCTGTCGCACACTACTCTTTCCTCGCCTTGAAGAACACCGCTACAGATATTACAGCTGTCAGTACTCCGCCTAGGACATATGCCAACAAGCGGTTTTCCATGCCGAACATCATTGGCGAGATAAAGATATACGATGAACACACGTATGTCATTATAAGTGCGGGAACAGCACCAATAACAAGCGGTTTCTTCATTCGGAAAAGATAAACGGTGATACACCATAGTGTAAGCACAGCAAGCGTCTGGTTACACCATGCGAAATAGCTCCATATTGTCTGGAACGGCAAGGCGAATATAATGAACAGCGCCACTGCAAACAGCGGCAACGACACCAGCACACGCTTCAACAGGTTCTTCTGTGAGATATTGAACATGTCGGAAACTATAAGCCTTGCACAGCGGAAAGCTGTATCACCTGATGTTACGGCACAGCCTATAACACCGACAAGCACAAACACGGCAACTACTTCGCCAAGGGTTGTCTGAGTTATTATATCGACCAATTTTGCCGCACTGCCACCATGTTCGGCTATGGCAGCGTTCAAACCTTCGACACCACCCCAGAATGCCATACCTATGGCAGCCCATATAAGGGCTATTATGCTTTCGGATATCATAGCACCATAGAAGATGCTACGTGCCTGACCCTCCGATTTCATGCAACGTGCCATCATCGGCGACTGTGTGGCATGGAAGCCCGACAATGCGCCACAGGCTATCGTGGTAAAGAGCATTGGAATGATTGGGAACTTTTCGGGGTCGGCTATCCCGTTGCTCAATGATGTGAGTTCAGGAATGGTATATACATCGCTCTTTGTAAACAGTATAAAGAGAATGCTTGTTGCCATAACCAGCAATGCAATGCCAAACAAGGGATAGAAACGGCCTATAATTTTGTCTATGGGGAGAAGTGTTGCAAGTATGTAATATACAAGTATCACAAAAAGCACGATAAGATATTCCCATGTTGTCGATTCAAATGCCATTACCTCGAGCGACGGCAGCGAAATGTTTGTCGTTACAAGCACTGCGGGCTGCGACATGAACACAGCACCTACAAGCACCATAAGAAAAACCGAGAAGACTCGCATGAACGACCTTGTGCCGTTTCCGAGGTATTTTCCAATTATTTCGGGAAGGCTCAAGCCATTGTTCTTCAACGAGATGACACCGGCTACAAAGTCGTGCATAGCACCCATGAATATACCGCCGAGAGTTATCCACAAGAATGCCACAGGGCCATAGGCGGCACCTAGCAATGCTCCGAAGATGGGCCCAAGACCGGCAATGTTAAGCAACTGAATAAGAAAAACCTTCCAACGTGGCATCGGGATATAATCGACTCCATCGTACATTGTCTGCGAAGGTACAGGGTTGGCAGGATTTATCTCACACTTTTTTTCGAGGTACTTGCCGTATGTAAAGTATGATGCAACAAGTGCCATAAGGCAAATAAGGAATGTTATCATAGTTTTGTTTGTGCTATTTTGCTATTTGTTAAGTTTTATATTCTCACCATTTATCATTATCACCTCTTCGTTGCAAAGTTCGCGCAGAAGAGCGGTCATTGTTTCGCGTGGCAATGCAAGAATATCAAGTTCTGCCACATTGTGCTGTTCTCCGTCGGAGAGCATGGCAATCAACGCTTCGCGGGCAGTGGGCGATGACGCGGCCGAGCGGATTTGTGAACGGCACACATCGCAACGTCCGCAGGAGCCGGCATGCCTCTCGCCGAAGTAGGCAAGCAACGATGTGCTACGGCAAAGAGAGTCGGAAGTGACATAGCGTATCATGGCGTTCAGACGCTCGCCAAAGGCGGCTTTGCGCTCGTCGTACACCTCACGCGCAAAACGGAGTTCGCTACCCAGCACACGATGACGTGTGAAGGTCACTATCGGGCATTTCTTCGACGGAGCATAGGCTATAAGCCCTTTACTCGCAAGCGAAACGAGGATTTCGTACATGCGATGACGGGAGAGTTTTGTTATACGCGAGAGATAACGTTCATCGATAAAGGCATAGTCGGTAAAAAGACCGCTATAATTGCGCAGAATGGCATTTACAAGCAATTCGTAATCGGCAGGCAAACCCCTGAAACGGTAAAGGGAGTCCTTATCGACAATAAAACGCACACGCGATGCATATTCCATCTCTTCGACATATTCAATATATCCCATGCGTGTGAGCAGGCGCAATGCGCTGTCGGTCTGATGCATTGGACGACGGTATTTCTTGCAGAAGTCGGAGAGAGAGAACTCGAATGTGCAGTTCATTCCATCGCCAAGAGCCATGCTGTAATAGAAACACACCTCGTCGTATATCTCGCGAATAAACTCCTGTGGCGGATAGTTGTCGTTAAGACGACGTGCCACCGTCTGCTTGTCGGTTTTTCCAAGAAGGGTTACGGCGTACGCCGTATTGCCGTCGCGACCGGCACGACCTGCCTCCTGGAAATAGGCCTCTATGGAACTTGGCATATCGATATGCACCACTAAACGGACATCGGGCTTATCGATACCCATACCAAAAGCGTTGGTAGATACCATAACACGCGCCTTGCCTGTTTTCCATGCCTCCTCGCAACGGTCCTTGGTTTCGGCAGAGAGGCCTGCATGATAATACTCGGCCGTTATGCCGTGCGACACAAGGAATTCGCACACCTCTTTTGTCTTTTGGCGGTTAAGTGTATATACGATTGCCGAGCCGGGCATGCTGTTGAGTATATGCAACAGTTCCTTTGCTTTGTTATCGGTCCGACGCACCACATATACAAGATTCTTGCGCTCGAAGCTCATGCTGTAACAGTTCTCGGTCGCAAAACCGAGCTGCTGCTGTATATCCTTGACAACCTCGGGAGTGGCTGTGGCGGTAAGGGCAAGCACCGGCACACCGGGAAAGAGGGAGCGCAGCTCGCCTATACCGCGGTAGGCAGGACGGAAGTCGTGTCCCCACTGCGAGATGCAGTGCGCCTCGTCAACGGTGATAAGAGATACCTTTACTCTTCTTATTTTCGTAAGGAAGAGGTCGGAAGAAAGACGTTCGGGAGATATATACAGAAATTTATAGTCGCCAAAGATACAGTTCTCCAATGCCGTAACAATTTCGGAACTTTTCATTCCCGAATATATGGCTGAGGCTTTTATGCCACGACTACGCAGGTTGGCAACCTGATCCTTCATCAAAGCAATAAGGGGAGTTACGACTATGCACAATCCTTCAACGGCAAGCGCAGGCACTTGAAAGGAGATACTCTTTCCACCGCCTGTAGGCATAAGGCCGAGCGTGTCGCGCCCGGACGCAATACTCTCGATGATTTCGCGCTGTATGCCACGAAAATCATCGTACCCCCAATACCGTTTAAGGATTTCCCTGTACCTCACTGTTATCGGGTTATCTTTGTATTTATGCTCTCTATCTGCAACTGAACCTCGCCATGCTTATATGCATTTTCTTCGAGGGTATAGCAGATGTCGAATGATTGTTTTGACTTGATATACTTTGCCTGTTGGCTCTGACCGAAAGCTATGCCGTTGAATACCTTGTTCGACAAATCATCGACAAGTTCGAGCTTGATATGCTCCTGACGACGGCCTACGACCTTGCTTGTTCCATAGTCGCATACATTGCGGGTACAGAACAGCGGTTTTGGATTTTCAGGGCCGTGAGGCGCGAATTTTCTAAGGTCGTTGAAGAACTTGCGTGTTATCTGGTGGAAACCTATTTCGGCATCAATCTCAATGACAGGGTCGGTCTGTTCGGGAAGGATATTCTGCGAAACGAACTCCTCGAAACGCTTGGCAAAGGCTTCGATGTTCTCTACCTTCAACGAGAAACCTGCGGCATAGGTATGTCCGCCGAAATTGTCGAGCAGGTCGCGGCAACTTTCCATAGCCTTGTAAAGGTCGAAGCCGGTCACAGAACGTGCCGAGCCTGTCGCCATATCACCGGTACAGGTTATTACAACCGCCGGGCGATGATAGACCTCGGTCAGGCGCGATGCCACAATGCCTATTACGCCACGATGCCAGTCGGGATTAAAGATGACTATGGCACGACGCTCTTCAAAACTTTCAAGACCTGCAACAATGGTATTTGCCTCCTCGGTCATGCTCTTGTCGAGTTCCTTACGGGCCTCGTTATACTCGTTTATCTGATAACTCATTTCAAGAGCCGCACGAAGATTGTTCTCTATAAGCAGGTCAACTGCAACCTTACCCTTCTGTATGCGACCCGACGCATTGATACGGGGGCCTATCTTGAAAATTATATCGTTGATTGCAATCTCCTTCTCCTGCAAACCGCAAACACTGATGATTGCTTTAAGACCGACACTCGGATTATGGTTTATCTGTTTAATGCCATGAAAGGCAAGTATGCGGTTCTCGCCCATTATGGGCACGAGGTCCGACGCGATGCTGACAGCGACAAGGTCGAGCAACGGATAGAGCTGGTCGGCAGGTATGCCGTTGTCTATCGCAAACGCCTGCATAAACTT
The DNA here is from genome assembly GCA_017647225.1 of Bacteroidaceae bacterium. Lineage (GTDB taxonomy): Bacteria > Bacteroidota > Bacteroidia > Bacteroidales > Bacteroidaceae > HGM04593. Next base: position 14,247 of record JAGCLA010000025.1, on the reverse strand, counting down.
GAAGCCTACACCACAACCCGACAGGTGAGGACAAGGATATGTCGAGTCGGCACGTTTGGGGTTGAGGATTGCGACCGCACAAGGCAATTCCTCGTCGGGAACGTGGTGGTCACAGACAATAAAGTCTATACCCAACGACTTGGCGTAGGCAATCTCCTCAACAGCTTTTATACCGCAATCGAGAACAATTATCAACTTGACATCTGTCGAATATGCATAATCGACACCCCTTTTGGATATTCCGTAGCCGTCTTCGTTGCGGTCGGGAATATAGTAGTCGATATTTGAAGAGAACTGTTGCAGGAACTTATAGACAAGAGCCACAGCTGTTGTGCCGTCAACGTCATAGTCGCCATAGACAAGTATGCGCTCTTTTTTTCCGAGTGCCTTGTTAAGACGCTGTACGGCAATATCCATATCGTTCATAAGGAACGGATTGTGAAGCATGCTCAGTTTGGGGCGGAAGAAATTCCTTGCATCTGCAACAGAATTAACACCTCGTTTCACAAGCAGACCGCACAGCACGGGGCTGATATCCAGTTCTGCCGACAGAGTGTTCGCTACGACACTCTGCTCATGTGTTAGAGGTTCATATTTCCATTTCTGACCCATATATAGTATTTTTTTATCCGATATTAAAGAGAATTACCCGGTGAGATAAGCCTATTATCCTCAAGATAATCCATTCAATTTGTAAAGATAAGAGAAAAGAGCGAAACAAGCATATTTTTAACAGAAATATTTCACAAAACCGACTTTGTTCAAAAAAATCAAGAGCCGTTTGTTGCTAATATTAATAATAATTAATATTATTGCAAAAAAATTCATAAAATGGAGTGTTGTGGCAAAAAGCCAACCACTCCATTTTTACAGGATTGTAACGAATTTTATAAAAATATGAAAAAACAAATCTTAATTCCATTGTTTGTTTTGGCGTTGTGTTTTACACAAACAGTGCAGGCAAAAGTGATACATCTGTTGCCAAAGCCGCAGAAAATTGAGATTCGCAGCGGAGATGCATTTGCATTGAACCGCAATATAAGAATTACTGACCCCACACAATGCGAGCTTCTCAAAAAAATCTTTACCGACAACGGCTGTGCTATATCCGATAACGGTGCTCAAGTTACAGTGACTATCGTACAGAGTATCGCTGAGGCATACGATTATGCACTTGCCGGCTACGAGAACGAGGCATACACCTTGGACATCACAGCCGATGCAATAAGCATCACAGCCATCACAAACACCGGTGTTATCCGTGCGGCACAGACACTTGCACAACTCGCCGAGGGCTATGACGGCAACGCAGCGCTGGAAGCTGTGTCAATAACAGACTGGCCCGCTTTCAAACTGCGTGGTTATATGCACGACGTGGGCCGTTCATTCATCAAAATCGAAACCCTGAAAAAGCACATCGACCTGCTGTCACGTTTCAAGGTCAACACTTTCCATTGGCACATGACCGAGAACCAGGCATGGCGCTTTGAGGTAAAGGCTTACCCTGCACTTACAAGCGAGGCTTCGATGACACGCTTTGCAGGCAAATACTACACACAGGCACAATGCAAGGATTTGCAAGACTATGCAAAAGAGCGCGGTGTGATTGTAATCCCTGAGATTGACATGCCCGGCCACAGCGAGGCGTTCACTCGCGCCATGGGTTACGACATGCAGACCGACAACGGCGTTGCGGCATTAAAGACAATACTCGAAGAGGTTGTTGCCACATTCCCCGATGCACCATACATTCACATTGGTGCCGACGAGAAGAGCATCACATACCCGAACTTCCTGAAAATAATGACCGACAAGGTACACACCCTCGGCAAGAAAGTCATTGTATGGAACCCTATCAGCGGCGTTACAATTACCACAAACACAGGTGCCGACATGACACAGATGTGGAGTTCAAGCGGTAAGGTCATCAGCAGCATGCCAAACATCGATTGCCGTTACAACTACACCAACCACTTTGACGTATTTGCCGACCTTGTAGGTATATACAAAAGCAACATCTACTACGAGCAGAAGGGTAACGCCAACGTAGCCGGTACAATTTCTGCACCTTGGAACGACCGCAAGACTCCTACAGAAGAGGATATCATAATTCAGAACAACTTCTATGCCAACGTGATTGCAAGTGCCGAACGCGCATGGATTGGCGGTGGCAAGCAATATATCGAGAAGGGCGGTACTACCCTACCCAACAGCGGCAGCGAGTACGATGAATTTGCCGATTGGGAGCGTCGCTTCCTTTTCCACAAGGCCAATTCATTGAAGGGTGAGCCTATCGCATACGTAAAGCAGACAAACGTACGCTGGAGAATAACAGACCCGTTCCCCAACGGCGGTGACATGAATGCAACATTCGCACCCGAGACAGAGGGACTCAAAGAGAGCTACACCGTCAACGGAACAACATACGGTACAGGCATTGCCACAGGTGCCGGTATCTATCTACGCCACACATGGGGCAACAACACCGTTCCCACATACTACGGCAATACGAACTACAGCAACAGCACTGCATACGCATGGACATACGTATATAGCGACAAGCAACAGACAGTAGGCGCACAGATTGAATTCCAGAACTATGGCCGCAGTGAGAAAGACACAGCACCCGATGCAGGCAAATGGGACAGAAAAGGCTCAAGGATATGGCTCAACGACACAGAGATTCTGCCACCGACTTGGGACAACACAGGTGTAGGCATAAACAATGAGGTTGACCTCAAAAACGAGAACTTCACAGCACGCAAGCCTGTTGAGGTTGCCTTGAACAAGGGTTGGAACAAAGTATTCATAAAGTTGCCATACGTAGGCGCAAGCGGTGTACGTCTTAACAAGTGGATGTTCACATTCGTGCTTACCGACACCGAGGGCAAAAATGCCGTTGACGGCCTGATTTACTCACCCAACAAGAGAATGGACGTTGTGGCCGAACAGTTGGAGTCAAGCATCAACGAAATAAAAAACGAGATAGCAAACAACACAGGCGACAAGCCGGGACAATACAGTTCAGAGCTTGCCAATGAGCTGAATGCTGTAATTGCAGGCATTGAGGCTACACTCGGCACAACAATGAGCGAAGCGGAACGTACCGAGCAGATGACACAGCTCAACGCCGCATTCGAGGCTTTCAAAGCATCGCTTGCAACAGCAACGGTCAACTGTCCAAAGGCAAGCAACAACGAAACGAGTTACTACTACACCCTATGCACTCCACAACGCGATAACCGTTATGCGACATCAAACGGTGCCAATACCGAAATTACCGGCAATGCAAGCGTAACAGAGGCGGCTAAGTGGAAATTCGTCATGCGCAACGACGGCAAGTACAACATTGTAAACAAGAACGACAACACATACATCTCGCCTGCGAGCAACAACAACACAGCTCTACGCACACAGAGCAACGAACCTGCTGTCGGTTGGGAACTGAAAGATGCAGCCACACAGGGACTGTTCATCATCGTGAGCGGCAATGTTCAGTTCAACCAGACAAACAGCGGACTTGGCTATAAAATTTACAACTGGGGCGACGGCTCAAACACAACAGACACAGGTTGTCAGTATCTTATCGAAGAGGTTGATGCACCGCTCCCCGACGACAATGACGACAACAAGCCAAAAGAAGATGTAATTGATATTGAAATACTTGCATCAAAAGGAACATTCACAGCCAGCAGCAACAACACATGGCATGCACGTTGGGAAAGCAATGACGTTGCGGGGTTTTCTTTTGCAACAGATGCAAACAACATGAAAGCCGTCAATGACGAACTTGCAGGTTATTCGGGGGTGAAAAAATCTTCGACCTACACCATAACTGCACCCGAGGGATATTTGGTGACAGATATAAAATTCGATTATGTAAACACAGATGCCGGCTCACACACATTGAGCCTCAACATAGACGGCAACAGCTATACAAGTTCATCAGCAAAGCAAGAACTTAAGATAGCCGTTTCCAACCCACAGAATACATTTTCATTTGTACAGAGTGGAGAAAACAAAGGTATCACATTCAGCAATTTTGTTGTAACGATAAAGAAGGTTGGATATGACACAAGCATTGAAGAGGTTAAAGGTGAAAACAAAACAGACAAAGCTATTTACGACCTTCAAGGCCGCAGAATCAAATGCATCACATCTCCCGGGGTTTACATAATCAACGGTGTAAAACAAATTGCAAAGTAATTCAGCGTCATATTGCAAAAATGCCTTATCTTCGCCCAAAATCATTTTTTATGAAAAAGACTTTACTTCTGATATCCGCAATGTTACTTTTCACTACATCGTGCAGCGATGTCTTCGAAAAGCAACTGAAAACATACGAAAACGCCATTGAAGACCTTGATGATGCCGATAATTTTCAGGAACTGATGACCGAGGTCCTGAACACAGGAAAAGAGATTGCCGTTATAAAAGCAAAATCCACAGACGAGGACATTGAGGAGCTTAAAGAAGATTATGCCGAAGGGTATGAGACCATGGCAGACAGCGTAAAAACAGTGTGCGAAAGATATTACTCGCGTGCCGATGAACTTTTCAATGAATATGTATTTAATTTCGTCGAGCGCCGCACAATACTATACCAGATGGCCGCAGACAGATATTGCATTGCAGAGTCGATAGAGGAACTTAATTCAATAAAAGAGATTATAAAAAGATATTCGGCTCTGGCATTTGTTGAAAGCCAACGCGCTTGCGACCCGCCGGCTTTGATACGCAAAAACTACGAGGCAACAAAAGAACTTGCAGACAACTGTTTCGAGGTTGCCAAAAAGAGGATTCTGGACAAAGAGAAAGAGAATGAGAATGAAGAATAAAAAAATGCTGTGTTCGACGAACACAGCATTTTTTTATTCTTACCCGAATTACTTGATACCAAGTTTCTTGCGGATATCCTTAGGAATAGCGTTCTTGTGAACTACAATATTCATTGTCTTATAACGTACGAATGCCTCTGAAGCATACCATATACCTTTGTACTTACCGCTCTCACCCCATGAGTTCTTTACCATGTAGTACTTGACGCCATTCTGGTCTTTAGCGATACCGTAGATTTGCATACCGTGGTCGTCAGTTGTTTCCCAATTGTCGTATGCTCTCTGGCGCTCTTCCTGTGTACACCACTTCTCATTTGGGTTTGGAGCAACCTTTTTCTCTTCCTCGCTGAGTTTCAACCAACGAGCCATGTCTGAGCCCTGAAGGTCGCTCTTGCTTGCATCGGCAGGCATAACGGCTGTACCGTCACGTGTAAAGCCACTCTCGCTCACGTCGCTACCCCATGCAATTGTATAACCTTCCATGATAGCATTCTCAAAAACTTCCAAGAGCTCGTCGATAGGAAGGTTGTAAGATTCAGCCCAACGCCAGTTGTCCTGAATTTCGAGAACAAACTTGCCATAGAATGGGTGGTGTGTATAAGATGTCAAAGAGATATAATCCTCTGCATTCAAGCCCAATGATTTATAGAATGACTGTGGAGTATATTTCTTACCGTTATACTTGAACTCTTCGGGACGCTCACCGAGATAGATATCGTGGATTGCCTCGATAGCCTTCTTCCAAAGCATCTGACCGTCAGTACCAACCTGCAAGCTACGGTGTTTGCCTTTTGCGATAGCGGCAACAACAGCATCGCTTACTGCAGAAAGTTCGTTGTGGTTACTCAATGTCTCGCCATACATAACACCCGGACGCATCTCCTCTTCAGGAACAAGACCGAACTTATCCATACCGTAGATTACATCGTAGAATGAGCCACCCTGTGAGAAAGAAGCATCACCATGTGTGCGGACAGCTTTGTCGGCACGGTCGAGATAGGTGTTGTGAACGATATACATTTCAGAAAAATCGTACTCGCCCTTGCCCATACGCAACAACTCTGACTCAATGAAAGCCAAAGATGAGTAGCACCAGCATGTTCCGGCACGGTTCTGATTCTTTATACTTGTGATTGGATTCTCCTTTACAACTTCAAATTTAAGTTCAGAAGACTCCTGTGCAAATGCGCCAAGGCCCACAAAAGCCAAAGCGACCAACAAAATAGATTTCTTCATAGTATATTTTTATAATAAGTTATTTTCATTATTCCATGACATCGCCGGCATTACCCTTGATAGCCTCTGCAATTCTTGCTTCAAGTTCTTCGGCCAATTCAGGATTGTCAGCAATGACAGCCTTTGTACGATCGCGACCCTGAGCGAGTTTTGTCTCGTTATAACTGAAGAATGAACCGCTCTTCTTGATTATGCCGTACTGCACGCCAAGGTCAACAATTTCGCCTGTACGGGAAATACCCTCGCCGAACATAATGTCGAACTCTGCCTTACGGAAAGGAGGAGCAACCTTGTTCTTTACAACCTTCACACGTACCTGGTTACCTATAGCATCTTCACCGTCCTTGAGCTGGCTTACACGACGTATGTCAAGACGTACCGAAGCATAGAACTTCAGTGCGTTACCACCGGTTGTTGTTTCGGGGTTGCCGAACATTACACCGATTTTCTCGCGCAACTGGTTGATGAAGATACAGGTTGTCTTTGTCTTGCTTATCGCAGATGTAAGCTTACGCAAAGCCTGTGACATAAGACGAGCCTGAAGACCGACCTTGTTGTCACCCATTTCGCCTTCGATTTCAGCCTTTGGTGTAAGAGCCGCAACAGAGTCGATAACGATGATATCGATAGCTGATGAACGGATAAGCTGCTCGGCGATTTCCAACGCCTGCTCACCGCAGTCGGGCTGTGAGATAAGCAGATTGTCGGTGTCAACACCAAGTTTCTGCGCATAGAAACGGTCAAAAGCATGCTCAGCATCGACAATAGCTGCTATACCGCCCATTTTCTGTGCTTCGGCAATAGCATGTATTGCCAATGTTGTCTTACCTGATGATTCAGGGCCATAGATTTCGATTATACGACCACGTGGATAACCGCCTACACCGAGAGCTGCGTTCAAGCCGACAGAGCCGGTAGGGATAACATCGACATCCTCGAAGTTGTCATCACCGAGTTTCATGATAGAGCCTTTACCGAAGCTCTTTTCTATTTTATCCATTGCAGCCTGCAAAGCGCGGAGCTTCTCATTGCCTGCAATGTTCTCCAATTCTTCTTTTTTTGCCATTTTAGTTTTCATTAGAAGGGCGAGGTTAGCTCGCCCTTACATTTTATATTACAATTCCAAATCCTTGTCAAACTCCTCGTGCCAAGGCAATCCCTTCTGGTTGAGCTGCTCCATAAATGGATCCGGGTCGAACTGCTCTACGTTCCAAACACCGGGCTTGCTCCAGATACCCTTGAGGAACATCATTGCACCAATCATTGCAGGAACACCTGTTGTGTAGCTTACGCCCTGCATGCCGGTCTCCTTGTAGGCTTCCTCGTGGCTGCAGTTGTTATATACATAGTATGTGTGCTCCTGGCCATCCTTGATACCACGGATGCGGCAACCGATAGATGTCTCGCCTTCGTAGTTCTCGCCCAAATCCTGTGGATTAGGAAGCACAGCCTTAAGGAACTGCAAAGGAACAATCTTTACAACCTCTTCGCCGGTACCGTCGGCCTTGGGTGCCTTGTACTCCACCTCATCGATGCGGCTCATACCTATATTCTGAATCACATCCAGATAGGTCAGATACTGTTGGCCGAAGGTCATCCAGAAACGGGCACGTTTTATGGTCGGGAAGTTGATTACAAGACTTTCAATCTCCTCGTGATGCAAAAGATAGCTTTCGCGTGGACCGATGTTAGGATAGTTCAATGGCTGATGAATCTCCATTGGTTCGGTCTCAATATACTTTCCATTCTCGTAGTAAAGTCCCTTCTGAGTAATTTCACGGATATTGATTTCGGGATTGAAGTTGGTAGCGAATGCCTTATGATGATTTCCGGCATTGCAATCGACAATATCAAGATAGTGAATCTCGTCGAAATAGTGCTTTGCAGCATAAGCGGTAAACACACTTGTCACGCCCGGGTCGAATCCGCAACCCAGAATGGCGCAAAGACCGGCTTTCTCGAAGCGTTCGCGATAAGCCCACTGCCAGCTGTATTCGAAGTGAGCCTCATCCTTGGGCTCATAGTTGGCGGTATCCAGATAGTTGCAACCTGTCTGCAGACAAGCCTCCATGATAGTGAGGTCCTGATAAGGTAAGGCCAGGTTCATCACGATATCGGGTTTGTATGAGCCAAGCAGTTCCACAAGCTGTTCCACACTGTCAGCATCAACCTGCGCAGTCTGCACGTTTGTTCCGTACTTTTTGTTAAGCACGTCAGCCAATGCATCGCACTTCTTTTTTGTACGACTGGCAATCATTATTTCTGTAAACACATCTGTGTTCTGGCACACCTTATGTGCCGCAACAGTAGCCACGCCTCCGGCTCCTATGATCAGAACTTTTCCCATTTTACTGAACGATTAAAAAGTTGATAAATATCTAATTTATTTTATATCAAAACAATAGACAAAAGCGCAGTATGCGCAATTTGCATGTATTATGCAAAGATAACACAAAAGCAAGGAAATGCAAATTTATTATTGACATTTTAGTCAATTCAATTTCAAGGCAAAAGAATAGGACATTTTGACAGACTATTTGTCACACTTTACCATAAAATGGCATAAAAAAACTTTTATTGGCAGATTCTCAGCTATAAAACACTTTGGCACGCACTTTGCACTATAGTTCATGCAGGCGAACAAAGACGCCACAAAAAAAGTTGAATAATAACATAAAATAAATAATAGAATTATGGGAAAAATTATTGGTATTGACTTGGGTACAACCAACTCATGTGTATCAGTTTTCGAGGGCAACGAGCCCGTAGTAATCACAAACAGCGAGGGTAAGCGCACTACTCCATCAATTGTTGCATTCGACAACAACGGTGAGCGCAAGATTGGTGACCCTGCAAAGCGTCAGGCTGTAACCAACCCACAGCGCACAATTTTCTCTATCAAGCGTTTCATGGGTGAGAATTGGGCACAGGTAAGCAAAGAGATTTCTCGCGTACCTTACAAGGTAGTTGAAGAGAACAACATGCCTCGCGTTGACATCGACGGCCGTCTTTACACTCCACAGGAGATTTCGGCAATGATTCTTCAGAAGATGAAGAAGACAGCCGAAGAGTATCTTGGCCAGGAGGTTACAGAAGCTGTCATCACAGTTCCTGCATACTTCAGCGACTCACAGCGTCAGGCAACCAAAGAGGCTGGCCAGATTGCAGGTCTTGAGGTTAAGCGTATCGTGAACGAGCCTACAGCAGCTGCTCTTGCTTACGGTGTTGACAAGGCAAACAAAGATATGAAGATTGCCGTATTCGACCTTGGTGGCGGTACATTCGATATTTCAATTCTTGAATTCGGCGGTGGCGTATTCGAGGTTCTTTCTACAAACGGTGACACACACCTTGGTGGTGACGACTTCGACCAGGTTATCATAGACTGGCTTGCAAACGAGTTCAAGGCAGAAGAGGGTGCAGACCTCAAAGCAGACCCAATGGCATTGCAGCGCTTGAAAGAGGCTGCAGAAAAGGCAAAGATTGAGTTGTCTTCAACAACATCAACTGAGATTAATCTTCCTTACATCACAGCCGTAAACGGTATGCCAAAGCACTTGGTAAAGACTTTGACACGTGCAAAATTCGAGTCATTGGCACACAACCTTATCCAGGCTTGTCTTGAGCCATGTAAGAAGGCTATGAGCGACGCAGGTTTGAGCAACGCCGACATTGACGAGGTTATCCTCGTAGGTGGTTCAACACGTATCCCTGCCGTTCAGAAGGTTGTTGAGGATTTCTTCGGCAAGACTCCTTCAAAGGGTGTAAACCCAGACGAGGTAGTAGCTGTAGGTGCTGCTATCCAGGGTGCTATCCTTAACAAGGAAGGCGGTGTAGGCGACATCGTATTGCTCGACGTGACACCACTTTCAATGGGTATCGAGACACTCGGTGGTGTAATGACAAAGCTTATCGACGCAAACACTACAATCCCATGCAAGAAGAGCGAGACATTCTCTACCGCTGCCGACAACCAGACAGAGGTTACAATCCACGTTCTTCAGGGTGAGCGTCCTATGGCAAACCAGAACAAGTCTATCGGTCAGTTCAACCTTACAGGTATTGCTCCTGCACGTCGCGGTATCCCTCAGATTGAGGTAACATTCGATATCGACGCAAACGGTATCCTCAAGGTATCTGCAAAGGACAAGGCTACAGGCAAGGAACAGGCTATCCGTATCGAGGCTTCATCAGGTTTGAGCAAAGAGGAAATCGAGCGCATGAAACAGGAGGCAGAGGCAAATGCCGATGCTGACAAGAAAGAGCGCGAGAAGATTGACAAGCTCAACCAGGCAGACTCAATGGTGTTCCAGACAAAGAACCAGTTGAGCGAACTTGGCGACAAGATTCCTGCTGACAAGAAAGCTCCTATCGAAGCTGCTGTTCAGAAGCTCGAAGAGGCTCACAAGGCACAGGATCTCGCAGGCATCGACGCAGCAACTGCAGAGCTCAACAATGCATGGCAGGCTGCAAGCGCCGAGATGTACGCACAGAGCGGTGCTCAGGGCGCACAGGGCGCACAGGGTGGTCAGCAGACAAACAACCAGCAGGACAACAGCGACGTTCAGGACGCTGAATTCGAAGAGGTAAAGTAAAGAAACACCATCTATAAGTTCAAGAGCAGAAACGGCAATTTGCCGTTTCTGCTCTTCATATTATTTATGCCGTTTTTTCTTTTTTAGAAAATAAGGAGTATTTTTGCCATAAAATAGGAACTATGGGATTTTTAAGGAAGACACTGCGTATATTATCGAAAACTATCGGTGCCGTAATACTCGTTGCACTGATGGCTATGGTAGTTACAAGTGTCACCGTCATTTATAACTTTGAGAAGCCCGAGCCGTTCAACGGCCCCGACATATTCAACCCATACAAGGAGCTTGACACCGCCTATTGCTGGAAAAAGGCCAATTTCCATGTCCACACCCGTGTCGAAGGTATTCTTAACGAGTGCGATTATTGGCCGGCAGAGGTCTATGAGTTCCACAATAGGTTGGGATATGACATTGTGACATTCTCCAACCACAACGAACTGACAACCCACCCGTTCGACAGCACATTGCAGGTGAATGTATATGAGCACGGATATAACCTGTTCAAATATCACAAGCTCGTGTTCGGCAGCAAGGATGTAAACCGTTTCGACCACCTGTTGCCACTTTTTGCTTCGCAAAGGGAGTTCCAGCTGGAATTGCTCGGCAGGGAGAGCGACATAATACAGTTCAACCACCCTTTACGCACCACATGCACGACAAAAAGGCTGATGGAGAAAGTAAGCGGTTACGACATCATAGAGCTTGACTGCGGCAAGAGTACCGAGAACGAATTTTGGGACTGGGCGTTGAGTGCCGGACACTACAGCTTCGGACTTGCTAACGACGACCTTCACTTCCCCGACAGGACAAGCAAATTTGCACGTCGTTGCAATTTCCTTTGCACACCGTCGGCGAGATACGAAGACATCAGAGCCACACTCCTTGGCGGATGTTACTACTCAATGAGAATACCCGACTACGGCAAAGGCAATTGGGATATAAAAACCGAGAAGAACAGGCAGTTGCCTTTTGTAAGAGATATAGAACTGGACAAGAACACCATATACATCCAATTGTCGCAGAGAGCAGACAGCATAAAGGTGTTCGGACAAGACCATTCTACCCTACTGAAAATAACCGACAGCAACAGCGCAAGTTATAGCATGAAGGATAGCGACCCGTACGCACGCTTCACGGTATATTTCCCAGGCGGAGAGGTCATCTATTCAAACCCCTTTGCACGTTATGACGCAAGCGTTGCCGACAGCCCGGGAAGCAAGGACGGCCCGAGCAAGGACATTCCGTTGACAATACTTTTCAACACCGTTCTGACAGCATTGGCATTATTACTTGTATTTACATTCTACAGAACAATTATAAAAAGATGAAATTGGATTTTCTTAAGAAGCCCGAAGGCATTCAAGGTACCAGCATTGTACTGAGCATTTACACTACACTCGTATTTCACGTTCCTGCATTCAAGGCAGTACTCGAGAACATCGAGAGCGGCTGGAACGGTGCGCTCATCTTCACAAGTGTAGCTGTATTGATGCTCGTGGTAAACTTTTTCTTCTACGACCTGCTGTTATGGCTTGGCCGAACGGTGGGAAAAGCCATCATCGCCTTCACATTCATAGCCGATGCCATAAGCCTCTATTTCATAAACACATACGAGGTACTTATCACTGATGCTATGATGGGCAATGTATTCAACACACGCTATTCCGAGGCATCGGGATTCTTCTCATGGGTAGCAATACTGTATGTGCTGTTCCTTGGTGTACCGCCCTGCATATACCTGTTCGTAAAGAAAACCACATTTTCCACATTCAAGAAATTCCTTGCAAACATAGGAATGTCGTTACTGATAATTCTTCTCGTTGTCATAGCCAACATGCGCAACACATTATGGATTGACAACAACTCCACACAGCTGGGCAGCCTGCTCATGCCCTGGTCATACACAGTAAACACATTCCGCTACTATGGCAAGGTCAAGAAACGCAACCAGAAGGAGATACAACTCCCCGACGCACAGTTCACCAACGACAGCAAAGACGTTGTGGTGCTTATCATTGGCGAGTCGGCACGCCGACAGAATTTCTCCTTGTACGGATATGAGCGCAACACCAACCCGTTGCTTGCCGGCGACAGCGTAAAGGCATACATCGCAAATTCAGCAGCCACATATACCACTGCTGCGGTAAAAGCCATACTCGACCACAAACCGACAGGAAAGTTATACGAGATTTTGCCGAACTACCTTTATCGTAACGGTGTCGATGTAGTATGGCGTTCGTACAACTGGGGACAACCGCCATTGCACATCAAGAAATATATAAACTACAAAGGCCTTGCCCAGAAACACCCCGAAGCAAAAAAGGATTACGACGAGCTGTTGCTTGCCGGACTGCAGGAAGAGATACTCTCCAGCGACCACAATAAACAGTTGATTGTGTTGCATTGCAGCACAAGCCACGGCCCTACATACAACAAGAAATACCCTGCGGAGTTTGAGAAGTTCACCCCCGCATGCAACACCGTCGAGATATCCACAGCCGACAGACAGGAGCTGCTCAACGCATACGACAACACAATCCTTTACACCGACTACCTTGTACATTCAGTAATAGAAGTGTTGAAACAGATACCCGACAGACGCTGTTGCATGATGTTCGTGTCCGACCATGGCGAATCACTCGGCGAAGACAACCTGTTCATGCACGGCATGCCAAAGAACGTAGCTCCAAAGGAGCAGTTCGAGATACCGTTCATTGTATGGCAGAACGACAGCAACACAGAGATGAAAAATTTGCCGGAGGTAGAGCAATATTACGTATTCCACAGCGTAATGAACTACCTTGGCATGCAAAGCGAGATATATAACGAAAACATGAATATCTTTGTACCTACAGAAAAATAAACACTATGGAACTACCAAAAGACCCTATGATGCTGTTCAGTACAGTAAACATGTACCTGCGCGACCGTTATGAGTCACTCGACGAACTTTGCGCCGATCTTGACATCGACCGTACAGAATTAGAAAATACACTTAAAGCCATAGGCTTTGAATATAGTGCAGAAAACAACAAGTTCTGGTAATGCCAGAACTTGTTTGATTAAAGGGAAAGAACAGCTGCAAAGCAAGGATTACTACGATTACTAGAATAGCTAAAATTACTACGTAGTTCGCTAATCGTTATTCCACTGCAGTTTTTAACCTTTTTGCTGCAAACTAATATTTTCTTCAAGTTTTTCTCTCTTTACTTTTCATCGCGTGAAAAGTAACAAAAGCGCCCGGCACAGGGCGCTCAATTCGTTTGCTCCTTCTGCTCACAAGTTGCTTTGCAACATTCTTCGGCCGTCGCAAACTCGCCGTTCGTGTCTTGACGTTCCAATAGAGGGAACGTGGCAACTCGCTTCACACAATAACAGCATCGCATGGCACACACGCTCAGACAATCCCCATTCTGTTCCTCTATTGGAACTAACCCTCACTCTCTCACTTACAGTGCCGGTTTTTTCAGGGAATTACTTTTGTAAGCGAAGTTCGTTAATCGTTAATCTGTTGACAGCACTCGACTAACGCAACCCACGCGGTACGAACTGCGTCCGCACTACGCGTGACCTATTGC
>JAGCLA010000024.1 GCA_017647225.1 Bacteroidaceae bacterium | reverse complement strand
TTCTCAAAACAGGAAAGAGGAATTCCCTGTTTTGAGAATTCCTCTTTTGTCCAATCGTGCGCGTGATAGGACTCGAACCTACACGTCGCAAAACACCAGATCCTAAGTCTGGCGCGTCTACCAATTTCGCCACACGCGCGACTGTCTTCGCATTTGATAGTGCAATGACAATGCAAACGAGTGAAACATAAGCTTGCTTATAAGTTTCGCAACGAGTGCCGCTTGTCTTCGCATTTGCAATGCAAAGGTATATATTTTTTTTGAACTATTAGCCTTGTTCTCCCTCTTTTTTCTTGTAATAATCCAAAATTATTGTTTTTGCGGCCTCAATCATGGTGTCCTTGCCGTTGTCCCAGTCGCGGCTTGTTATGTCAACTCTCATGTCGGGCTCTATTCCGAACTCCGTTTGCTCACCTCGTGCATCGAGTGTGGGGCATGCCGAAAGGCGTATGCTCCAGCCGTTGGGTAGGGTGTAGCTCATTGGCAGTCCGCTGCCGCCTCCGGTCTTGTCGCCGAGTATCAAAACGTTGGGCAATTCTTTCATGAGCATTACAAAGTGGTTGGCCGCGCTGTAAACACTTCTGTTTGTAAGCACTACAACCGGGCGAAGCCATATAGTGCCTTTTGACGGTTCAAGGTAAATCTTTTCTGCTTCTGAAAAATCATTGTGCCCCGGCCCTGTCTTGTGCTGCATGTAACCGCAGTGTATCTTTTCGTTGGTGAATGATGCAGCTAACTTTTCGGCGCTTGTAACAAGCCCTCCGCCGTTGTTGCGTACATCAAGGACAAGACCTTTGGTCTCTTTGAGGTCTAGCAACATAAGAGAAAGGTTGTTTATGTTAAGCCCGTTTGAGAAACTTCCGCAATATATGTACCCGATGCTGTCCTTCAGCGTGGTGTACTTTATGCCGTTTGTCATTTTGAAATCATTGCCAAGGTAGTTGCGCTGTATCGAATCGCTGAAGTTTGCAGGGTGGTTAAGGTGCCAATCCCAATAGTAGCTTGTTCCGTACATCGATATGAGGTTGACATGTCCGTCGCGTAACTCTCCCACCATGTCGCCAAGGAGCGTGAACAGCTCTCTGTCGTTGTCGCAGGTATCGACCAATGTCTTATACTTGTCGTGTATGGCGTTCCAGTTGAGCCCGTATTCCTTATAGGCGAGGTCGAAAAAACAGTAACGCTCGTCTAAAATTTTCCATAAGGCTTCGAAATTCCCTTGATTGGAATTCTGATAACCCTCTTCACCTATGCAGGCGGTCAATAGGAATATCGGGAATATGGCTATTATGAATTTCTTTAACATATCAGTATGGAGAGTATGCTTTTATGCTGTTTTCCTGTTTTACTTTGAATATCGTTCTTGCAAAACCGAATGTTATCGCATGGTGATACATGTGGCAACGTATATGGTTTATATTGCTCTGGTACAGGTCGGCAATATATGAGAAACGCAATGTCGTGCTGTGGTGCTTTGCATGCACCGGAATGTCGAGCGAGAGCATGTGTCGCCACGACGGGTTGTTCAGTGGGTGGGTGAATGATGCTATCTTTCCAAGGTGCCCGAGGCTCATCTCGTAGTATGACTGGCCGAATTCAGGCGTGAACATCACTCCGGCCAAAGGTATATCCAGCTGGTAACGTACTATCCAATCGCTTTTGCGTACAGGGAAGTGGTATATCGCCATTCCCGAAGCAGCCAATGCCGTGCGCAGCTTTGCCGATACGGGGTTGTTGCTGTTGCTCAGGTTATATAATGCGCCACCTTCGAGCTGTATCTGTGCTCCGGCAAGCAGTTTGAGCCTTTTGCCTATGCTGAAAGGGTGGTATCCGCTCCAGCTGCAACCGATGATTCCTGCAAACTGCATGTTGCTCTCTTGCAGGTTAAACCCGGCACGGCTGTTGAAGAGTACCTGATATTTCCATTTGTAGTTGCCTGTGCGCGCATCGCGAAAGTTCTCGTAGCTGAAATGCAATCCCCCTCCTTTGTAATTGTAATCGCTGAGATAGGTATCGAGGTTATTCTGGAATGATACGCCAAACTGTGCGCTTTTGACAACGATTCTTTCGGTCCTGATGGTGTCGGTAATGACAAATTGCGCTTTTATCATTACCGGTATAAGCAATGACAAAAGCGCAATTATTGTTCTTAACCTTTTCATTCTCCGTCAAACAGGCTTAATTGTTCCGGCTCGTCGTCGGGTATGTTGTCGGTTTCGGGCTCTTCGACAACTTCCGGTGGTGGCGGGAATTTTGTCGGTTCAAGCTCGATAATCTCGTCAATCTCGTATGTCGTCAAGCGTTTGCCACGTGCCTTTGAACTCTTTACGGCAATGAACTCATCAACTTCAATAACCAATGGCTCGCGGAAATTGTCGTTACCGCCGAACATCACCTGAATACGTGGGAACGGTGTCTCTGAGAACCATATAAGCTCATTGTCCTTGTTGTCGCCAAGGCAGTTTTGTCTGCGTGGGCTTATATCGAGTGTGAAACGCTTGATATAAGGATAACCCTGCTGTGATGCATCGTACAATGCCGCGCTCCATACCTTGTTGGGGTCGAACTTCTCAATCACCATCAAGTCGTCCTCGTAGTGGTTGTTCAGGTCAACAGGTGTCAGATAGAACTCGCCGTTCTTGCGGATTGCAAGTATCTTGTCATCGTTGTGGAACTCGCCAAGGTATTCGCCATGGTTGTCGAAGTTGATGCGCAGAATGTCGCGGTCGAACCACACGTGGCGTCCACCGAGTGTTGAACTGCCGTGTTTCTTCAATGATATACGCAATACTTCGTTCTTGGTAAGGATATTACCCATTGATTGGCGTCCCTTTATGGCAATGGTGCTGAAATCCTTCTCTATTATGGCGTTGCGTAGGCGTGGGTTAGGCTTTAGCATAACTTTTATAACCTCAGCTTCGCCGTTGGGGTTCGATGTGAAATATATTACCTTTGAACCGGGTGTACCTTGTGTAAGGTCATACTCTCTGTCGCGGGTCATGCCTGTTGCGGCAAAGCGTTTCATGTAGTGTATTCCGTTCTTGCCGTCGCGGTAAACCACGTTGTATATGGTGCGCTTGTCGTTTTTCTTGAATACGTCAATGTGTATTACGTTCTTGCCGACAAACAGTTTTTCGCTCACCTTGACAATTTTGTATTTACCGTCTTTGTAGAACAGTATAACATCGTCCATGTCGGAACAATTTGTAACGAATTCGTCTTTCTTGAGCGATGTTCCTATGAAACCTTCTGCGCGGTTTATGTAAAGCTTTTGGTTGGCCTCGACTACCTTTGCAGCTACGATGGTGTCGAAGTTGCGTATTTCGGTCTGTCGTGGGTAGCGCTCGCCATATTTCTCTTTGAGCATAGTAAACCATTTGATGGTTACGGCGGTCATCTGGCCCAGCTGCTTGTCAATATCGGCAATATCTTTCTTGAGTCTTGCAATAAGTTCTTCGGCTTTTTCCTTGTTGAAGCGCAGGATACGTGCCATCTTGATTTCCATAAGACGCAACAGGTCGTCACGTGTTATTTCTCGAATGAAGTCTTTCTTGTATGGCTCAAGACGCTTGTCTATGTGTGCAAGTGCGCTGTCCATGTCGGGAGCCTGCTCGAACTCCTTGTCTTTGTATATGCGCTCTTCGATGAAAATGCTTTCGAGTGATGCGAAATGCAACTGTTCGAGCAACTCACCTTTGCGTATCTGCAGCTCAAGGCGCAGAAGTTCTTTGGTGCTATCGACCGAACGACGCAACAACTCGCTTACAGTGAGGAATACCGGTGTGTGGTTGTCGATGACGCAGCAGCATGGTGTTATGCTGATTTCGCAATCAGTGAAGGCGTAAAGCGCGTCGATAGTCTTGTCGCTTGATACACCCGGTGCCAACTGCACAAGAATCTCAACCTTGTCCGATGTGTTGTCGTCAACCTTGCGTATTTTGATCTTGCCGTTCTCGGCAGCTTTTAGAATTGACTCGATAACCAACGGAGTAGTCTTTCCGAAAGGTATCTCGGTTATAGTGAGTGTCTTGTTGTCTTCCGATTTTGATATTTTTGCACGTATTCTCACACGTCCCGTACGGTCGCCGTCGTGGTAACGTGAAACGTCTATGCTGCCGCCTGTCTGGAAGTCGGGGTATAGTTTGAAATCCTCTTTTCTCAAATATGCAATTGCCGCATCACAGACCTCGTTGAAATTGTGTGGCAGAATCTTTGACGACAAGCCCACAGCAATACCTTCAACACCATGTATAAGCAATAGCGGGAATTTTACGGGCAATGTGATTGGCTCCTTGTTGCGTCCGTCATACGACAGTTTCCATTCTGTTGTCTTTGGGTTGAACACAACGTCGTGTGCGAAATGTGACAAACGCGCCTCGATGTATCGTGGTGCGGCTGCAGAGTCACCTGTTAGAATGTTACCCCAGTTACCCTGGCAGTCGATGAGGTAGTCTTTCTGTCCCATCTGCACCAACGCTCCTGCTATTGAGGCATCACCGTGAGGGTGATACTGCATTGTGTGGCCGACAACATTCGCAACTTTGTTGTAACGTCCGTCGTCAAGCTCGCGCATGGCATGGAGAATACGTCGCTGCACAGGCTTCAAACCATCGTACATGTGTGGAACGGCACGCTCTAAGATAACGTACGAAGCATAGTCCAAGAACCAATTCTTGTACATGCCGGTCAACCTGTAGGTCTTGTCGTCGCCTGTGGTGTCGTGGTTGCTGTGCTCACCGTTTACGGTGCCTGTATTTTCCAAATTTCCCTCCTCTATGTTTTCGTCAAATTCGTTGTAGTCCATAAAATGTTATGAGCGGTAATTGTTCAACTTGCAAATATAGTAAGAATTAACGAAATAATGAAATTTAGGCGCTTTTTGGCGTGGATGTTCTGGCTACCTCTCTTTTTCGGGTGAGCTTTTTCAAAAGATTGCCCGAATAAGTTTGCTGTTTCACTCGCTTGCACTATCTTTGCAAAATATATATAGAAAATATAAAATTATATAATAATATGGCACAGGAAGATGTTTTTAAGAAAGTAGTTGCGCATTGCAAAGAGTATGGTTTCGTATTCCCATCAAGTGATATCTATGATGGCCTTGGCGCAGTTTATGACTATGGTCAGATGGGTGTGGAATTGAAGAACAATATCAAGACCTATTGGTGGCAGAGCATGGTGTTGCTCAACGACAACATCGTAGGTATCGATTCTGCAATTTTCATGCATCCTACAATCTGGAAGGCTTCGGGTCACGTTGATGCGTTCAACGACCCTCTTATCGATAACCGTGACTCAAAGAAACGTTATCGTGCCGATGTTCTCATCGAGGAGCAGATAGCAAAATATGAAGAGAAAATGGAGAAGGAGGCTGCAAAGGCTGCAAAACGTTTCGGCGACTCTTTCAACCGCGAGCTCTTCATGGAGACAAATCCTAAGGTTCTTGCTGAAAAGGCAAAGCGCGATGCTCTTCAGGAGCGTTTTGCAAAGGCTCTCAATGCAATGGATCTTGACGAGTTGCGTCAGATAATCATTGACGAGGAAATCGTTTGTCCAATCTCTGGTACACGCAACTGGACCGAGGTACGTCAGTTCAACCTTATGTTCTCAACCGATATGGGTTCTACAGCAGACGGTGCAATGAAAATTTACTTGCGTCCCGAAACAGCACAGGGTATCTTCGTGAACTACCTCAATGTGCAGAAGACAGGCCGTATGCGTGTTCCTTTCGGTATCGCTCAGATAGGTAAGGCTTTCCGTAACGAAATCGTGGCACGTCAGTTCATCTTCCGTATGCGTGAGTTCGAACAGATGGAGATGCAGTTCTTTGTACGTCCGGGCAGCGAACTCGAGTGGTTCAACAAGTGGAAGGAGACACGTCTTGCATGGCACAAGGCTCTTGGCTTCGGTGACGATGCTTACCGCTACCACGACCACGAGAAACTTGCTCACTATGCCAACGCTGCTACCGACATCGAATTCCGTATGCCTTTCGGCTTCAAGGAGGTTGAGGGTATCCACTCACGTACAAACTTCGACCTTGGCCAGCACGAGAAGTTCTCGGGCAAGAATATCAAGTACTTCGATCCTGAAACAAACGAGAGCTATACTCCTTATGTTATCGAAACATCAATCGGTGTCGATCGTATGTTCCTCAGCATCATGTGTGCATCATATTGCGAAGAGCAGCTTGAGAACGGCGAGACACGCGTTGTACTCCGTTTGCCGGCAGCTCTTGCTCCTGTCAAGTTGGCTGTTCTTCCTCTTGTCAAGAAAGACGGTCTTCCTGAAAAGGCACGTGAGATAATGAATGAACTCAAGTTTAACTTCAACTGTTATTACGAGGAGAAGGATTCTATCGGTAAACGTTATCGTCGTATGGACGCTATCGGTACTCCATACTGTGTAACAGTTGACCACCAGACATTGGAGGACGGTATGGTTACATTGCGCGAGCGTGACACTATGGAACAGCGTCGTGTTGCAATCAGCGATTTGCGCAACATCATTCAGGATAACGTAAGCATCACTTCTCTTTTGAAGAAACTTTCTTAATGAAAATAAAATGAAGGATTGGAAATCTCTGTTTCTGTTATTGGCTGTTCTGCTCTTCGGCTTCACTTCGTGCGACGATACTGTTGAAGTTGGAGAATATGACAATTGGCAGAAAAAAAACGATGCATTTATTGATTCCATAGCTTCTGTTGTACGTAACAGTAACGATGGCTCTTGGAAAAGATTTCTTGTTACCGGCCTCGACGAGAGTAGAGAGTGGGGTAATGAATACTATGTGTATTGTTATATAATGCAAGCCGGTAATGGAACAGAACATCCTGCATATACCGATTATGTAAATGTCAATTATCGCGGTAGTCTGATACCTTCAAAGAGCTATCCGAAAGGCTTTATATTCGATAGCAGTTACGACGGCGAGCTCGAACCCGAGTTTGACGTGCCTACGACTCTGAAATTGTCGGATACGGTAGCCGGTTTCTATACAGCTGTTCAGCAAATGGTAGCCGGAACAACACAACTCAATGGCGATATATGGCGCATCTATATACCTTACAACTTGGGTTATGGAGTACATGAAAAGTCGGGAATACCTGCATATTCGACATTGATATTTGATGTGAATCTTGTTTCGTTCTATTCAAAAGGTGTTGAATAAAATTGTTATTGAGATGAAAAACGAAAACCAATTGCAAATTGAATTGAAAGAGGATATAGCTGAAGGTATATACTCTAATTTTGCGGTAATAGCACACTCGTCCTCGGAATTCGTGATGGACTTTGTACGTATGATGCCCGGAGTATCAAAGGCAAAAGTCAAGTCACGTATCGTAATGACACCTGAGCATGCAAAACGTCTTGTATTGGCTTTACGCGACAATATAAAGCAATATGAAGCCCAGTACGGAGAAATAGACCTGCCGAAATTGTCTATTCCAATGCAGGTAGCTCCTAAGGGCGATGCTTGATGACAGAAGATAAAAAATAAGGTTGCAAATTTGAAGTGAACCCCAAAAGTTAGACAAAAAACTTTGGGGTTTATTTTATGCGTAAGAAACACGATCATTCAGCATTGCTAAAGTATATGCATATGCTTGAAGATGGTTATTCCATCAATTACATTCACAGCAAGTATGGTA